>CAIJXW010000190.1 GCA_903824755.1 uncultured Bacteroidota bacterium | reverse complement strand
CTGTCTGAGCCAACGCAACTAAATCTGTGTCTTTTTCCAATAATAGGGGAATCGCTTTCTCCTGTACTTCGGTCGGATTCTCAAATCCTAGATCTAAAATCGCCTTCAGTAACGATTCACTTAATCCTAATTGTTCAAATTTATTCATATAATATTTTAAATATTTTGCAAAAGTACGGCTTATATTTGTTAATAACTAATGATAATAAGAGAATTGACGTTTTAATACTATTTGATTATCAGTGTTTTACGACATATTTTTTTTAAATATTTTTTTGAAGCTAATTTTTTTGTTAATAAATAGGTCTGACTTTAAAATTATTATAACCTAAATGCGTTTGTTTTTTATTGATTCAATAGAAAGTCGATTAGCAATTTTGTTGCTTTTCCGCGGTGACTGATAGCTCCTTTTTCTGTAATTGATAGTTCTGCAAATGTCCGATTCATTCCGTCTGCTTTAAAAATCGGATCATATCCAAAACCCTGATTTCCATGTCTTTCGGTTGTGATTTCTCCGGAAACTGTTCCAGAAAAAAGTAGTTGAGTTCCATTAAGATTGAGTGCAATTATTGTTTTGAATTGTGCTTTCCGATTTGGATTTTTTGCTAATTTGTCTAAGACTTTATTGATATTGTCTTCCTCGTTTTTTTGTTGGCCTGCATATCTTGCAGAATGCACTCCTGGTTCTCCATTTAGGCTTTCAATTTCTAGTCCTGAATCATCGGCAAAGCAATCAAAACCATATTTTTGGGTAACATAGTTTGCTTTTAATTGTGCATTACCTTCAATTGTGTTTGCGGTTTCTGGTATTTCTTCAAAACAGCCAATGTCTTCCAGACTAAGAATTTCAATAGTTGGCGGAAGTAATAGCTTAATTTCTACTATTTTATTTTGGTTATTTGATGCAAATACAAGTTTCATTTTTTAAAGTTATAACAATGAAATTCAAAAAGTTTATTTATAACGTTCTTTAATGGTGTTTTTAAGATTATTGGAACCTTGTTTTTAGCTGAAACGCAAACGAACAAAAACATGTTTTATACCTTTTTTGTCAGAATCACGCTCGTCAATTTCTAGAATATCTGTTAGTGATTTCAGCATTGGAGTCATTTTTAGAAAACCATAATTTCGGGGATCGAACTCGGGTTTTTTCTTCACTATCAAATTACCAACATCGCCAAGAAATGCCCAACCGCTGTCATCGGCAATTGCTTCAATTGTTGATTCTATGAGTTCTATGGTTTGTAAATCGATTTTGTTTAATGATTTTATTATTGGTTTTTTGCTGTCTGTTGAGGAAGGTTTTGGGGCTTTCTTTTGGATTGCACCGTCAAGCACCTCGATATATACAAATCTATCGCAGGCAACAATAAATGAATTTGGCGTTTTCTTTTCCCCAATACCAATCACTTTCATGCCTGATTCTCTTAATCTAATGGCGAGTCGTGTAAAATCGGAATCGCTAGAAACGATACAAAATCCATCTACTTTTTCTGAATATAGCAAATCCATTGCATCGATAATCATGGCTGAGTCAGAAGAATTTTTGCCGACAGTATAGCTATATTGCTGAATGGGCGTGATAGCATGTTCGAGAAGTACACTTTTCCAGCCTCCTGCATTTGGTTTTGTCCAGTCTGCATATATGCGTTTTGTTGTTGGAGTTCCAAATTTTGCAATTTCTTCCATCATTCCTTTCACATTGCTGTACGGAACATTATCGGCGTCAATCAGGACGGCGAGTTTTAGTTCTTTTGTGTTTTCTAACATGTTGATAGTTTGTTATTCGAAATCAAATGTACGATGTTTATTTTAAATCAAATGCCCTAGCCCAGATTGAAACGGAAATCCCACGCTTTTTTTGCGTGGATTGTAGTGTAAAGCTGGAATAGCTCCAAATAAAAAAGAGATTATTTTTAATAGTTTTTATTTTTTTTAAATTATGGTATCGTATTAAGGTAGAAATATTTATTTTTGCAACACTTAGAAAAAAGCATTTGATATTATGGTAAAAGATTTATTTGACAGAATCCAAGACAATAAAGGTCCTTTGGGAAAATGGGCTTCACAGGCTGAAGGTTATTTTGTTTTTCCGAAATTAGAAGGTGAGTTGGGTCCGCGAATGCAATTTCAAGGAAAGAACATTTTGAATTGGAGTTTGAACGATTATTTAGGGTTGGCAAATCACCCTGAGGTTCGAAAAGCGGATACAGATGCGGCGATTCAATATGGTGCGGCCTATCCGATGGGGGCAAGAATGATGAGTGGTCACACGAAATATCATGAGCAATTGGAGGAAGAGTTGGCTGCTTTTGTGATGAAAGAATCTGCCTATTTATTGAATTTTGGCTACCAAGGAATTATGTCAACTATTGATGCATTAGTGACAAAAAACGATGTGATTGTATATGATGTTGATGCTCATGCGTGTATAATTGACGGGGTTCGGTTGCACATGGGAAAACGGTTTACCTACCGTCATAACGATATTGAAAGTATGGAAAAAAACTTGCAACGTGCTACAAAATTAGCGACCGAATTGGGTGGTGGAATTTTGTTTATTACCGAAGGAGTTTTTGGAATGCGAGGGCAACAAGGAAAATTGAAAGAGATTGTTGCAATGAAGCAAAAATATAACTTCCGATTATTGGTTGATGATGCTCATGGTTTCGGAACACTAGGAAAAACGGGAGCTGGAGCAGGAGAGGAGCAAGGTTGTCAGGACGGAATTGATATTTATTTTTCGACTTTTGCAAAATCGATGGCCAATATTGGTGCATTTGTGGCTGCCGATAAATATATTATTGATTATTTGAAATATAATTTGCGATCTCAGATGTTTGCCAAAGCATTGCCGATGATTCAAACAATTGGTTCTTTGAAGCGGTTGGAATTGTTGCGTCAATCTTCTGAAATAAAAGATAAATTGTGGGTAAACGTTCATGCTTTGCAAAACGGATTGAGAGAAAAAGGATTCAACATCGGAGATACAAACACCTGTATAACACCAGTTTATCTTGAAGGTTCTATTCCAGAAGCGATGATTATGGTAAATGATTTGAGAGAAAATTATGGTATTTTCTTGTCTATTGTTGTTTATCCTGTAATTCCAAAAGGGATTATTTTGCTTCGAATGATTCCAACGGCATCTCACACGCTTGGAGATATTGAGGAAACTTTAACTGCATTTGATGCTATTCGCGAAAAACTCGTTAATGGAACGTATGCAAAAATTGCAGAGCAAACCATTACTGAGGCGTAGAGATTTTTTTATTTAAAAATCCATTATTTTAGTTTTTACTTTTATGAAGTTTGAATTATTTTAATGGATTTTTTTATATGTTTTTACGAAATGTTTTTCGGCGGCAGTGCACTTTTGGTTCAAAGTTTTTCCATAGTAGTTGAATGGCAATATTATCAGCTAATTCTGGGGTTCTGATACAATTTTCTATATTTTTTTCTGAAAATGTTTTGTGGTATTCTTTAAAAAGAATAGCTGTTACTCCTTTGTTTTGATAGTCTGGATGCACACCAATAAGGTAAAAAACAACGTCTTTACTGTTTTTTCGAGCGTTCAATAAATGTAAGAACCCAAACGGGAATAGTTTTCCATTTGCTTTTTGTAATGCTCTAGAAAAGCTTGGCATCACGATTGCAAAAGCAACTAAATTTCCATCTTTATCTTCAACATATTTGATATATTCTGGGTTGATGAAGCTGATATATTTTTTTTTGAAATAGTCTTTTTGAACATCTGAAATAGCTACAAAAGAAGACAATTCAGCATAAGAAGAATTAAACAAATCAAACATTTTGTCCACATAAGGCAAAACTTGCTTGGTGTTTTTAAAATTGATAGGCTTTAGATTATATCGTTTTTTTATAAGCTCTTGGGCTTTATCAAAAAACTCTAATTTCACATTTTTGAATGGAAACTTATTTTCGAGATATTCTTTTTCTGTTTCAAATCCTAATTTTTCAAAATGACTTTCATAATACGGATAATTATACCAAGTTATCATGGTTCCAATTTCTTCAAAACCTTCTGTTAGAACGCCAACTTTGTCTAGATTTGAAAAACCCATAGGGCCTTCGACATATTCTAATTTGTTTTTTTGCCCGAGTTCATAGACCTTTTCGAGCAAAAGTTCGGTCACTTTTATATCATCAATTGCGTCAAACCAACCAAAACGTACTTTTCGTTTTTGTTGATTATTGACCTCGTCCCAGTTAATAATGGCAGCAATCCGACCTACAATTTTTGATTCTTTGTAGGCCAAATAAAAATAAGCTTCGGCACTATTGAATGCTGGATTTTTATTTTTATCGAAGGTTTCTAGTTCGTCAGAAATTATTGGTGGCACCCAATATTTATTGTTTTTATATAAAGAAAACGGAAATTTTATAAATTCCGTTAATTCTATCTTTGTGGTTACTTCTTGAATTGTAATCATCTTATTTTTTAATTTCTAAACCAAAAGAATCCTTACGTTTATTGGCTTTTTCGTTGGAATTATCTTTCCCTTTGTCTTTTTTATCTTTCCCTTTGTCTTTTTTACCTTTTTCCTTTTTAACTCGGTTAATGACGTCATTATAATTTTCATCAAAACGCCATGAAATTCCAAATCCGCCAAATATATAGTTAGGAGTGTTTTTGACATTTGTCCCTATTGATGCATCTATTTGGATAGTTTCTTTCATAAGAAATGCCGCTCCACAACGAATAATCCCATCGGTATAAAAATCACTTTGAACGCCTTTGTTTTCTATAAATCCAGTCCATCTCTGGCTGAAACCTCTAGTTAACGTAGCTACATATCCAAAAGTAGGAAATTCGGAAGTGATTTTGTCAGCAAAAATATTTGTAACAAAAACAAATTTCCCAAATTGATTTTGAGTAATCAGCATCGCTTTTGGACTGATAAAAGGATCGTTTTTCAACGAAAATGTATTGTCCGAAAAGTTAAGATTTGCTCCCGCATATATTGCTAATGCTGGAATGAAGGCTCGGTAGCTAAATTTATGATTGGCTTTCCAACTATATAAATTAGGTTTTTTTTCATAATTTTTGTTTGGGTCATAGACTAAATATTTCACACCAATAAGTGTTTGTTTTAGGTCGTTTCTTACTTTTTTTTCAAAATCGGATTCATACCAATCCACTTGATATTGAACATTCATAATCAGTTCTAATTGCTCTAAAAACGCACCATATCTCAAGGTCAAATCAGAATTTAATCCGATTGCATTGTAGTCTAATTTTGCATGGTTTTCGTTAATTCCATTACAACCAAATTCGGCTTGAATTACAGTTTTTCCAACAGAAAAAGCCGACATAGATTCGCCTGGACGATTAGAGTTAATTTCGTCTGTAAATTGAGCATAACTATACGAGAAAAACAATAAAAGAAAAAGGTGTTGAGCGAGTTTGAAACAATTCATTTTGATTGAAAATTATAATGTCTTTCAAAAGTAGTATATTTTATCATTTATTTAAGAATGATATTTCAAATTTCTTTCTAATTTCGATATTGATTTATTAATTTTGCAAAAATAATAT
>CAIJXW010000189.1 GCA_903824755.1 uncultured Bacteroidota bacterium | reverse complement strand
TTTTTTATTATTATGATAAAATAAATAGCGTTCTGGGTGAGCCAAAACGGGTTTATAACCTTTAAGTTTCAACTCGAAAATAATGTCAAAAAGGGCAAGTGGCGGATTTAAATAGGACATTTCAACAAGAACAAGGTTGTCTTTTATTGTCAAAAGTTCTTCATCATGAAGCCGTTCCACAAAAGATTCCGTCAGCATATATTCCGAAGCCGTTTTGTGAAACATTCCCGAAATCGTTTCGGGTAATTCTAATTTTGTTTTGTTAAAAGTATCTAGAATTCCTTCTTTCGTGTTTTCATAAACCTCTGGTAATGTGTGCGGAGTAGTAATGCATTTTTCAAATCCTATTGTCTTTAAAAATTGAAGCATTTCTATCGTTTCCGAAATGCTTTTTGCCCCATCATCAATTCCAGGTAATAAATGAGAATGTATATCAATATATCCTGTTGGAATTAAATCCGCTAATTTTGGTTTGCTTCTAAAAAAAGACATTAGTTTTTTGAGTATAAAGTTTGATTAGATTTCATTGTTTTTTTATTTTCTAAATATTTAAAAATAAAAAAACTTGTAATAATCATTGGAATAAATGAAATAAAATTCGGTTTATTGAATAATACGATTAGATATGTTATCAAACAAAAGTAGTTGAAATAGATTGTGTATTTTAACCACTTTTGACGATTAGAATTATAAAAATAGATTAATAACAAAACACTAGGATTAAATAGTAGTGCATTATAATTGAATAATAATTCTTGGTGAAATGAATAATAACCAACCGCCAATAAAAATATACCTAACAATCCTAATACTGTTAAATAGGTAAAAAACACCCATTTACTCCTTGATACTAACAATAATAGTAGGAGTATACAAAAGGAATAATAGTTATTCCAGAGTGAAACAGGTATCGTTTTTGGAGTTGATAACAGAAGTGTTTTGGGTGCTCCTGAAAGTAATTTATTATTTGTCTTAGCCTTTTTCAAGCTCTCCATAAATTCGTTTGGTAGAAACAATAGTTTTCCTTTCCGATCTACTTTTTCACCAAAGATGATGTTGATTCCTAGATTTTCATAAAAATGAGATTCTAAATATGGAAATAATATTTCGCGATAGGTTTTGTCTAATTCTTGAGTCCGAACAACACATTTTTCTCCCAAAGTTTCGTTTACTTTATCGACCACCATAGTAGTGCAATTTCGATCTATAAATTTATAGGTATAATATTTTTCGTCAGAAAATAAGGTAGCATTTAATGAGTCAAAAAGATGCTGTTTTTGAATATCAGAAAGATGCAAAACTTGCTCATAAATAGAACGGTTTTCTTGAACATATTCTTCATAGAATTCCAAAAACGAATAGGCTGAAACAAAATATTGGAGATTCCCTTTTACAAATTTTAAATAAAAATGCTCTGTTCTGAAATCGAAAGTCCCATAGTTGTAAACTACATCAATATTAGAGGTTGCATCTTTTATCCTTATTGCCGTGTGGCCAAATAATGAATACAATTCGTTTCCTTTTTCACATGTCAAAATACTAATTCTAGCTTGTTTTGAAAGCTGAATTTGTTGTCCGTAAAAAACGGTTGTTGCTATTAGAAAAATAAAGAGAAGTAATTTTTTAAAACCCATTGACTATTAAAATATTAATTACCTAAAGATACCCAAATCAATCTTCAATGAAAAGATATTTGAATATAAAGCCGCACTCTGATTGCCTAAATCTGTTAGCGCATAATCAATTTGAATGCCTTTATATTTGAACCCCAAACCGATATTGGGCTGAAAACCTACTTTTTTTGTTCCGTCAATTTGTGTAATATTTTGAAAATTTCCAACACCAGTTCTTAAATAAACGATGTCCAAATAACTATATTCAAATCCTAAAGCGGGATCAATCGTAAGTCCTTTTGAAGATATTATTCCATTAGTTTGATCAAAACTAACATTTAAATTAGCCGCTGCCAACAAACTTGTTTCGTTATGAAATAGGAATTTTTTTGAAATTCCAACTTGACTTTTTGGTAAAGTGATTTCAGAGTTTTCTGGTATTTCTTGATTTTGTCCTGCAACAGCTTCTTTTATAGAGTTGTAACTTGTTTCGTCTATTGACCAAATATTGTAGGTAGTTGTGATATCTCGAACTAACACTCCGAATTTCCAATTTTTTATTTGGTATTGAAGACCAACATCAAAACCAAACCCCCAAGAACTGGCAAAGTCACCAATCACTCTTCTAATTATTTTGGCATTTACACCATATTTTAATCCAGTTATTTTTGATTTTCTAGCATACGATAATGTCAAACCATAATCGGCAGTAGAAAATAGACTGATACGATTATAGTCAATATTACCTTGATTATCAATTAATTGAGTGGTGTTTAGTATGTTGTCAACTCCAAAACGTATCATCGAAATTCCTAATGCACTTTCATTATCAATTGGCATAGCAAATGCTGCATAATCATATTGGGCAATATTAGCAAAATAACTTGCGTGCATCAATGCCGCTTGTTTATCATTTATACCAATAAGTCCTGCGGGATTCCAATAACCAGAATTGACATCATTAGTATGAGCAACCATAGTATTTGCCATACCGAAAGCAGCGGCATCAACACCAATATTCATAAATTCGTTTGAGTATTTTTTAGTAGTTTGACTAAAAAACAAAGTTGAATTTAGAAAGATAATAATAGCTAATAGTTTTTTCAAAACAAGAAATTTAGGTGTCGAAACTTTATTTAGATAACAA
>CAIJXW010000188.1 GCA_903824755.1 uncultured Bacteroidota bacterium | reverse complement strand
GCGGCATCCCTTGGTTTTGCTTGTTTTAAAAGCAAAATCAAGGATATAGCGAACAGCAGGAAATAGCTACTAATTAGTATCATTTTTAATTTTCAGTTTTGCAATAATTGAATTGAGTTCAAAACCAAGCAACAACACCATGCAATTGATCCAAATATAGAACATCATGATTAGCAAGGTGCCGATTGAGCCATAAAGTTCGTTATATTTTGAGAATTTCAATGCCCAAATTCCAAAAAAGTAAGATGATATGATTACTAGTATTGTTGTAAATACCGATCCAATGGTTATAAATGGGGGCTTGTGTGATTGTTTTGTTCCGAAACGAAATAGAATCGAAATTGTAATTAACACCATTAATATTACAAAAATATATCTTGTTAGTATAATTATTGGAATTTGGTCACTCAATACGTTTTGAATCATTGATTTTTGGATAAAAACTTCAAAAACTACAATTGCGGCAACGGTTAGAAGTAATAAAAAGGAGAGCAATAATGACATTCCTAGAGCAATTAGATATTGGCTAAAAAAGCCTCTTTTATTGATGACGTGTTTGGACGATTCGAACCCGCCCAAAATGCCGTTTATTCCATTTGCCATCAAAAAAATAGAGAGCAAAAACCCAGACGACAATAACCCTGAGTGACTATTATTTAGAATATCATTGATGATATTGGCAATTGCATTATAGGTATTTGGTGGGACTCCATCTTTGACAAAATTGAGAAAATCGACTTGAAATCCTTCAATTGGTATGTATGGAATTAGGTTTAAAATGAATAATGCAAACGGAAATAAAGCCATGAAAAAGCTAAATGCAACGGCACTTGCATGATAGGAAAGTGCTCCATCAATAATCCCGATGATGTATAATTTTATTAATTCAAAGAAAGATAATCCTTGCAGCCACGGGAGCTTTATGTTTTTTAGGATGCGAATTATGGTTCGCAGAACGGGGATTTTTTCTAATTTATGTATTTTTTCTGTTGTCATTTGTTTGGCTATTATTTAATTGCTTTTAGACTTAAGTCCATGTTATATATCGAGTGAGTTAGCGCTCCAGAAGAAATGAAATTAACGCCACATTCGGCATAGCTCCTGATGGTGTTTTCGTTAATATTTCCTGAGGATTCTGTTAGGCATTTTGTTCCGATGATTTGGACTGCCTTTTTGGTAGTTTCAAAATCAAAATTGTCAAGCAATATTCTATTAACACCCTCCGAATTTATAATTTCGTTGACTTCATTAAGATTTCTAGCTTCGACAATTATTTTCAAATCGAGGTTGTTTTCTTGAAGGAATAATTTTGTTTTGGCTATCGCCAAAGTAATTCCCCCTGCAAAATCATTATGATTATCTTTTAGCATTATCATATCGTAGAGTGCAAAACGGTGATTTTGTCCGCCCCCAATTTTTACGGCCCATTTTTCGCAAGCACGAAATCCAGGAGTTGTTTTTCGGGTATCTAATATTTTTGTTGGAGTGCCTTCTAGCAGCGAAGCATATTTTTTAGTTTTTGTTGCTATTGCCGACATTCGTTGCATTGAATTTAGTACTACTCGCTCGGCTTTTAGAATTGATTGTGAACTTCCTGAAACATGAAAAACGACATCGCCTTTTTTTACAGGAGTTCCATCAGAAATAAAAGTTTCAATTTGCAAAGAAGCATCAACTGCTTCAAAAATCATTTTTGCAAAATCTACACCTGCAATGATTCCGTCCTCTTTGACTAATAATTTTGCTTTTCCGATTGCCGATTTTGGGATACAGGCTAGCGAACTATAATCGCCTGGGCCTATATCTTCTCGCAAGGCATTGGAAATAATAATTTGTAATTCGCTTTGAAACTGGTCTTCGTTAATCATTGATGCAAAAAATTTACAGAAGGCTAAGATAGGATTTTATTTGGAAAAAAAATACAGAACCCTTTTGCGATTTTATTATTATTTATTCTAAACCCTTGCTAATTTGTATGTTTTTTATAAACTGTATGACGTATTGTAATAGAGTAGTTATTAGATTTAATTATGACAAATTCATTTTTTTTGAAAATTAGAGTTATAATAGGTTTTCATATAAAATGTAACAAATCAAATACAATCCATATATTTGAAGGCAAAAAAATAGAGTTCCTTTTTAAGTTTTAATATGAATATCAAACTCATTGCTATTGGCAAAACAGACGACAAAAATTTGCAGTCATTAATAAATGACTATCAGAAACGATTGTCATTTTATATCAAATTTGATTTGGAGGTAATTCCAGATTTAAAAAACTCGAAAAACTTATCCGAAAGTCAGCAAAAGGAGAAAGAAGGGGAATTAATTTTGTCTAAATTATCGGCAACCGATCAATTACTACTTTTGGACGAAAACGGAAAATCTTTTTCTAGTATTGATTTTTCGGAAGAATTGCAGAAGAAAATGAATTCTGGAATAAAAACAGTAGTATTTGTAATTGGGGGTCCTTATGGGTTTTCTGAGATGGTTTATGCAAAAGCCAGCGGAAAAATAGCACTATCCCAAATGACATTTTCGCATCAAATGGTTCGATTGTTTTTTATCGAACAGCTATATCGTGGATTTACAATATTAAGAAACGAGCCGTATCACCATCAATAATTAGTTATTTTTTGAACTAATTTCACACATTCAACGGCTTCTTTAACATCGTGAACACGAAGAATTTTTGCTCCTTTAGAAAGTGCAAAAGTATTTAAAACAGTAGTTCCATTTAGCGATTCTAAAGCACTTGTTTCTAGCACTTTATGGATCATTGATTTTCTTGAAAAACCTGTTAATATTGGCACTTCCAAAAACTGAAATAAATCCAATTTATGCAAAACCTCATAGTTTTGATCTAACGTTTTTGCAAAACCAAAACCAGGGTCTATAATTATATCATTAATTCCAAAACGTTGAGCCGTAGCAACTCGCTCAGAAAAATAATGTACCATTTCTTTTACAATATTTTCATAATTAGTTAGAGATTGCATCGTTTGTGGAGTTCCTCTCATGTGCATCATAATATAGGGAACTTGATGTTTCGCTATTATTTCAAACATAGCATCATCAAGTTTTCCAGCAGAAATATCATTAATAATTGCGGCTCCATTTTCGATGCACACTTTTGCAATCGAACTTCGAAAAGTATCTATTGATAAAAGTGTGTCGGGAAAATGTTTTAATATAATTTTGACGATAGGCAAAATTCGATTTTGTTCTTCGATTTCCGAAACAAACTCGGCGTTTGGTTTGCTAGAATAGGCTCCCACATCAATAAAATCAGCACCTTGATTCAGCATTTTTTCAACTTGAAGCAGCACAGATTGGGGATTTGTGTATTTTCCACCATCAAAAAAAGAATTGGGTGTAACGTTCAAAATCCCCATAACTTTGGGAACGTCAAAATCAATAAGTTTTCCTTTACAATTAATCGTCATTTTTTTGAGTTAATTATTCTTAAACACCAATCTTCAATCAAAAAATTATTCTTATTTTTGAAAAAAATTGCATACAAATATACATCATTAATGAAGAATACCTCACAAGAATACAACAAGATAATAGAAGTTTGTCGATCATTATTTATTAATAAAATGAAGGATTACGGTTGTGCATGGCGGATATTGCGTTTGCCATCACTAACGGATCAGATATTTATTAAAGCACAGCGAATTAGAAGTTTGCAAGAAAATGAGGTTCAAAAAATTGCAGATGATGCCAAGGGAGAATTTATTGGCATTATTAATTATTCTATAATGGCATTAATTCAGCTAGAATTAGGCGTTGCAGAACAGCCCGATTTAGACACCATTAGGGCTACCGAATTGTATGACGCACAAGTAAAGCAAACCAAGCAATTGATGGAAGATAAAAATCATGATTATGGAGAAGCCTGGCGAGAGATGCGGGTTAGCTCATTAACAGATTTAATTTTGCAAAAAATATTGAGAGTCAAACAAATAGAAGACAATCAAGGAAAAACATTAGTTTCTGAAGGAATCGATGCCAATTATCAAGACATGATGAATTATGCTGTTTTTGCTTTAATTTTAATGAAAGAATAAAGAATATGGAAAATCTAAAAAAATATTTCCCTTGGACAATTAGGGTTTTAATCTCTTTTTTGTTTTTACTTTCGGGAGTAGCAAAGTTATATCCATCGCCTTATTTTGCGATTTCAACATTTGAATTTAATCAATTATATCCTATGGGATTTTCGGAAGAAATTGCCCCCTATTTTTCAAGAATATTAATAGGAATAGAACTGGCATTTGGTGTTTTGATTTTGCAATCTAACTTTCTAAAAAGAATTATTATTCCAGGAACAATGTTGATGCTAGTTGTTTTTACTACACATCTAACACTTGTTACTATTCAAAACGGAGGAAATGATGGCAATTGCGGTTGTTTTGGTAGTTTGTTACCAATGACGCCTATTCAAGCCATTATAAAAAACATATTTGCATTAGTATTATTGACCTATTTGGTATTTATTTTGCCAAAGAAAAAAGAAACAAATCAGAATTTTTGGGTTTTGAGTAGTGTTACATTGGCTTCGATATTATTGTTGTTTATGCTCGCTCCTATTCAACCCATTTCGGCTGCAGTATCTCCAGATCCAATAGAATCTCCGATAGAAAATTTATTACCTTCTGAAAGTGATACGCTATCAAAAGAAATAAAATCAGACTCAATAATCCCTGCAAAAACTGCTGAAAAAGTAGAAAAAGCAAGTACAGAACCTAAAAAACACAAATCAGGTTTTGCTCCTTATTTTTCAAGAATCGATTCTGGAAAAAAAATCCTTTGCTTCTTTGCTGCGGGTTGCGATCATTGTCAAGAAGTTGCAAAAGAACTAACTGAAATGAAAAAACAAGTTTCTAATTTTCCTGATATTAGTATATTATTCATGAATGAGGAAATCGATTTGATTCCAAACTTTTTCAAAATTGCAGGAGCAGAATATCCATATAAGATATTAGAAATAATACCTTTCTATAAAGTAATAGGTTTAGGAAGAGGCACGCCTGGAGTAAAATATTTATGGAACGGAAATGAATAT
>CAIJXW010000187.1 GCA_903824755.1 uncultured Bacteroidota bacterium | reverse complement strand
AGAAAATAATTTTTTTTTTAATTAATTATTTATAAACAACACTATTTCGTAAATAATTACTCGATTTTGAAAGAAAAAAATGAAACTCTTAGTTCTAAATTAATTAATAATTCGAAAGAAATTGTTTCAAAATCAAGTAATATCAAACATTGTTTTCCAGTTGCTGGTATTGTTGCATCAGCAGAAGGATTAAAAGCATTTGAATTATTTTTTAAAAAAGTTCCGGAAAAATCAGGAATTTCGTTTATTGTTATTCAACATCAAGATCTCTCAAAAGAAATTATATTGCCAGAGCTACTTCAAAAAATAACAACAATTGAAGTACATTGGGTCACTGACGGGACAAAGATTAAGCCAAATGCAATATATGTCATTCCGTCCAACAAAAGCTTGTCTATCCTGAATGGAACACTTCTTTTGTTTGACGCCATTGAATCCGCTAGCCATCGATTGCCATTAGATGTTTTCTTTCGATCATTGGCTGCAGATCAAAAGCAAAATAGTATTGCAATACTGCTTTCGGATATTGGATTTGATGGAAACTTAGGGATAAAATCAATTAAGGAAAATAATGGAATTGTTGTTAGTCAAGAACCGTCTTCGGAAAATTCTTATAATTTGCCTCATTATATTTCAGAGTCTGTTAATGCTGATATTATTGCTCCTGTCGAAGAATTGCCAATAAAATTGCTAAATTTAATTACTAACAGAACCGATTATTTGAAAGAAAAGCCAGAAAAAAACTTTGAAAGAAGTATTGGAAAAATCATATCATTATTGAGACAAAATTCGGGAAATGATTTTTCGATGTATAAAAAAAGTACCTTTTTGAGGAGAATTGAAAGAAGAAAGGAAGTTCATCAAATAAAGACACTAAAGAATTATGTTCTTTTTATGGAGGAAAATCCTCAAGAATGCGAAATTTTGTTTAAGGAATTATTGATTGGCGTTACCTCTTTTTTTAGAGATAGTGAGGTTTGGGAACAACTTGAAAATTTAGCTTTGCTAAACAGTATTCAAAAATTTGAAGATGGGTATATGATGAGAGCTTGGGTTACAGGTTGTTCTACTGGAGAAGAAGCCTATTCGTTAGCAATAACTTTCAGTGAAATAATGGAGAAACATTTACCTAATAAAAAAATAAATCTTCAAATATTTGCTACAGATTTAGATAAAGAATCAATAGAAAAAGCTCGAAAAGGATTATTTTCGTCAAATATAAAACTCGACATTTCTTCCGAACGATTAGAGAAATATTTTAATATTGAAGGAAATAGATTTCGAATAAACAATACAATACGGGAGATGATTATATTTGCAACACAAAACGTAACCAAAGATCCTCCGTTTACAAAATTAGATTTTATTTCGTGTCGAAATATGTTAATTTATATGGAATCAGAGCTTCAAAAAAGACTTTTAAAAATATTTAATTATAGTTTAAATTCAGATGGTGTTTTACTTTTAGGAACTTCAGAAACGATAGGAAACAATAATATTGGCTTTAAAGAAATTGATTCAAAAAACAAAATATTTAAAAAAAAATTATCTGTTCAGGTT
>CAIJXW010000186.1 GCA_903824755.1 uncultured Bacteroidota bacterium | reverse complement strand
TCAGAAGAAAACTATATTAAAGTTATTTATCATCTTTCGCAAACATTTCCAGAAGGGATATCTACTAATTCAATTGCAAAAAAGACACAAACTAAACCGTCTTCGGTTAGTGATATGCTAAAAAAACTTTCCGAAAAAAACGTAGTAATTTATAAAAAATATCAAGGGGTAACTTTAACAGAGCGGGGTTTTCAATTAGCAACAATGATTGTGAGAAAGCATCGTTTGTGGGAAGTTTTTTTGGTCGATAAACTTTCATTTTCATGGGATGAGGTCCATGATATTGCGGAGCAATTAGAACATGTAAAATCGGAAACTTTGGTCAATCGATTGGACAAGTATTTAGGATATCCATCAGTTGATCCTCACGGAGATCCAATCCCAAACGAAAATGGCGAAATCACGAAAAAGAGTAAATTACTGCTCTCCGAGGCACTAGTAAATCAAAGTTATCAATGTATAGGTGTCAAAAATTCGGCATCTGATTTTTTACAATATCTCAACAAACATAATATAAAACTAGGGACTACTTTTGTCATCAAAGAGCGGGAATTGTATGACAATACATTACTGCTTGAGGTGGATTCAAAATTAATCACCGTTTCTAATAAAATAGCTACTAACTTATATGTCCAATACTATGTATCAACAAGTAATTAATTTTTTTGAAAGCATCGACCCTGTTTATGCCGCTTTTTTAGCCACGGTTTTTACTTGGTTTTTGACCGCACTTGGAGCGTCTTTAGTTTTCTTTTTTAAGAATATGAATCGGGTTGTTTTAGATGGAATGTTAGGGTTTACGGGCGGCGTTATGGTGGCTGCCAGTTATTGGAGTTTGTTAGCTCCAGCAATTGAAATGAGTAGCGGAGAAGGATTTGTTAAAGTTATTCCAGCAGCAACAGGATTTATTCTTGGGGCTATTTTTCTGTTTGGATTGGACAAAGTTTTACCCCATTTGCATATCAATTTTAAAGAAACGGAAGGAGTGAAATCACCATGGCAACGAACTACATTATTAGTTTTGGCCATTACTTTACATAATATTCCAGAGGGTCTAGCTGTTGGTGTTTTATTTGGTGGTGTCGCAGCGGGAATTCCAGAAGCGACAATTGCAGGGGCATTAACTTTAGCTATTGGGATTGGGATTCAGAATTTTCCGGAAGGAATTGCTGTTTCCATGCCACTAAGAAGAATGGGAATGAGTCGTTGGAAAAGTTTTATGTACGGACAGTCTTCCGCTATAGTAGAGCCAATCGCTGCAGTAGTTGGAGCGCTAGCAGTAACCTTTTTTACACCCATTTTACCTTATGCGTTGGCTTTTGCTGCAGGAGCGATGATTTTTGTTGTAGTTGAAGAAGTAATTCCAGAAACTCAACAAGATAACAATACTGACATAGCAACACTTGGTTTTATAGGCGGTTTTGTTGTGATGATGACCTTAGATGTCGCATTAGGTTAATGACAACCACAATCTTCTGTGCCACATTTTTTGGTTTTTTCCTTTTTAAAAAAGAATTTCTTTCCTAAAAATACTAACGCAATTCCGAGTGTTGCAAAGGCAATTATTTCTTGAATCATTTTTATTTTAATATTTGAAAAGCAAGAAAAGCAATAAGATAAGCCATTCCGCTCATTAATAATAACTGACCTAATGGCCATCTCCAACTATTTGTTTCTTTTTTTGTAACGGCTAATGTACTAGCACATTGCATGGCAAAAGCATAAAACAAAAGTAAAGAAATTCCAGTGGCAAAGTTGAATATTTTGTTTTTCGTGACAGGGTTAATTTCGGCGGCCATTTTGTTTTTTATGGTCGAATTGTTTGCCGAACCTCCCACGCTATATATAGTTGCGAGCGTTCCCACAAAAACCTCTCGGGCTGCAAATGAGCTAATAATTGCAATCCCTATTTTCCAATCATAGCCCAAAGGGGCAATTGCTGGTTCGATGCTTTTTCCCATAATACCGATAAAGGAATTTTCTAGTTTATAGGCCGCAATTTTGTTTGATAATTCTGCGGAACTACTATTTTGATTTTCTATTTTGGAAGAAACAATTTTGTCAGCGTTTTTAAAATTATCGCCCATACCATAGGAAGCTAAAAACCATAATATTATAGAAATCGCTAGAATTATTTTTCCAGCACCAAACACAAATGCCCTTGTTTTTTCTATTACGTTTATGGCTACGTTCTTGAACATTGGGAGCTTGTAATGAGGCATTTCTACAACAAAAAAGGATTTACTTTCGATTTTCAGAATTTTATTTAAAATATAGGCCGAAAACAGTGCCATTCCAAATCCTAGTAAATATAAAAACATTAATGTCAATCCCTGAAGATTTAATACTCCAAAAACGGGATTATCGGGAATTATTAATGCAATAATAATTGCATAGACGGGTAATCTAGCCGAACAAGTAGTAAAAGGAGTAACCAAAATAGTGATCAACCGCTCTTTCCAGTTTTCTATGTTTCGAGTGGCCATAATTGCGGGGATTGCACAGGCAGTCCCAGAAATTAATGGCACTACACTTTTTCCACTAAGCCCAAATTTCCGCATAATTTTGTCCATCAAAAAAACCACCCGACTCATATAACCACTTTCTTCTAGTATGGAAATAAATAAAAACAGAAAGGCAATTTGCGGGATAAAAATTAGAATTCCTCCAATTCCTGGAATAATTCCTTGCGAAACCAAATTGGTCATTACGCCTTTTGGGAGAGACATACTTGCAAAATTACTTAATGAAGCAAAGGTGCTATCTATAAAATCCATAGGGATTTTTGACCAATCAAATATGGCCTGAAAAATAACAAATAATACAGCAAAGAAAATAACATAGCCCCATATTTTATGGGTTAAAACGCGATCGAGTTTGCTGCCAAAATCTTTTGCAAGATTTTTATTGACTTGCAATCCTTTCTTTAAAACATCATTTATAAATTGGTATCGTTTTATGGTTTCTTTTTGTTGTAATCTTTTCAAATCGGAATGCGATTTTGTAAATGAATTTTTCATTTCTTTACGCTCCAAATTCAGAAAATTCACGTCTTGCGTAATCACAAGCCATAACTTATATAAAAGCTGATTTGGGAATGCTTTTCTGAGGCTTTCAAAATAATCGGTATCGATACTTGACGCATTCAAACAGGGAGTTATTGGCAACGATTTATAATTCACAATTAAATCTTTCAGCTCTTCGATGCCATAATTTTTTCGGGTACTGGTTAGTGCTATTTTTGTTTTTAGTTGCTCTTCTAAATAAGAAATATCCAAAGAAATACCTTTATATTTCATACGGTCAGCCATATTTATGACTAAAATAGTTGGTATTTCGAGGTCTTTTATTTGGGTAAAAAGCAATAAATTACGCTTCAAATTTTCAACATCTGAAACGACCACTGCTACATCTGGAAAAAGCTTATCGTTTTTGTTTAGCAATAATTCGATCACCACATTTTCGTCCATTGAACAAGCGTTGAGACTATAAGTTCCTGGAAGATCTAGAATGTTTGCTTTTATTTTTGAGGTTAATTTGCAAAAGCCAATCTTTTTTTCGACAGTTATGCCAGGATAATTTCCAACTTGTTGGTTTAGCCCCGTAAGCTCATTAAATACCGATGTTTTCCCTGTGTTTGGGTTTCCGATTAGGGCAACATTGATGCTTTGACCACTCATTCTAGATTAGTTTTTGATGATTTCTACTTCAATTTCTATTGCGGTTTCGATGCGAATAGCCAAAAGGGAGTCGTTAATATTTAAAAATAAAGGATCTCCAAAAGGAGCAATTTGAATTAATTCAACATAGTTTCCTGGCAAACAACCCATTTCAAGCAATTTCAACGGAATTACATCTACGTTGAATGATTTTATAATTGCTTTATCGCCTTTTTTTAGATTGTTGATAGTTGTTTTCAAGCTTAATTTAGATTGAATTAAGATTACAAAAGTACATATTTTATAACTTCAATAAATGATAATTATCATTTATTATTGAGTAATTAATATATTTTATTGGCTTTTTAGGCAAAATGTTTTTAAAAAAGGAAGAATTATTTTGAACATAAAAAATCAATATCCTCAATTAACCGTTGGATATCTTTTTTGTTTGTGCCGTCATAAAATCCTCGAATTTGTCTTTTGGAATCCACCAAAACAAAATTCTCTGTATGAACCATATCATATAATTCTTCGGGTTTTCCGAGTTTTACAGCTAGATATGATTTTCTTGCCATGGCATATATTTCTTTTTTATTGCCAGTCACTAAATTCCATTTGGCATCAATAACTCCGTTTTTTAGGGCATATTTTTTTAAGACAGGCACAGAATCAATTTCAGGGAAAACGGTATGTGAAAGCAACATTACTTTTGGGTTGTCTTTTATTGCCGCTTGAATAGTTTTCATATTAGTAGTCATTTTTGGACAAATTGAACCACAGGTTGTGAAAAAAAAGTCGGCTACATAGATTTTCCCTTCATAATTTTTTTGAGTTATTGTTTCTCCATTTTGGTTGATAAATAAAAAATCAGAAACGGCGTGATATTTTCTAACATATTGGACCGTACTATCAACTAATTCCGGGTTTATATCAGACGGGTTATATATAGGTAAGGTTTTTTTGGGTTTTAGAGCAAAATAAAATAAACTAATAATTAGTGCAGAAAGGGATAGTAACACCAAGAAAAACCATTTATATTTTTTCAGAAAAAGGATCATTTGTTTTTATATTTTCTACAAAAATACAAAAAACACAATCATTAGAGATAATTACATTTTATAGAACAGTTTTTAATCAAAAGTTAAAATATCAAAACAGAAATTATTTTTTTGTAGTTTTGAAAAAAATAATTATCGTGAAACAAGCCCTTACCCTACTTATTGGATTAATATCATTTGCATCATTTGCACAATTTAATCCTTCTTCCCCTTGGATGGAAAATCTCAATAGAAACAATTCTTCTGAGAGAACCTTTGATGAAATTACAACTTCTTTTAATAATTTTTGGTTAAACAAAGATTATACAAAAAAAGGAAGTGGTTATAAACCATTTAAACGATGGGAATACAATTGGAAAAACAACACGAACGAGCAAGGCTATTTGATTTCTCCTCAAGAAATGTGGACTGCATGGCGACAAAAAAACGAAAATAAATCGAAAAACGCAGGCCTTCAACAATCTGTTCCAGTATGTAACTGGGAGCCAATAGGTCCTTTTGCAAATGCGGCTTTAGAAACCACAAGAGGAAGAGGACGCGTAAACGTGATCCAAGTTGACCCAACATACACAAACACAATCTATATGGGAGCTCCGGCAGGAGGGATATGGAAATCTACTGATGCAGGGGTTTCTTGGTTACCGTTGTCCGATAATCTCCCGCAAATAGGAGTTTCTGGAATTGCGGTCGATTATCAAAATCCAAACACTATTTATATTGCAACAGGGGATAAAGATGCTAGTGA
Organism: uncultured Bacteroidota bacterium; assembly: GCA_903824755.1. Taxonomy (GTDB): domain Bacteria; phylum Bacteroidota; class Bacteroidia; order Flavobacteriales; family Flavobacteriaceae; genus Flavobacterium. Next base: position 9,706 of record CAIJXW010000186.1, on the reverse strand, counting down.
CACCTATTCTATTGGGGTTATGAAATCAGTTGATGGAGGCCTAACTTGGAATATGACTGGGCTATCGTTTTCAAATACATTAACATTAGCCGGAGATTTAGTGATTCACCCAACAAACAATCAAATTTTATGGTGTGCCACAACTGCGGGGGTTTATAAAACCACTGATGGCGGTGCAACATGGTTAATGAAGCAAGCAGGAAGTTTTGCATTAGGAGCAATTCGGTTAAAACCAGGAAATCCTAATATCGTTTATGCCTCTTCTAAAAATAAATTTTATAAATCCACGAACGCTGGCGACACTTTTACGGCAATAACTAGCGGGCTTCCTTCAGTGACTAACAGAATTGTGATGGACGTGACTGCTGCAAACCCAGAATTAGTATATTGTTTACTTTCAAATTCTGGAAATGTTTTCCAAGGAATTTATAGATCGACCGATGGCGGAACCACTTTTGCTAGTACTGGATTGGCAGCCACAACAGATATTTTTGATGGTGCCACTCAAGCATGGTATAATCTAGCTATTTGCGTTTCACAAACCAACGCAAACGAAATATATACCGGAAACTTAAATGTTTGGAAATCTACTGATGGCGGAGTTACCGCAACAAGAGTAAACAATTGGAATACTTATAGTCCGTCATTTACACATGCGGATATCCACTTTTTGAAATTCATGAACAATAAATTATATTGTGGGAGCGATGGAGGAATTTATGTTTCAACAGATGGTGGAACCATATTTGCCGATATTGTTGGAGAGGCTCAAATAGGTCAATTTTATAAAATATCAGTTGCAAAACAAACGGCAAACAAAATTTCTGGTGGCCTTCAAGACAACGGAGGGTTTTTTTATAACACAAACTCCTGGAGAAGCTATCACCCTGGAGACGGAATGGATACGGCAATAGATCCATCAAATAGCAACAAATGTTATGGGTTTGTATATAATGGGGGAACATTATTTACGAGTAATGATAATGGATTAACTTTGGCAAATGCAATTTCTAGCCCAACGGGTGAATCAGGAGATTGGGTAACACCACTTCGGGCAAACTCCGTAGGGGAAATTTTTGCTGGATATTCACAATTATTTAAAATAACTAACGGAGCATGGGTGCAACAAAACACAGCAACTCTTGGCTCTGGGAATATTCAAAATGTTTCTGTTGATCCAAGTAATGATGATATTATGTTTGTTTCTAAGGGATCGACATTGTATAAAAGCACGAATAGAGGCGTTGCCTTTACTTCCGTTTATAATGCAGCGTCGAGCATAACCTCAATTTCTGTTCATTATTATGATAGCAATATAATTTATATTACAACTTCAGGAACTAACGGAAGAGCGATGAAGTCTATAAATGGCGGAACTACTTTTACAGAAATAGCAACTGGATTGCCAGCAATCGCAAAAAATATTATTGTTCACCAAGGTAGAAACTCGACAAATCCACTATATGTTGGGACTAGTTTGGGAGTTTACTATATAGACGACACTATGGCGGCTTGGGAGCCATTTGATACCAATTTGCCAAATGTACCAGTTCGAGATTTAGAAATCAACTTGGACGACTCAAAAATAATTGCTGCAACCTACGGAAGAGGAGTTTGGCAATGCAATATTCCAATTCAAATTCCTCCAATAGATTTGAAATTGCTGAGCATAGAAAGTCCAACTTCAGAGATTAGTTGCGGAGGAAGTTTTGTTCCTCAAATTACAGTAAAAAATACAGGATTAAATGCTATTTCAAACGTAACAATAAATTATTCTTATAACGGAACACCACAATCCTACACTTGGAATGGCACTATTGCTCCTTCTGGGACACAAATTATCCAGTTGCCTTCATTAATAGTTTCGACTATTGGAGCTTATAAATTTAGTGTCAATTCAACCACAACAAGCGATGCTTTTTCTGATAATAATCTAGGTTATGCTGCATTCTATGTCAATAATTCAGGGACGGTGGGTGCAATCAATCAATTTGAAACACCAGCATCTAGTTTATTGAGTTTTAATCAAGACGATATTGTCAGTCTTTGGAAAAGAGGAATTAGAGCACAAGGACTTCTAGCGAGTGGCTCTGGAAATGTATATACAACTAATCTTTCTGGAAATTATCCAGACGAAACAAAGTCATTTTTGGTTTCGCAATGTTATGATTTAACACAAATAACCAATCCTGTAATTCGTTTTAAAATGGCATTTGATTTAGAAGCAAACTGGGATGTTGTTTATGTAGAATACACTACAAATTTCGGACAGACATGGAGTGTTTTAGGAGGCATGGGGGCAAATTGGTATAACAGCAATCGAACCCCACAGACAACAGGAAATGACTGTTATAACTGTCCTGGAGCACAGTGGACTGGAACAGATTATATCCTTAAGAACTATAATTATTCACTAAATTCACTTTCGGCTTTCTCTAATGTAATCTTTAGAATTGTGTTTCATTCCGATGCACTTGAAAATAAATTAGGAGTTGTAGTTGATGATTTTGTGATAGATGGAACGTTATCTACAAATCAATTAGAGTTAGAAAAAATAATGATTTATCCAAATCCATCAAAAGATATTTTTAATATTTCTATGGGATCAATTATACCAAAAACCATAGAAGTATATGACCTAATGGGGAAAATAATTTATTCTAAAAAAGAATTCACTGGTAATACAAATCAAACAGCTATAGATTTGTCTTCGGCAGCTTCGGGAATTTATTTCATAAAAATAACCACCGAAACACAAAATGTTACCAAACGAATTTTGAAAAAATAAAAATTAAGTTTCAAATCCCATCATTAAATTATTCTTGATGGGATTTTTTTTTAATTAAAAAACAACAAATTAATATTATAATCGATTAAATTATCAATATTTTTGTTTGAAATCTTTAGTAACCAAATTATTATAAAATGACAATAAATAAAAAAATGATAGTACTAGTTTCACTATTTATAGGAAATTATTTTATCAATGCACAAACGGCAAATAAAATCGCCGAGCCAGGAATTAATGTTTCTTTTATGGATAAAACCGTAAAACCAACAAATGATTTCTTTAAATATGTGAATGGAACGTGGTTAAATTCTACCGAAATCCCAAAGGACAGAAGCCGTTGGGGAAGTTTTGATGAATTGAGAAAAAAGACAGACGCAGATGCCATGTCAATTTTAAAAGCCGCTTCCAAAAACTCTAAATACAGCTCCTCTACCGATCAAGGGAAAGCGATTGGGCTTTTCAAAACAATACTCGATACTGTCGGAAGAAACAAAGCAGGAATTACACCTTTGAAACCCTACTTAGCAAAAATAAACGCTGTAAAAAACATCTCCGATTTGCAAAAATTAATGATGGAAATGGAACCTATCGGCGGAATAGGATTCTTCGGTTTTGGCGTTTGGGCTGACCAAAAAGACAGTAACAAAAATGTTGTTTATCTAGGGCCAGGAAGATTAGGATTGCCAGATAGAGATTATTATGTTTCGGAAGAAAAAGACTCTAAAGAAAAAAGAGAAAAATATGTGATTCATGTTGCCAAAATGCTTCAATATTTGGGAGACTCAAAAGAAAAAGCAACCGCTAATGCTCAAAAAATATTGGCATTTGAAACCGCTATGTCACAACCTAGATTTGATAGAGTAGAAGCAAGAGATGATAGAAAATCATATAATCCAATGTCAACTTCAGAACTTCAAAAAATGGTTCCTGCCATCAAATGGGATTTGTTTTTGAAAACTGTTGGTTATAAAAACGTAGATAATGTTGTGGTTTCGCAACCGAAATATATGGAAGCTTTGCAGACTATTTTTTCAAAAAACAATGTCGAAGATTGGAAAAATTATTTACGCTGGAGTTTGTTAAACGGTTCTACATCAACATTAACAACTGCAATAGAAACAACAAATTGGGAATTTTATAGCAAAACTTTAGGAGGAGCTATAAAACAAAAACCAAGAGACGAAAGAGCGTTGCAATCTGTAAACGGAAACGTTGGGGAAGCATTAGGAAAACTATATGTAGAAGCAAAATTCCCTGCAGAAGCAAAAGCAAAAGCTGCAAATATGATTAAAAATGTTATTCGAGCTTATGAAAACAGAATCAACAATCTGACTTGGATGAGTGCTGAAACCAAAGTTAAAGCAGTCGAAAAACTAAACAAATTATCAATCAAAATTGGCTATCCAGACAAATGGAAAGACTATTCAGGATTGGTGATTAAAAGCCCAGAAGAAGGCGGGTCTTATTTTGAAAACGATATCAATTTGTCTAAATGGGAAAATCAAGAAGGAATAGATAAACTATCAAAACCCGTTGACAAATCAGAATGGGGAATGGCACCACAAACCGTAAATGCCTATTATAATCCTTCCTATAATGAAATTGTTTTTCCAGCAGCAATATTACAACCACCATTTTATAATTATCAAGCAGATGAAGCTGTAAACTATGGCGGAATTGGAGCGGTTATTGGACACGAAATTTCACATGGGTTTGATGATTCTGGAGCTAGATATAATGCAGATGGAAATTTGGTTGACTGGTGGACAGCAGAAGATTTAACGCAATTTACAGCTTTAACAGGGGCTTTGGCCGATCAATATAGCGCTTTAGAGCCTTTACCTGGAACGTTTGTTGATGGAAAATTTACGTTAGGAGAAAATATAGGGGATTTAGGAGGCGTAAATTCTGCTTATGACGGATTGCAACTATATTTGACAGAAAACGGAAATCCTGGATTGATTGATGGTTATACACCAGAACAAAGATTCTTCATTTCATGGTCCACAGTTTGGCGTTCAAAAATGAGAGATGAAGCATTGAAAAATCAAGTAAAAACGGATCCACACTCTCCTGGAATGTATCGTGCCTATGTGCCTTTGCAAAACATCGACTCATTCTATGAGGCGTTCAATATTGAAAAAGGAGACGGAATGTTTATTGCCCCAGAAAAACGAGTTAGAATCTGGTAGAAATACATTTATAAAAACCTAAAAATCCCATTTTGTTTCAAATCAAAATGGGATTTTTTTATTTTTTAGAATTACGAATAGATTTATTTACTAAATACAACCCTAACAACGTGATTGTTCCTCCCAAACCGATAGAAAACGTGAGTGGTTCGTTAAATATATAGGCACCCAAAAGAACCGCAATTATTGGATTTATATACGCATATATACTGTTTATTTCTGCAGGCAAATGTTGCAATGCATAGATAAAAGCAATAAACGTTAACACCGAACCAAAAATAACTAAATAGCCAATAGAAAACCATGAAATCAGCGGAATAGCACTCAAACTTACTGCCGAATTGGTTGCTCCCAAATAGACAAAAAGCAAAATACTCGAAATAAACATTTGAATTCCTAAACTAAAATAGGGATTAAAACTAGCCGCTTTCTTTTTTGTATATAAAGTCCCAAAAGCCCATGTTAAGGTAGAAACAATAGATAGTATTATACCAAATCGGAAATCGGAAATAAAGAAATCACTCAAATGCTCGTAGAAAATAACACATACGCCAGAAAATCCCACAACGAGTCCAATTATAGCTAATTTTATTAATTTTTCGCCTCTAAAAAGACTAATCAAAACCACCCAAAGCGGCACAAGTGCACCAATAATTGCTCCCAATCCACTACTGATATATTTTACGCCCCACGTACTTAATGCGTTACTCAAAACAAAATTCAAGATACTCAAAATGAAAATAGTTTTCCACTGATTTCCCTTTGGCCAAACCGTTTTTTTGAACATAAAATACGATAGATAGATAGCCGCACCTATAAATTGACGAATGGCTACTAGTTGCAAAGCAGGCATGTGTTTTACACCTTCTTTTGAAGCAATCCAAGTGGTTCCCCAAAAAAAACTCACCCAGCACAAAGCCAATATCGGCAGGCCAACGGAATTGATTTTAGCTCGAATTCCGTGTTTAATTTTTTGTATCAATTTTATAAATGGGCTTTAATAAATTTATATTTCAGAACATTTTCCAGCTTATCGGACAAAATTGTTTTTCCAACAAAAGTCGTTGAGTCTTCGAATTCAGGAAGTGTCAATTGACTCTCTTTTGCCTTTTGAGTATAATATATTTTTCTGCTTGGATGAAAAGGAGCAACTGCATTCAAAGTGTTTCCCCAATAATTTGAGCTAATTATTTTTAGAATTATTCCAATACAATCCTCTTGATGAATTAGATTTATTGGAGCATTTGGGTTTTCAATTATGGTTTTTCTCGCCAAATAATAAACTGGATTTCGATCCTCTCCAATAAGTCCTCCAAACCTCAAAACGGTAGTTTCAAAACCGCTATTATCTTGCAATAGCTTTTCACTAGCGACTAATTGCTTACCTGCTTCTGAAATTGGATTTACAATTGTTTCTTCGTTAACAAACTCACATTCATCAGAATAGACAGATGTAGAACTCACAAAAAGGACTTTTTTTATTTCTGAATTTTTTATAAATGGAATGCTATTTTCAATTTTTGAAACAAAATTCTCAGTAAAATTTCCTCGAAGTTTTGGGGGAATTGCAATAATTAACAGTTGGCTATCTTTCAAAAATTCAGGCATATTGCCATTAATTTTTTCTTCTTCCAACGCTATCAAATAAGGCGAAACACCTATGTTTTCAAGACGGCTAAGTTTGTCTTGAGAGGTAGTAGAGCCTTTCACTTTAAAGCCGTTTTCTAACAATTTTTTTGCCAACGGTATTCCCAGCCACCCGCAACCTAGAATGCTAATTTGCTGCATTTTCCATATTTGGTTTTATAGAATCATTACTAATACTTGCGTTTTCAATCGGCACAAAAGAAGGACTATTTTTTTCTATTTTTGAAACCACAGCAGGGGGAATAATTTTTGCTTTCAAAATTATTGCATCAGTTATCGCAAAAGGTCTTGGCATCATCGAGTTTGTTCTTTTTTGAATTTTTAATTCTGAATTTTTCATTAAATCAAACGAGGATTCTATCAAATTCATTTCAAAAGTAGAATTTGTATATATCGAAAACTGCAAATCTAATGGTTCGTTGTTCACTACATAATAAGTCAAAATCTTACCATTATAGGGCTTTCCAGCATTGTCTTTTTGCTCAATAGATGCCACTCCGTTTATAATTAGATTTGAAATACTCATTTTGTCACTCACATAAACATCATACCGATTTACATCTCTTTTTGGAGTGATTTTTATTCTATAAAAATGTAAATTCCCTCCAATACTATCTTTCAGAAACGCAATGTTTGGTTTTGATACTTTTATTTTTGGGGCATCAGACATAAAAGTATATTCAGAATTATATTTACTATAAAGAATATTTTTATTTAACACATCAGCAGATTTTGGATTTTCGCCTAAATATAACTTAGTCCAATCGTCCAAATTTGTATCATAGGTCGCCCAATTTGCAACATCAGAATCGGCATCATAGATATACGACAAACTGTTTGGTTTTGCTTTCCCTGGCTCATAATCAGAATTAAAATGAGCATAAACAAAAAATCCCGCACTTGCAAAAAGCAGCAATAAAGCCCAATTTCTTTTTCGAAGATACATTCCAAAAACAGGAAGCAACAACACAAAAACCAACACCGTCAAAATAGAACTTCCAACGAGTATTTTCAGTCCTAAACCCACAGGAAGCATAGTTATTAAAGGGAAAAAAATCACCAATGCAGGGATGCTCAAAATTAAATTCAATAACGGATTATTTTTTTGAGTAGAAACAAAACAACCAAACATCAATAAACTACATAGTACTGGCAGACTAAAAAAACCAGCGCCAGGCAAATAGTAAGCAATAAAAAAATTGATTGCAATCCACAAAATCATCGGCGCAATAGATAGATTTATTATGCGAGAATCAGGTTTGTATTTTGAATAAAAAGCAAAACAAACACACAAGCTCAAGCAAATAAACCCCCAAATATAGGCGTGACCATTATAGGTAAATCCTTGTTGAATATCGTTGTATCGAGGATAAATCGCCAGCAATAACTTCCAGCCATAATAAGAAATCAACCCCGAAACGAACAACGAACCAGCCATTGGCAGAAATCCAGAAAGAATCGTTTTTCCATTTAGTAATCTCTTACCAAAACCAATAAACACAAAAAACAACAATAGGAATAGAGTAATAAAAACCATTGGAAAAACCCAAGAAAAAGGATAATAAACAAATGAAAACGGCAAATTAAAATAAACATAATCTTCGGTCGAATTTAGATTTGACAAGTCCGAATCCGAGAAATATTTCAGCAAAGGCATCAAATAGGCCCCTTGATGTTGAACGGTATTTGGCGAAACATGCTCAAAATCGTCTTGCTGAGTATGATAATTAAAATGGTTATCAATAAAAGCAAAATTAAACCCTTGAATTTTTCCTTGTTCTCTAAAAACCGTCAAATCCGTGTCGTTTGGCAACATTTTATAAATGCTATATAGCAACGAATTTGAAACAGGAAACGTAACATTGGCCTTCGAAAACCCATTTACTAACCCCGAATTTCCGTTATTAACCTCCATCAACATATAGCTTGGGCCAGCAGTGCCACGAGCTTCAAAGTTCAAAACCAACCCAATATCTTTTGCCCATTTATGCTGCGTAACAAAAAGAGCAGCCCCATTCAAACCCAATTCTTCTGCGTCCGAAAACAAAATAACAATATCGTTTTTATGTGGTTTTTTTGAATATAAAAATGCACGAACACCTTCCAATAATGTCCCGACTCCAGACCCAGCATCACTAGCCCCGTGCGAATAAGAATGTGGAGCACTGTCATAATGCGTCAACAGCAGTAAGGCTTTCGAGTTATTAGAGCCAGGAATTCTAGCCAAAATATTCTTCGAGTTTACTAAATTTCCCTTGTCAGAAAACGTAAATCCTTCCTGAATTTGAGGTTGTAACCCCAGTTTTTTTAGCTCAGAAATAATATAATTAGCAACAACTTCGTGATTTTTTGAACCAACATAATGAGGCTTTGCAGCAATTTTTTTAATGTGATCTAAAGCAATCGCTGTCGAAAATTTCTCCTTCGAATTTGGTTTAGAAACCCATTGAGGCATTGTCAAAAAATAGTTCAAAAACAGAATTCCAACTATAAAAATAGTCGAAAACCAAGCATAATTTTTTTTCATTTGGGGCAAATTTTAAAAATTATAAATTCTTTTTAACCAACACAAAATAATTGTTTTCCAAAGCCATATACCCTTGGTCATACAGAAAATAGTAGGTATTTCCTGTATTAGTCTTCAGAATGTTAGTAAAAAAATCAAAATCAAAACCCTTACTAATCAATTTCGAACGCGTTGTCTTCGATTTTCCGTCAACATTAAGAGCAGACAAAATTCGATAATTTTTACGCAATTGGTTATTCACATTTCGCATAATATTCGTACTGTCCTTATTTATTTTGTTATTATACGAATTTCTACAACCGTCGCTACAAAACTTTTTGTCCTCGCGACCCACAATTTTTTCTCCACATTCCAAACACGCTTTATTCATAATTCCTGAATATTAAATTTCCCTTTGTTTAACAATGCTTGTTCAATATGCGTCAAATGATGGTTGCAATGCCAAGCATAGAGACCAATCATTTCGTCGAGAAAATATTTTTTGTTATTTGCTGGATGGATAAGCTTTCGCTTTAATTCTTCTTCTTTAAAGGTTTTTAAAAGTAAAAC
>CAIJXW010000185.1 GCA_903824755.1 uncultured Bacteroidota bacterium | reverse complement strand
CTAAAATAAATAGACTTGAATTTAGCTCAATATACAAAAGAATTTTCTTATAATTTTAAGTTAGCCTATCCAATAATTCTCGGAATGTTAGGGCATACATTAATAGGAATCGTTGACAATATAATGGTTGGAAAACTTGGCTCTACTGAACTCGCAGCAGTTTCGTTAGGAAATAGTTTCATCTTTTTAGCGATGTCACTCGGAATTGGTTTTTCGACTGCAATAACACCAATTGTTGCTCAAGCCGATGCCGAAAATGCTTCTAAAAAAATTCGCTCCGCATTTCATCACGGATTGCTTTTGTGTACTGTTTTAGGTATTCTTTTATTTGTTTTGGTCGTTTTGGCAAAGCCAATAATGAACTTAATGCACCAACCAAAAGAAGTGGTCGATTTAGCCTCTCCCTATATTGATTGGGTAGCTTTTTCACTAATTCCAGTAATAATATATCAAGGTTATAAGCAATTTGCTGATGGTTTGTCGTTAACAAAATACTCTATGTATGCCATTTTTATGGCCAATGTTGTTCACGTTTTTTTTAATTATGTTTTGATTTACGGAATCTGGATTTTTCCGAAGCTTGGGATTTTAGGTGCAGCAGTTGGGACCGTAATATCTAGAATTATGATGGTCGTTTTTATGCACTTTTTGATGCGAAACAACGAAAAAATGAAAGTCTTTTTCAAGAATTTTAGCTTCAAAGAAATTAAAAAATCGATGCTAAAAAAAATCACCTACTTGGGGTTTCCCTCCGCTTTACAAATGTTGTTTGAAGTAGCTCTATTTACAGCTGCAATTTGGCTCACAGGTTCAATTGGAAAAAATAGTCAGGCAGCAAATCAAATCGCACTTACTCTAGCCACTTTTACATTTATGTTCGCAATGGGTTTGAATGTAACCGCTATGATTCGAGTGAGCAATCAAAAAGGGTTGAATGATTTCAAAAATCTAATAATTGTAGCACGTTCAATTTTCTTATTGGCACTTTTACTTGAAATTATTTTTGCGATATTATTTGTCCTATTAAATACCGTTTTGCCTCATTATTTTCTAAATATGAACGATACAAATCAAGCTTTAGATAATTCTGAAGTGATTATAATTGCCTCAAAATTATTATTAGTAGCAGCAGTATTTCAAATTTCAGATGGAATTCAAGTCGTGGTTTTAGGGGCTTTAAGGGGGTTGCAAGATGTAAAAATACCTATGTATATTGCTTTTGTAGCCTATTGGGTTGTTGGGTTCCCTATTTCATTCTATCTCGGAAAATATACAGATTTAAAAGCAGTTGGAGTTTGGATTGGACTTTTGGCAGGGCTAACAACTGCAGCTATATTTTTGTATATTCGCTTTCACAAACTGACAAAAAGATTGGTTCAAAATAACAAATAATTTAAATTCATTATCATGGTCATTTTTGCAATTATTATCGGAGTTGTATTGTTTTTAATTAGTATTTCTGTAAAAACTCAAAACACACCTTTGGCAAAATCCTCAGGTTTCTTAAAATTAGCAGCAATAATTGTTATTGCTCTAGGAATTTCATCATCTATGTTCAAGCAAATAGATGCTGGTAAAGTTGGTGTTCAATCTCTTTATGGAAGCGTACAGCCTCAAGTATTGGAGAGTGGATTGCATATTATTAATCCTTTACTTGATGTGACCGATTTTGACATTCAAACACAAAATTATACCATGTCAGCTATTCATGCCGAAGGGGCCCAAGAAGGTGATGATGCTATTAGGGTCTTGTCAAATGATGGACTAGAAGTTATTATTGATCTGACAGTTTTATACCGTATAACTCCAGCCGATGCTCCAAAAATTTTCAAACAAATAGGTGTTAATTATACTGATAAAATCGTTCGTCCCGTTACAAGAACAAGAATTCGTGACAACGCTGTTTATTATGATGCAGTAGCTTTATACTCTACAAAAAGAAACGAATTTCAACAACGAATTTTTAAAAGTATCGAAGATGACTTCAAACAAAGAGGTTTGATTTTAGAGCAGTTACTAATTAGAAATATTAATCTTCCAGCCTCTGTAAAACTTTCTATTGAAAGTAAAATTAATGCAGAACAAGATGCTCAAAAAATGACATTTATTCTTCAAAAGGAGAAACAAGAAGCCGAAAGAAAAAGGGTCGAAGCACAAGGTATAGCAGATTATCAGCGAATTATATCTTTAGGGCTCACGGATAAACAACTTCAATATGAACAAATAAAAGCTCAGAAAGAATTAGCAGCTTCCCCAAACACAAAAATTATTTTTATGGGAAAAGGAAACGCACCAATGATTCTCTCTGATAAATAGTAAGCTATAATTAATTAAAAATGGAATTACCAAAATTTTTACTAGGCGACAACACCGATTTTCCAGATGATATTTTTATCATACATCTCGATTATCCTAGATTTATCATTAATTTGAAAGACGATGAGGTAGAGTTTATTGAAGAAGCAGAAGACCTTGACGAGGCCGAATTAAACGCCGAAATGGAAGGCTTGATAGTTCTTGCAAACGAATTTTATGATCGGGAAATTCTACGATATGAAGAGTAATTTTATTATTTAAAATACTTTCCTAATATAATTTGAGCGGCTGCAAAAGGTGATATTTCATCATTTTGTACCGCTTTTTTATTTTTTTCTAATGCCTTTTTAATTTCTGGATTAGTATAAAAATGAGATTTTAGCCGCTCGTTTATAGTTTCTAAAAGCCAATACTGATTTTGTTCTCGTCTTTTTTCAAAGAAATAATCACTCCCTTTTGTTTGCTTTTCATATTTAGTAATCTCTTTCCAAACTTCAGAAATCCCATCGTGAGTTATTGAACTACAAGTAGTAGCCTTGGGCGTCCAACCCGATTTTTTTGGAGGAAAAAGATGTAAAGCACGATTAAATTCTGTTTTCGCTAATTTTGATTTTACCATATTGTCACCGTCAGCTTTGTTAATAACAATAGCATCGGCCATTTCCATAATTCCCCTTTTTATTCCTTGCAATTCATCGCCAGCACCAGCAATTTTCATTAATAAAAAATAATCTACCATGCTATGAACTGCAGTTTCACTCTGACCAACACCTACAGTTTCAATCAAAATTAAATCAAATCCACAGGCCTCACAAAGCGTAATTGATTCGCGCGTTTTTCTCGCAACTCCTCCGAGTGTTTCCCCTGATGCAGAAGGTCTTATGAAAGCATTTTTGTCTTTTACAAGTTCCTCCATTCGAGTTTTATCCCCTAGAATGCTCCCCTGCGAAATAGTACTGCTAGGATCGACAGCCAAAACAGCTACTTTTTTTCCTAAACTTGTCAAATGTTTTCCGAAAGCCTCTATAAATGTGCTTTTTCCAACACCTGGAATTCCCGTAATTCCGATTCTTAATGATTTATTTGCAAATGGTAAACAAGCATTTATCACTTCATTTGCCCTAGATAAATGTTTTGGATTTGTGCTTTCTACTAACGAAATGGCTCTACTCAATGAAGCGATATTTCCATCTAAAATCCCATTTACTAATTCCTGCGATGTAGGCTCAAGTTTTCGTAAATCTTGAATGTGTTTTGCAGACAATTGATTAATTGATTTTTGCTGTAAAACACCCTGAATTTCTTGAAGTGCTGTTTTTTTCATTTTTCTATGTTCCAAAACTTCTCAATTTAAAGTTAGAATAAAGTTATGTTGCGTAAATTTGCAACAATAAAATTAAATAAATGCAACTTAGTACTGAAAATATTTCTGAAAATAATACCCGTGATTTTGCCAAAAAAACTGCTTTTGCAATTTTATTCTCAATTAGCTTTGCCCATTTATTAAACGATTTATTGCAATCTGTAATTCCGTCTGTCTATCCAATTTTGAAAGAGAAATATCAACTTTCATTTACACAAATAGGATTAATCACTTTCTTTTTTCAACTCGCTGCTTCCATTTTTCAACCTTTTGTTGGCTATTATACAGACAAACATCCTAGGCCATTTTCTCAAGTTTATGGAATGCTTTTTTCGCTTTTTGGTATTGTCTTATTGTCATTTGCATCAGGATTTTATACGATAGTAATTGCTGTTTGTTTGGTAGGTATTGGCTCTGCAGTTTTTCATCCTGAATCTGCTCGTGTTTCATTTTTAGCCTCGGGTGGCAAGCGTGGTTTGGCACAATCAATATTTCAAATAGGAGGGAACATTGGAACTGCTCTAGGGCCATTATTGGTTGCTTTCTTTGTTGTTCCAAATGGGCAAAGATATATTCTGGTTTTTGTAATTGCCGCTACGATTGCACTTTTTGTGATAGGTCGAATCGGATTTTGGTATAAAAAGCATTTGTTTCTTCGAAGAAATAAAGAAAACCTAATAATCCAATATCATTCTCTTTCCAAGTTTCAAGTGAATTTTTCAATTATTATTTTACTAATTGTTATTTTTTCAAAGTTCTTTTATTCGGCAAGTTTATCGAGTTATTATTCGTTTTATTTGATTGATAAATTCAAATTAACAGTGCAACAATCTCAAGTACATATGTTTTTATATCTTATTGCTTATGCTGCTGGTACAATATTAGGTGGTCCTTTGGGAGACAAAATTGGAAGAAAATATGTAATTTGGCTTTCTGTTTTTGGTGCTGCTCCTTTTGCCTTACTTTTGCCTTATGCAAATCTGTTTTGGACTGATATTCTAATGGTTATCATCGGAATTATTATTTCTTCAGCATTCCCAGCAATTATTGTTTATGCTCAAGAATTATTGCCCAAAAAACTTGGTCTGGTTTCTGGCCTTTTCTACGGATTTGCTTTTGGAATGGGTGGATTAGGATCAGCTTTACTTGGAAAATTAGCGGATTCAACAAGTATCGAATATGTATATCAAATTTGTTCCTACCTTCCTTTGGTTGGAATTATATGTTATTTTTTACCAAATATTAAAAAGGATTAATTTTATTTGAATTATTTATGACAACACAAATAACTCCCGAAATTATTAATGAACTTCAGTCTATAATTGGAGTATCGAATGTTTTTACTGATCAAGAAACACGAAATAATTATGGTCACGATGAAACTGAAGATTACGTTTTTCCACCTTCTGTAGTTCTAAAACCAGCTACTTCTCAAGAAATTGCTTCCATTTTGAAAATAGCAAATCTTCATAAAATTCCTGTTACTGCAATCGGTGCAAGAACAGGTTTGAGCGGTGGAGCATTATCAATTTTTCAAGGAATTGGGTTGTCTATGGAGCGTTTCAATAAAATTTTAAATATAGACGAACAAAATTTACAAGTGATTGTTGAACCTGCCGTAATCACTCAAGTTCTTCGTGAAGCGGTTTCTGAAAAAGGGCTTTTCTATCCTCCAGATCCAAGCAGTCAAGGCAGTTGCTGGATAGGTGGAAATGTAGCCGAAAATGCAGGTGGTGCTCGTGCTGTTAAATATGGAGTTACAAAAGATTATGTTTTGAATTTAGAAGTTGTTCTTGCTAATGGCGATATTATTTGGACAGGTGCTAACACGCTGAAAAATTCTACGGGATATAATCTCACACAATTAATGGTGGGAAGTGAGGGCACTCTTGGTATTATCACTAAAATCGTAATGAAATTAATTCCAAAAAATACTCATACTGTTTTAATGCTTGTCCCTTTTTATGATGCAAATCAAGCTTGCGAAGCAGTTTCTGCAATTTTTAGAGCAGGAATAACCCCAAGTGCTTTAGAGTTTATGGAGCGTGATGCTATCGATTGGACTCTCCAATTTGTACCCGATTTGAATGTGCAAGTAAATGAGGATATTCAAGCCCATTTACTGATAGAAGTAGATGGGAATTATCCCGATATTCTTTTTCAAGAAGCCGAGAAAATTATGGAAGTCGTTGAGCAATATAATATTGACGAAGTGCTTTTTGCTGATACAGAAATCCAAAAAAATCTACTTTGGAAAATGCGTAGAAGTGTTGCCGAAGCCGTAAAAGCAAATTCTATTTATAAGGAAGAAGATACTGTTGTGCCCAGATTTGAGCTGCCAAAATTATTGTTTGGAATTAAAGAAATCGGAAAAAAATATGGTTTTAAATCGGTTTGTTATGGTCACGCTGGAGATGGAAATTTACATGTAAATATCATAAAAGGCGATATGTCAGACGAAAACTGGAATACAGAAGTCACAAAAGGAATACGTGAAATTTTTGAGTTAACGGTTTCATTAAAGGGAACTTTGTCAGGAGAACATGGTATTGGGTATGTTCAAAAAAACTATATGGATATTGCGTTTTCTAACAATCATTTACAATTAATGAAAGGTATAAAATCTATTTTTGATCCAAACGGAATTTTAAATCCAGGTAAAATCTTCCCCGATTCTCTTTAAATGTAAATTTTTTTTTATTGTTTTTTATCCAAAATCTCACACAGACAATGAGTTAGTATAGATAATTAAAGCCATTTGATTTTTATTGTTTTCTAGACAAATACTCTAATAGAATTGGGTCTGCATTTTTAAAAGTTGGTGCTTGTTCTGTAATATTTGCGACTCGTTTTTTGTTCAATTTCATCGTTACATCAGCTTCTGTAGTAAAAAGTAAAGCCGACAAAAAAGGATTGTTTATGTAAGGAATTAAAGACTTTAGTCCTTCTTCAATAGATAAAATCTTTATCTCTTCCTCCGTTTGATATTTAAAAGTCAAGGCTAATTTTAGCTGAATTTCATCTACATTTGTCCGAATATAAATATTCATTAATTGAGTATTTCCAATTGTTTTTGCCATAGTGAGTTTAGCAAAAGTTCCATCAGAAATGCTTTCCAGTACACGGTTAAAAAACAAAGTATAAGTAGTTGTATTGGGCATGTTTTTTATTTTTAATAAATAACCCTTTCAAGTTTCTAATCGAAAGGTTTTTTTTATTTAATCTCTTTTAGGAGCATTTTTCTTTTCTCTTTTTTCCTCTTTTTTCTCTTTAGCCGTTTTTAGTGGCTCTTTTTTTACACTTTTTTTTGCGTCTTGACTTTTTGCCATGATATCTATATTTAAATTAAATTTCAATAATTACTTAAGTAAATATATGAAATATTTTCAAATGGTGCAGCTTGTTTATTAAAAAAAAATCTCTAAATATATTTATATTTAGAGATTTAAAATATTGGAATTAAGATAATTAACTAATCAGAACCCATTCTCCTGAAGTTAACAGAGGCTCCGCTTTTTTATATTTCATAGTTTCGGTAGTTCCTGTTGCAACTTGTTGAATAGTTACTGTGTCATTTCTATTTATTTTCGGCATTTCTCGAACAATTGTTTCAGTAACTTGTCTTTGTGTTTGACCCGCTTCTCTATTTTCGGCCGATAAAGTGTCACTATTTGGAATTTCATCTTTAGATGTTTTATAGTTTTCCTTTTGTCGAACCACTTTTGCTTCTTGAATTAATGGAGCATTTTGTTGAGGCAAATCTCCTTTGAATAAAAAAGAAATAACCTCTTTGTTAATTCCGTCTAGCATATTTCTAAATAAATTGAAAGCTTCAAATTTATAGATTAGCAAGGGGTCTTTTTGCTCATGAACTGCTAATTGAACTGATTGTTTCAATTCGTCCATTTTGCGTAAATGCTTCTTCCATGCTTCATCAACAATGGCCAATGTGATATTTTTTTCAAAATCAGAAACCATTTGTCGCCCCTGACTATCATAAGCTTTTTTCAAATCGGTAACCACATTTAATGTTTTTATTCCATCTGAAAACGGAAGGACAATTCGTTCAAATTTGTTGTTTTTATCTTCAAAAACATTTCTTATAATAGGAAACGCCTCTCTAGCAGTTCGTTCTACTTTTTCGGTATAAAATTCTAACGCCGCTTTATAGACTTTACCTGTCAATTCTATTTCTGTCAATTTTTCAAAATCACTTTCCGAAATTGGTGAAGTAATTGAAAAGTAACGAATTAATTCAAATTCAAAATTTTTAAAATCTCTACTTTGCTTGTTTGTGTCAACAATGATTTCGCAAGTATCATACATCATATTTGCAATATCGACTTTCAGCCTTTCTCCATGAAGGGCATGACGACGGCGTTTGTAAACTACTTCACGTTGTGCGTTCATAACATCATCATATTCTAACAGACGTTTTCGAACACCAAAGTTGTTTTCTTCTACTTTTTTCTGAGCTCTTTCTATAGACTTTGTCATCATCGAATGCTGAATTACTTCGCCTTCTTTGAGTCCCATTCTGTCCATTACTTTTGCCACACGTTCTGAACCAAAAAGACGCATCAAATTGTCTTCTAGTGAAACATAAAATTGCGAACTTCCAACATCTCCTTGTCGTCCTGCACGACCACGCAACTGACGGTCAACTCTTCGAGAATCGTGTCGTTCTGTTCCTACAATTGCCAATCCACCCGCTGCTTTTACTTCTGCAGATAATTTTATATCTGTTCCACGACCTGCCATATTTGTAGCAATTGTCACGACACCAGATTTTCCTGCTTCTTCTACAATTTGAGCTTCTTGTTTGTGCATTTTAGCATTCAAAACGTTATGTGTTACACCACGCATTTTTAACATTCTGCTTAATAATTCTGAAATTTCGACAGATGTTGTCCCAATCAAAACGGGTCTTCCAGCGTTTGATAATTCTGTTACATCTTCTATTACAGCATTAAATTTTTCTCGTGTTGTTTTATAAATATAATCTTCTTTATCCTGTCTAGCCATTGGTCTATTGGTAGGAATTTCGACCACGTCCAACTTATAAATTTCCCAAAGTTCACCTGCTTCTGTAACTGCGGTTCCAGTCATACCAGCTAGTTTGCTGTACATTCTGAAATAATTTTGAAGTGTTACCGTAGCAAATGTCTGTGTTGCGGCTTCAATTTTTACGTTTTCTTTTGCTTCAATTGCTTGATGTAATCCATCAGAATATCTACGTCCGTCCATGATACGTCCTGTTTGCTCATCAACAATCATGATTTTATTGTCTATGATAACATATTCTACATCTTTTTCAAAAAGCGTATAGGCTTTCAAAAGTTGTGTTAACGTATGAATTCGCTCACTTTTTATTGAGAAATCTTGAAATAATTTTTCTTTTTCTTCGGCTTCACCATCTTTGTCTAAATTTAGTTTTTCGATGCGTGCAATTTCAGTTCCAATATCTGGAAGAACGAAGAAATTATCTCCTGTATCTTTTGATAAAAATTTAATACCAGTGTCAGTTAATTCTACTTGATTGTTTTTTTCTTCAATGACAAAATACATTCCCTCATCAACTAGATGCATATCTCTTTTGTTGTCTTGAAGATATTGATTTTCCGTTTTTTGAAGCAATTGTTTAATGCCTTCCTCGCTCAAAAACTTTATTAAAGCTTTATTTTTAGGCAAACTTCTAAAGGCTCTTAAAAGATTAAATCCACCTTCTTTCGTGTTTCCTTCTTTTATTAATCGTTTCGCTTCGGTTAGAAAACCATTTGATAACTGTCTTTGAAGAGTAACCAAATTATCTATTTTTGGTTTCAATTCATTAAATTCATGTCGGTCTCCTTCGGGTACTGGACCAGAAATAATCAATGGCGTTCTAGCATCATCTATCAAAACAGAATCTACCTCATCGACTATCGCAAAGTTATGTTTTCGTTGCACCAAATCCTCAGGAGCATGTGCCATATTATCTCTCAAATAATCAAAACCAAATTCGTTATTTGTTCCATAAGTTATATCTGCTTCATATGCTTTTCTTCGTTCATCTGAGTTGGGTTGATGATTATCGATACAATCAACCGTAATTCCATGAAATTCAAATAATGGAGCTTTCCAAGTACTATCTCTTTTTGCTAAATAATCATTAACAGTTACTAAATGAACTCCATTTCCTGTCAATGCGTTCAAATATAGAGGCAAAGTTGCAACGAGTGTTTTTCCTTCTCCTGTTTGCATTTCGGCAACTTTTCCTTGATGCAATACCATTCCGCCAATCAATTGAACGTCATAGTGAACCATATCCCAGGTGATTTGTTTTCCGGCTGCATTCCATGAATTTGCCCAAATCGCTTTGTCGCCATCAATTTTAATATAAGTTTTTGAAGCAGACAATTCTCGATCTTTTGCAGAAGCCGTAACGATTATTTCGCTATTGTCTTTGAATCTCTTTGCTGTTTCTTTTATAACTGCAAATGCTTCGGGTAGCAAATCATCTAATGTTTTTTCAGAAATTTCGTAGGCCTCTTTTTCCAAAATATCAACTTGTGCATAACTATCTTCTCTTTTATCGATATCTACTATCGTCTCAACTTCTTGAAGCAGTAAAGCAATTTTCGAATCTTTTTCGGCGCGTGCGTTTTTTATTTTTTCTTTAAATTCGGCAGTTTTCGCTCTCAATTCATCATTTGACAAACTAGAAAGCACACTTTCGAAGGCTTTAATTTTGTTAAGATTTCCTTGTAGGGCTTTTACATCTTTTTGAGATTTGTCTCCTACAAAGACATTTAATATACTATTTATGAAACTCATAATTTATTTCTGTATTTATTTAAAAAGGGTATGCAAATTTAACCAAAAAAAAAGCCTCTAGTGAGACTTTTACTTTGATTTTAATATTTTTTTAATATTCATCCTCATTCCAAAGATAATCTTCGTCTGTTGGATAATCAGGCCATATCTCCTCCATTGATTCATACATTTCACCTTCGTCCTCTATTGATTGTAAATTTTCAACAACTTCTAAGGGTGCTCCAGCTCTAATAGCGTAATCTATAAGTTCATCTTTGGTAGCAGGCCATGGGGCATCACTTAAATATGATGCTAATTCTAATGTCCAATACATCTTCTTTCAGTTTTAGTTTATGCAAAAATAATTTTTTTACTGAAAAAGGCAAGTAAAATTTTAATTATTTTGATAAAAAGTTAAGAACGTCCGTTTATTAGCTAGTTTTTGAGGTATTATTTTCAAAAAAAATACTCTAAAATGTTTATTTCTTTTGAATTTCTTCTAAAATAATTAAGAAACCTATTTTCTAGGAATCCATTTCACCTCTTCAGCTTGCAAATCATAAGTCAACTTTCGTGCCAACACAAAAAGATAGTCAGAAAGGCGGTTCAGGTATTTAATTGCGTTCGAATCTACAGCTTCATTGTGGTCCAAATGAACGGCTAATCGTTCGGCACGGCGGCATACGCAACGAGCAATATGACAATATGACACAGTTGTATGTCCGCCAGGTAAAACAAAATGCGTCATTGGCGGAAGCAAATCTTCCATAGAATCTATTTCTGTCTCTAATAATTCGATATCACTTTCTATTATTCCTAAATTCTTCAAACGTAATTCGCCATTTTTTTTGACCGCTTTTTCTGGTGGCGTAGCTAAAATTGCTCCAACAGTAAACAAACGGTCTTGAATTTCAATTAGAATATTTTTATAATGGTCATTCATTTCTTGATCACGAATCAACCCAATGTGCGAATTTAATTCATCAACCGTTCCATAACTCTCTATTCTAATATGGTCTTTCGGAACTCTTGTGCCTCCAAAAAGTGCGGTCGTCCCATTGTCACCAGTCTTTGTATATATTTTCATCTCAAACTTTATTGTTGTAATTTGGGTTTTCTAATTTTTGTTTCCCGAAAAATCACTAAAATTATTATATAGCTATTTTTTTGTGTCGCTCTCAATTAATCCATCACGCAAACGAATAATTCGATGAGCATAAGCAGCTACCTCTTCTTCATGAGTAACTACAATTACTGTATTACCAGCTTTGTGAATATCACCAAATAATTTCATAATTTCCTCCGATGTTTTGCTGTCCAAATTCCCTGTGGGCTCATCGGCTAGAATTATTGAAGGATTATTGACAAGTGCTCTCGCAACAGCCACACGCTGCCTTTGTCCTCCTGAAAGTTGATTCGGTTGATGATCCATTCTATCCTCCAAACTGACTTGTTTCAACACTTCTTCGGCTCTCACTTTTCTTTCAGATTTTGAAAATCCAGCATAAATCATCGGCAAAGCAACATTGTCTAAAGCTGTCGTTCTTGGCAACAAATTAAAGGTTTGAAACACAAATCCAATTTCTTTATTTCTGATTTCGGCCAATTCATCATCGTGCATCTTGCTCACATCTTTGCCATTCAAGATATAATTTCCCGATGTTGGCGTGTCTAAACAGCCCAAAAGATTCATTAACGTTGACTTTCCCGATCCCGAAGGCCCCATCAATGCTACATATTCTCCTTTATTTATTTCTAAATTAATTCCTTTCAAAACATATACAATCTCGTTTCCTAGAACAAAATCTCGTTTTATATTGGTGATTTTTATTAATGGATTTGCCATTTTAATTTTTTCTTATTTAAATAGGGTTTAAAAGTACG
>CAIJXW010000184.1 GCA_903824755.1 uncultured Bacteroidota bacterium | reverse complement strand
GGTTTTGGAAGAATTGGTAGAAATCTTTTTAGGTTGCTCCTTAATCATCCAAATATTGAAGTCGTTGCAATTAATGATATTGCAGATAACAAAACCATGGCACATCTTATCAAATACGACAGTATTCATGGTGTATTGCCTTATGCTGTTTCCTATTCTGATAAAGCAATTATTGTAGACGGAAAAGCATATTCATTTTTTCATGAAAGAGAAATTTCAAATTTACATTGGAACGACATTGACTTTGTGATTGAAGCTACAGGAAAATATAAAACTTTTGAAGAATTAAATTCCCATATTGTAGCCGGAGCAAAAAAAGTAATTCTGTCTGCGCCATCAGAAGTACCAGAAATAAAAACTGTAGTTCTTGGAGTTAACGAACCTATTTTAGACGGATCAGAAATTATTGTTTCCAATGCAAGTTGTACCACAAATAATGCAGCGCCCATGATGCAAGTAATTCATGATTTATGTGGTATTGAACAAGCTTATATTACTACAGTTCACTCCTACACCACCGATCAAAGTTTGCACGATCAACCCCATCACGATTTACGAAGAGCACGAAGCGCAAGCCAATCTATAGTTCCAACAACAACTGGTGCAGCTAAGGCGCTGACTAAAATATTCCCAGAATTGGATGGTAAAATTGGAGGTTGTGGGATTCGAGTTCCCGTGGCGGATGGATCATTAACCGATATCACCTTCAATGTGATCCGAAAAGTAACTATTGAAGAAATAAATTTGGCATTTAAAAAAGCTGCAGAAACTAACTTAAAAGGCATCCTAGATTACACCGAAGATCCAATCGTGTCGGTGGATATTATTGGCAATAAAAATTCCTGTGTTTTTGATGCACAACTTACTTCTGTCATTGATAAAATGGTCAAAGTGGTGGGTTGGTATGATAATGAAATTGGTTATTCGTCTCGAATAATAGACTTAATTCAATATATGAAAAAGTAATTAATACTGAAAAATCAATTCTTTTATTAATTTTCGAACAGAAGGCTCTGCTTTTTCAGCCGCTTTCAATACTTCGGCATGATTGACTTCTTCAATATTTTCCTCATCACCCATATCGGTAACTACAGACAATCCGAAAACTTCCATATCCATATGGCGCGCCACAACAACTTCCGGAACAGTAGACATCCCTACACAATCAGCACCAATATTTTTAACCATTCGGTATTCTGATAAAGTTTCAAATGTAGGTCCTTGCAATCCCATATAAACACCTTCCTGAACTTCAATATTTAGCGAGGCAGCAATTTGTTTTGCTTTAAACAACATGGCTTTACTATAGGGCTCGCTCATATTTACAAAACGGGGGCCAAATCGCTCGTCATTTTTTCCTCTTAACGGATGTTCGGGCATCATATTAATATGATCTTTTATCAAAATAATGGAACCGATTTTATAGTTAGGATTTACACCACCTGAAGCATTTGAGACAACTAATTTAGAAACTCCTAACATTTTCATCACCCTTACCGGAAAAGTCACTTGCTTCATTTCGTAGCCTTCATAATAATGAAAACGACCTTGCATTGCCACGA
The DNA here is from genome assembly GCA_903824755.1 of uncultured Bacteroidota bacterium. Lineage (GTDB taxonomy): Bacteria > Bacteroidota > Bacteroidia > Flavobacteriales > Flavobacteriaceae > Flavobacterium. Next base: position 707 of record CAIJXW010000184.1, on the reverse strand, counting down.
CTTTTTTGTTTCCCACGGTTCCAAAAACTAGAGCGCCTTTATGTCCTTGAACTGTTGATATTGGAAAGTTTGGAATTTCAGAATAAGGAATACTGAATTCAATTTGGATGTCTTCGGTGAAACCACCTAGGCCAGATCCTAATATCACACCATACTCTGGAGTAAAACTGAATTTACTTTGAATAAAACTAACGGTTTCTTGAACTTGCTCCCACATAATTTTTTATTTTATTATCTAATTCTTCACTTTTTGAAAGAAAACTACTATTAATTGGCAAATAATAAATTGGGGCTTTTAAGTTTCGATTAGCTAATCGCACAAAATCTTTTTCAGTCGTAATTATGATTTTGTTTTTTGCTTTGTCTTCAATTTGTTGAATGTCGTTTTCGGAAAAAAAATGATGATCTGGAAATACCAAACATTCGTCATTTACAGCGTTTAAATGTTTAAAAAATGGCTCTGGTTTCGCAATACCAGCTACAACTATTTTACCCAAAGACATTACTTCACTTAGTTTTTTGCTTTCATTTTGGTTATAAATCAAATCATCATAATCAATATAGCTAAAAAAAACAGGGACCTTTGCTCCTATTTTTTCCTTTATATTTTGCTGTTCCATTTCTGATAAATCTCTAGGGCATTTGGTAATGATAATTAAATCGGCACGACTTGCTCCGCTTCTACTCTCTCGAAGATTTCCTGTTGG
>CAIJXW010000183.1 GCA_903824755.1 uncultured Bacteroidota bacterium | reverse complement strand
TTAAAAAATATTTCAAAAATGAAAAAATATTCTATTTTTTGTTTGGTCGTGATGTCGATTTTTTCTTGTAGTTCTGCAAAAAACGAAACCAAAAACACCTTAATAATCAACGAAACTATAAATTTATGGCATACGGCTGCCTCAAAAGCTAATTTTGACGAATATTTTAATTTAATGACTAAAAAATCAGTATTTGTTGGTACTGATGCAACCGAAAATTGGCAAATTGATGCATTCAAAGCATTTTCAAAACCGTATTTTGATAAAGGAAAAGCATGGAGCTTTAAACCTCTGAAACGCTCTATTTATTTTTCTGAAAATCAAAAAACCGCTTGGTTTGATGAGCTTTTAGACACTCAAATGAAAATTTGTCGAGGTTCGGGCGTGCTAATAAAAGAAAATGGGAAATGGAAAATAGCCCACTATGTTCTTTCTATGACAATTCCAAATGAAAAAACCAATGAAGTCGTGAAAATTAAAGACCAAATCGAAACAAATGAAATTAATTTATTAAAAACCAAATAGCTGATATTCAGTTGATTACTTTTTAAGATTTACTAACATATCGTTTGTCATTTTTTCTAAATCAAAATTTTGATTCCAATTCCAGTCTTCTCTGGCAAAACTATCATCAATACTAGCAGGCCAACTATCGGCAATTTTCTGACGAAAATCGGGGGAATACGTAATCGAAAAATCAGGAAAATGCTTCTTGATTTCTTGTGCAATTTCGTTAGGCGTAAAACTCATTGCAGCCAAATTATAGGAGGATCTGATTTTGATTTTTTCAGCAGGAGCATTCATTATTTCTATCGTGGCTCGAATAGCATCGTCCATATACATCATTGGCATTTTTGTGTTTTCTGACAAAAAACATTCGTATTTATTTTTGGAAATCGCTTTATGAAAAATATCAACAGCATAGTCTGTCGTGCCGCCACCAGGAGGAGATGACCAACTGATTAAGCCTGGATACCGAACGCTACGAATATCAACTCCGTAAACATTATGATAATATTCGCACCATCTTTCGCCAGCCTGTTTGCTAATTCCATAAACCGTTGACGGTTCCATAATAGTATATTGAGGTGTATTTTCTTTTGGTGTAGTCGGTCCAAAAACCGCAATGCTTGAAGGCCAAAATATCTTTTTTATCTTTTTGGCTTTCGCCAAATTTAGCACATGAAAGAGTGAATTCATGTTTAAATCCCAAGCAAATGATGGGTTTTTTTCGGCTGTTGCAGATAATAATGCCGCCATTAAATATACCTCATCTATTTTGTGTATTTCTACTAAATGTTCTATCTGATTGAAATCTAGAGCATTAACTACTTCAAAAGGTCCCGAATTCACCACATCTATATTCAGTTTTCTTATATCAGAAGCAATAACATTTTCAACCCCATGAAGGGCTCGAAGTTTTTGCGTTAATTCTGTTCCTATTTGTCCACAAGCCCCTATAATTAGTATTTTTACACTCATATTTATTTATTTTAGTGAGTAAAGATACCTAATTTGAAAAATATAAAGGATAATAATTCAAATCGATTTTAGATTATTATTTATGAATTTACATTTGTAACTTTGTATTCAAATTTATTATAAATGAAACAATCCATTTATTGCTTATTTTTTGTTCTGATGCTTTTGATTTCTTGTAAAGAAGACAAAAATGAGGTTCTTATTGAAAATCAAAAAGCGATACAAAAGAAAACCCAAGTTTTTAACGCTATAAATTCTGCATGGAATTTTAGCACCCAACCCATAAATCCAGCTGCCCAAGGAGCGCTTTCGATGTGGGCCGAATGGCGTGTTTTAATGAGTGAATTGGGACAAAAACCAAAAAGTACCATTGGAGCTTTTCAACAAAAATCCAAAACGCTTTCAAAAAAGGCCTCCGAATTGGTGAATAATATACCTTCCGCCTATTCCAAACCAGAAATAAAAAGCAGAATATCGGTATTGGTCACAAAAATAAATGCTTTAGATTTATTTATTCATTTGCATGAAATTCCAACCGATAAAATTGCTTTATTAATTGCAGAAATCAACACTCAAATCATTTCTATAGAATCTCAAATGGGAGAAATTGTGAGAAAAAATATTATTCCAAAAGAGGAAGGAGAATCGGATATGATTAAAATGTTAGACACCTCTAGAGCGATTCCAAGCAATGCAAATTATAAAAACAGAGTAATAAATTGAGTAAATTAACACTTTACGGCAAATATGAAAAGTCCTCAAAAGTCAATAAAATTGCCGCTTTTATAGAAAAAAACGAAGCAAAAATTCAAATTAAGGGTCTTGTCGGTTCTTCGTTTTCATTTATTGCAAAATCCCTTTATGACAAAACAGAACTTCCGTTTTTATTAGTTTTACAAGACAAAGAGGAAGCCGCCTACTATTTGAACGATTTAGAGCAACTTATTGGCGAAAAAGATGTTTTGTTTTATCCAAGTTCCTATCGTTTGCCCTATCAAATTGAAGATACCGATAACGCAAATGTACTTCTTCGAGCAGAAGTACTGAACCGAATCAATTCTCGAAAAAAACCAGCCGTTATTGTTACCTATCCTGAAGCCCTTTTTGAAATGGTAGTTACCAAACAAGAGCTGGAAAAAAACACTCTGAAAATAGCTGTTGACGACAAGATTTCAATTGAATTTATCAACGAAGTATTATTTGAATATGAATTTAAGAGGGTTGATTTTATTACAGAGCCAGGCGAGTTTTCTGTGCGAGGAGGAATTGTAGATGTTTTTTCTTTTTCTAATGAAAATCCGTATCGAATTGAGTTTTTTGGGAACGAAGTTAGCAGTATTAGAAGTTTCGATGTTGAAACCCAATTATCGATCGAAGCCCAAAGAAAAATTACTATAATTCCTAATGTAGAAAATCAATTTTTTCAAGAAAATCGAGAAAGCTTTTTAAACTATATTTCGAGCAAAACAGTTGTTTTTATTCAAAATTCGGACGATTTGTTATCAAAATTGGATAAATTATTCCAAAAAGCGACCGAAAAATTTCAAACTCTAAATTCAACAATAAAACATCTTCCTCCCGAAAATTTATTTATAAACCAGGCAACATTCATAAAAAAAGCAAGTGTTTTTAGGGTTGTAGAATTGCATCAAAAAACAAATTTTAGCCCAAAAGAAGTTATAGAATTTCATATTCAGCCGCAGCCTTCATTCAACAAGCAATTTGATTTGTTGTTGAATAATCTTGGCGATAACCATTTTAATGGCATAAAAAACTATCTTTTTTGTTCAAATGACGCTCAAGCAAAACGGTTTCACGACATTTTTCAATCTCTTGACGAAGCCAATCATGAAAGTATTAGAAAACAATATGAAACTATTGTTTTTCCCTTATTTCAAGGTTTTTTGGACGAAGAGTTACAAATTGCTTGTTATACAGATCATCAAATTTTTGAAAGGTACCATAAATTTAGTATCAAAAACGGCTATTCAAAAAAGCAAACCATTACCTTAAAAGAGTTAACCACCTTGAGCGTAGGCGACTATGTGACACATATTGATCACGGAATTGGTCGTTTTGGCGGGTTGCAAAAAATTCAAGTGGAAGGAAAAACTCAAGAGGCAATAAAACTTGTATATGCCGATAATGACATTGTGTATGTTAGTATTCATTCGCTTCACAAAATTTCAAAATTTAATGGAAAAGACGGAACGCCACCAAAAATTTACAAACTTGGGTCGAATGCTTGGAAGGCTTTAAAACAAAAAACAAAAGCAAGGGTCAAACATATAGCATTCAATTTGATACAATTATATGCAAAGAGAAGACTAGAAAAAGGGTTTCAATTCAAACCTGATAGCTATATGCAACTGGAACTAGAAAGTTCCTTCATATATGAAGACACACCCGATCAAACAAAATCTACGCAGGAGGTAAAAACTGATATGGAAAGTCCTCGCCCAATGGATCGATTGGTATGTGGCGATGTTGGTTTTGGAAAAACAGAAGTGGCCATTCGAGCGGCTTTCAAGGCAGTTGACAACGGAAAACAAGTTGCAGTTTTGGTGCCAACCACCATTTTGGCCTACCAACATTATAGAACTTTTACGGAAAGGTTGAAAGAAATGCCAGTTACTATCGGCTATTTGAACCGTTTTCGAACTGCAAAACAAAAAGCAGAAACATTAAAAGATTTGGCAGACGGAAGATTAGATATTCTCATCGGGACGCATCAATTAGTGAATAAAAATGTCGTTTTTAAAGATTTAGGTTTGTTGATTGTAGATGAAGAACAAAAATTTGGCGTAAACGTAAAAGACAAACTAAAAACTATTGCTGCCAATGTCGATACGCTCACTTTGACGGCTACTCCTATACCTAGAACACTGCAGTTTTCGTTGATGGCGGCACGCGATTTGTCTGTGATTACCACACCTCCACCCAATAGATATCCAATAGAAACCCATGTTGTTGGGTTTAGCGAAGAATTAATTAGAGATGCCATTTCTTATGAAATTCAGCGAAATGGGCAAGTTTTTTTTATAAATAACCGCATAGAAAACATCAAGGAAGTTGCAGGAATGATTCAACGATTAGTGCCAAATGCACGAGTAGGAATTGGCCATGGGCAAATGGAAGGAAAAAAATTAGAGGAACTAATGCTGGCTTTTATGAATGGCGAATTTGATGTTTTGGTGGCAACCACAATAATCGAAAGCGGATTAGATGTGCCAAACGCCAATACGATATTTATCAATAATGCAAATAATTTTGGTCTTTCCGATTTGCATCAAATGCGGGGGCGTGTTGGGCGTAGCAACAAAAAAGCGTTTTGCTACTTCATTTGTCCGCCCTACTCATCAATGACAGACGATGCACGAAAAAGGATTCAAGCTCTAGAGCAATTTTCAGAATTGGGGAGCGGGTTCAATATTGCGATGAAGGATTTAGAAATTCGGGGTGCAGGTGATTTATTGGGAGGTGAGCAGAGTGGTTTTATAAACGAAATTGGCTTTGAAACCTACCAGAAAATTATGAATGAAGCCATAGAAGAATTGAAAGAAAATGAGTTTAAGGAGCTCTATTCTGAGGAGGATAAAGGGGTTGAAAAAGACTATGTAAAGGACATTCAAATTGATAGTGATTTTGAGTTATTATTTCCAGACGAATATATCAATAATGTGTCCGAACGGTTAATTTTGTATAATGAATTAAGCTCAATCAAAGACGAAGAAACGCTATTTGCCTATGAAAATAAACTTGTTGACCGTTTTGGTCCGTTGCCAAAACAGGCCGTTGCATTGTTGAATAGTATTCGTGTAAAATGGATTGCAACACGATTAGGAATAGAAAAATTAGTGCTAAAACAAGGCAAAATGATTTGCTATTTTGTTTCCGATCAACAAAGTGATTATTATCAATCGGATCGTTTTTATCAGGTCTTACAATTTGTGCAGAAGCAAAGTAATTTGTGCAAAATGAAAGAAAAACAAACCCCAAATGGACTGCGGTTATTGTTGACTTTTGAGCATGTAAAATCGATTCGCAAAGCTTTAGAATTGATTGAAATGATTTAGTTAGAAATAATAAAAAGCGTCTTCAATATGCTCAATAATAAAGCCGTTTTTTTCTTTTTGAATGGCAATAATATCGAACCTAATTTCGTGGTCTAAATCTCTCGAAATGATATATTCGTTGATTGCTTTTACTAACAGTTGGATTTTTTTTGGTTTTACAAAATCTTGAGGCAACCCGAATTCAATACTCGAGCGGGTTTTTACTTCTACAACCGCCATAATGTTTTCTTTCAGGGCAATGATATCGACTTCTGCTTTTTGAAAAGTCCAGTTTTTTTCAAGAATAGTATAGCCGTTTTTCTGTAGGAATTCGATTGCCATTTCTTCGCCTTGTGTACCTAATTCGTTGTGTTCGGCCATAGTGAAATGGTTGTTTTGTTGTATTTATATTTTACTCGAATTTTAATGTTGTCTCTTTATCGGTAATGTTTAGCGTAGTGTTTTTTCCAAAAATAAGTGTGTTATTATCATGAATATGCCCTGCCGGAAAGTTAAAAGCAATTGGAAAATTATATGGCTTTGTAATGTCAAGAATGATTTGGTGAGCGGTTTTTCCCCATGGGATTTCGTTGTCGTGCATTTTTATAAAACTTCCCACTACTAATCCGTTTAATTCTTCAAAACAACCACATCTTTTTAGGCTAAGCATCATGCGGTCGATATGATATAAATATTCGTCTAAATCTTCAAGAAAAAGTATTTTCCCTTTACAATTTACTTGTGATTTTGATCCCATCATACTATATAAAATAGAGAGGTTTCCGCCTACTAATTCGCCTTGAGCAGTTCCTAATTTATTTTCGTTTTCACAAGAAACAGTATAGGATAATGGTTCGCCAAACAATGATTTTCTTAGGGTTTCTTCTACTTCGGGCGAAGCTTTTTCAACATTGACAGGCATAATTCCATGAATTGAGGCAATTCCGAGCGTGTTGATGTGGCTATGCAAAACGGTAACATCGCTAAATCCTACTACCCATTTTGGGTTCTGTATAAATTTAGAAAAATCAATTAAATCCAGCATTCTTGCCGTTCCATATCCCCCACGAACACACCAGATTGCTTGAATATTTGGGTTGTCTATCATATTTTGAAAATCGGCTGCCCGCTGTTCGTCAGTTCCTGCGAGTTGATTATCGTCTAGCCCAATTGTTTTTCCAATCACTACATTTAGCCCCCATTTTTCTGCAAGAGCAATTGCGGGTTTCAAGTTGTTGTCGATGTTTTTTCTAGCGGTGGCCACAATGGCAATAGTATCGCCGATTTTAAGATTTGGTGGTGTTATCATTATTTTTTGTGCTTGAGAGTGAAACGTCAAAAAAAATATTAAAAATAAAAAAGATTTGGTTTTCATCATTGTAATTTAAACTCAAAAAACAAATGTATAAAAGTTATTATGAATCTAATACGGATATGTTGTTTTTTACTGAAGGGTTTTTTAGCCCTGATCGAAGCGGTATCCCACGCTTTTTTGCGTGGATATAGCGAAGAGCAGGAAAAAGCTCCAAATAAAAAAAATTAAAACTCTCAAAAGGATTGCTTATTTTTGCAATTGCGTGGGGTTTTTATCCCTGTTTTAAAAAAATATTATGATACAAAATCCGAGAAGATATACCATTACAGCCGCTTTGCCTTATACGAATGGCCCTATTCATATTGGTCATTTGGCTGGTGTTTATGTGCCTTCCGACATTTATTCTCGCTATTTGAGATTGCAAGGAAGAGATGTTTTGTTTGTTTGCGGAAGTGATGAACATGGGGTTGCTATTTCGATGAAAGCGAAGAAAGAAGGGGTTTCGCCTCAAGAAATCATTGATAAATATGATGGGATTATTCGGAAATCGTTTATTGATTTCGGGATTTCATTTGATAATTATTCCAGAACCTCATCAAAAATCCATCACGAAACGGCATCTGAGTTTTTCAAAAAATTATATAAAAACGGTGATTTCATAGAGCAAATTACGGAGCAATTGTTTGATGCTAAGGCGAATCAGTTTTTGGCTGACCGTTTTGTTGTTGGGACTTGCCCAAAATGTGGAAATGAAGAAGCCTATGGTGATCAATGTGAAAAATGTGGTTCGACATTAAACGCAACCGATTTAATCAATCCTAAATCGACCATTACGGGCGAAATTCCTGTGATGAAATCTACAAAACACTGGTTTTTGCCTTTGGATAGATATGATGCTTTTTTGAGAGAATGGATTTTGGTTGGACACAAAAACGATTGGAAACCTAATGTTTACGGGCAAGTTAAATCATGGATTGATGGTGGATTAGAGCCTCGAGCGGTAACTAGAGATTTAGATTGGGGAATTGATGTTCCCGTTGAAGGTGCTGAGGGGAAAAAATTATATGTTTGGTTTGACGCTCCAATCGGATATATTTCTGCTACAAAAGAATGGGCGTTGCGAGAAGGAAAAGAATGGGAGCCCTACTGGAAAAATGAGGATACAAAGCTGGTTCATTTTATAGGAAAAGACAATATTGTCTTTCATTGTGTGATTTTTCCTGCCATGTTGAAGGCGGAGGGAACGTATATTTTGCCTGATAATGTGCCTGCAAATGAGTTCTTGAATTTGGAAGGAAACAAACTTTCTACGTCAAAAAATTGGGCCGTTTGGTTGCACGAATATTTGGAAGATTTTCCAAATCAGCAAGATGTATTGCGGTATGCTTTGACATCGAATGCTCCCGAAACGAAGGATAATGATTTCACTTGGAAAGATTTTCAGGCGAGAAACAATAATGAATTGGTGGCTATTTTTGGCAATTTCATTAATCGTGTGGTGGTTTTGACTAATAAATATTATGATGGAATTGTGCCTAGTCCAAATTCTTTTTCAGATGATGATGTTGCTACTTTGACGGAGTTGAAAGCCTATCCAGCAGTAATTTCAAGCTCAATTGAACGGTATAGGTTTAGAGAAGCTTTGGGAGAATTAATGAATGTGGCCCGTTTGGGAAATAAATATCTTGCGGACGAGGAGCCTTGGAAAATAATTAAGGACAATCCTGAACGCGTGCAAACACAAATGTATGTAGCGTTGCAAATTGCCGCCGCATTGCGTTCGTTATGTGAGCCATTTTTGCCATTTACGTCTACAAAATTGTCTAGAATTTTAAAAATTGAAAATAAATTAGATTGGAAAGTGGTTTCCGAAACATCAGATTTAGTTGCTTCGGGACATAAAATTGGGGAAGCAGAATTGCTTTTTTCAAAAATAGAAGATGAAGAAATTCAAAAACAAATGGAAAAATTAGAGGCTACAAAGGTGGCAAATATAGCTGAAAATAAAGTGGTAGAACCTCAGAAAGGAACGATTCAGTATGAAGATTTTGCGAAGATGGATTTGCGTGTTGGGACTATTTTGGAAGCCGAAAAAATGCCAAAAGCCAACAAGCTTTTAATTCTGAAGATCGATACTGGAATTGATGTCCGCACGATTGTTTCGGGAATTGCAGAGAGTTTTTCTCCTGAAGAAATCATAGGAAAACGAGTTACTGTATTGGTGAATTTGGCTCCAAGAAACCTTCGAGGAGTTGAGAGTCAAGGTATGATTTTGATGACTACAAATGCGGCAGGAAAACTGGTTTTTGTAAATCCTGATAGTGATGGTGTTGGGAATGGGGCGATGATTACTTAATATTAAAGAACAGTAATTTTAACTATAAACTATTATTATGGAAGATAAAATAATTAATACTAATGGACCTAAAAACAACAAATTAAAGTCTATTATTGCAAGGGAATTTATTTATTTAGTTTTAATTTCAATAGTTTGTTTATCAATATTCAAAATAGGCGAGCATTATCAAAATAGATACCAAACAGAAGTTGATAGAAATATTGAAATATTGGACAAATTACCTCAACATCAATTGCTTTGGTATAAATTAAGAAAACATAATCTTTACAATAAAAATTACGAAAACTATAAAAAAGATTTTAAAAAGACTGAGGATCAAATTGTGTTGTTTAATCTAGTTAGAAACAATGTTTTATTCACAAATGATTTTAGTGATTTCAGAATTAAATATTTCACAAAAGAAAGTGTTATAGATGATTGCTATAATTTGCATTATAATGAATATCGCCTTAACACCGAATACATACAAAATCAAGACAAAGAGTTTTGGAATAATTTAAGAATAAAAGAGGAAGAGTTTAAAAATGCGTTAAAAAATGATAGTTTTTGTTACAAAGTTTATTCAATTTTTGTGGAAAACGGATATAAACATTCAATTGAAGAATTTAAAAAGTTAATTTTTGAACCCTATAAAGAGGGATTAAATACAAATGAGATTGATAATTTAGAAGAAATTATTAATAAAGATGC
>CAIJXW010000182.1 GCA_903824755.1 uncultured Bacteroidota bacterium | reverse complement strand
TCGGCAATCATTGGCACTCATTTCACTGAAGTGAGCGATAAATTGACCAATTTCCTTCAGCTTTCCGATAAAATCAATCGTGAAAAGTCCGAATTATTAGCAGCTTCAATCGAACAAAAGGCAAAATTACTAAGCCCGATTCCGTTTAGCAATGCAATCAATTTTAATGTCAATAAAAGATATTTGCCGTTAGCAATTCTCCCGATTTTATTTTTCTTATTTTTCTATGTTTCAGGAAATAGCTATGTAATTTCTCAAAGTTTTGAAAGAGTGGTAAATTTTAAAAAGCAATTTTTACCACCAGCTCCTTTTAAATTTGTCTTATTAAATAAGGATTTGGAAACCGAACAAAACAAAGATTTTGTTATCAAAGTTAAATCGGAAGGGGAAATAATCCCCGAAACTGTAATGATAAATATTGGTTCCGAAAGTTACTTTATGGAAAGTAATGGAAGGGGCGAATTCCAATATAAAATTGAAAAACCGAATTCCAATGTTACTTTTTTTATGGAAGCCAATGCCGTTTCGTCTTTGGATTATGAGTTAAATGTGATTACCGTTCCCGCAATCACCAATTTAGAAATGACTCTAAACTATCCTTCCTATTTAAATAAAAAAGCAGAAATTATTAAAGGAACCGGAAATGCTGTTATTCCCGAGGGCACAATGATAACTTGGAAGATGGCCACGGTTGCTACCCAAAGCGTCATTTGGACCAATTCAAAGAGTAGCACTTCGTTTTTAAAACAAGAAAATCTATTTAGATTGTCAAAAAACATTTCTCAAAACACAGAATACAATATCATTACATCTAATACTAAAGTTAAAGATTACGAACGGTTAAGCTATCAGATTTCGGTTATAAAAGATCAATTTCCAACTATCAATGTCAACAATGCTCCGGACAGTTTAAAGGTTGCCAAAAATTATGTTTTAGGCCAAGTCTCGGACGATTATGGGCTTAGCAAACTGCAAATCGTGTACTACGAAAAGGACAAGCCACAATCTCAAAAAAGAGCTGCAATAGCGGTTAAAAAAGACATTTACGACCAATTTGTTTTTGCCTTTCCAAGCAATCTCCCTGTGGAACAAGGAACTGCTTATGAATATTATTTTGAGGTTTTCGATAATGATGCCATTCATAATTTTAAAAGTTCAAAATCGGCTGTTTTTTATAATAGAATCGCAACCGATCAGGAAAAGGAAGAGCAAATTTTGCAAGAGCAAAACAATAACATTAACAGTTTAGAAAAGTCATTAAAAAACCAAGACAAGCAAATTTCAGAAATTGAAAAGCTCCAAAAAAACGGTAAAGAAAAAGAAAGTTTAGAGTTCAAAGACCAGCAAAAAGTAAGTGATTTTATTAAGCGCCAAAAGCAACAAGATGAAATCATGAAAGAATATTCCAAAAAAATGGAAGAGAATTTAGACAAATTCAAAACGGAGAAAAAAGACGAATTTAAAGAAGAGCTTCAGAAAAGACTAGAAAATGCTGATAAAGAATTAGAAAAAAACAAGAAGTTTTTAGACGAACTAAAAGAGCTAAATGACAAATTAAAAAACGAAGAACTCTTTGATAAACTTGAAAAGTTTAAACAAATAACCAAGAATCAAACTAAAACGCTAGAGCAATTAGTAGAACTTACTAAGAAATATTACGTTGAAAAAAAGGCAGAACAAATTGCCGACCAATTGGACAAACTAGCCGATAAGCAAGATAAATTATCGGAAAGCGAAAAAGAAAATCAAGTCGATAAGCAAGAAGCAATCAATAAAGAATTTGATAAAATCCAAGAGGATTTGAAAGAGTTGCAGAAAGAAAATAAAGAGTTA
>CAIJXW010000181.1 GCA_903824755.1 uncultured Bacteroidota bacterium | reverse complement strand
TCTCTTTCAGATATTTTCAATGAATATAGTAAAACGGAAATCTCAAGTTGGCCAAGAAGTTCAAGGTTTAGACCTTTTTACTATTTGTTCAGACTGATTGAAACTTTTCTTTGGAGAGATAACGTCGCACTATGGTATGGTACCCGTATTTTCATCTTAGGTTTTGTACTTTTTATCTTCTACAATATCGCTTTAGTCTTAAGTAAACTTATATTTAAAACTATTCCACTACGAAAATCTTACAACCTATTTCTAATTTTATGCATTGCCGTGGGTCTGACTCTAACTTTTTGGGTTGACCTAGTTACACGGTTAGGTCCTGCGGAAACATACTTTGTTGTTCCATTTGCAATAATCTTGTTATTTGTATTTGTTCGAGTGGAAAGGCCACTTCGAAAATTCGAAGTAATTCTATTTTATTTGAGCCTTTTTATTCTTCCAGGGATCAAGGAAAATGGGATACCTATTTCAATAGTGTTTTTCATTTTGTTTAATTATCTGAATCAGACTACTGTTCGACAAAATAAGTTAGTTTATTACTTAATTTCATTTATCTACATTTTATTTATAGCATCAATGTCACTTCCACTAATTAACTTATATATGAATGTGGGAGTAGATATTTATGGTCAGTCTGTAGAGTCTAATAGTCTCCTCCAAAGTGTTTATTTCTATTTACAATCTAAGGTTTTTCGGTTTTATGTCTTAATTCTTTTTGTAACGTGCGCAGATGCTTTCTTTAATAGGAAAAATGTCGCAAAAATGAAAATAAACTTGATAATTGCTGCGCTTAATTTAGTTCTAATTAGCGACTTTATTTTTTACAGAGGCAATTTTATGCCAGATAGATATCTAACCGTTATCCTAATCACCGGGTTTATTTATACAATTTTTTTAGCCATTCGCGTAGGAGCCTATTTCAATGCACGAATTTCTAAGAAAAGTCATTTGTTTGTTATAATTCAAATTATTATCTTGATCGTGCTAAATCGTTATATAATTAAGCTAGAGGAACGTTTTCAAATTCTGTCTGACACGGCTCAACATACCAGAAAAGGAACAACTGATTTTAACAATAAACTAACTGAAATTGAAAAAATATCAAAAAGAAATGAAAGTCTAGTAATACTTTATCCAAATTCCATTTATGGGCATTTTGAACCTTCATTTTCAATTCCAGTTTACCTAGATAATTTTAATGTACCAATAGATAACATTATCTCAACTGATTTTTTGCAAACTCCTACTAATGACTTTGAAAGTCGTTTATCCAACTCAATTTTTCAATCACGAGAAAATAAGTTATTAGATAATTCATCAATTTATGATAGTAATTATAAGATTTGCATATTTTTTGACGATTCTCTCAAAGCTCCTAGCTTTTGTAATTCAATTTTTTATTTCTAATTTAGTAAGCGCCTTCTCCGCGCCAAACAGCAGCTGTAGTTCTTATCAAAATCAAAATATCAAGAGTTAATGACCAATTTTCAACATAATAAAGATCAAGTCTTACAGCATCTTCCCAATCCAATTCAGATCTTCCAGATACTTGCCATA
>CAIJXW010000180.1 GCA_903824755.1 uncultured Bacteroidota bacterium | reverse complement strand
GGCTGTATCCTTGGCTTAGTGTTAGTAAAACTCTTGGAAAAAAGATGTTTAAGAAATATAATTTTTTGTGGACAAAAGTAAAGCAAGTTTTTGTTCAAAAAATTTCAAATCTACTCATTACTCAGACAGATCAAATATTAATTTTTTCATTTACAAATTTACAAACAGTTGCTTTTTTTGGAAATTATACTTTGCTAATTGGTAAACTAGGGAGCTTAATTGACACTCTTTTTGCAGGTACATCTGGCTCAGTAGGGAACTTAATTGCAGAAAATAATAAAAGTAATACTTTAAAAGTATTTTGGGAATTAACTAGTTTTAGATATTTTTTGAATGGTATAATGTTTTGCTTTTTGTTTTTTTGTATTGAACCAATTATTGAATTATGGTTGGAAGAAAAATACCTAATAGAGCCATTTACATTTTACTTACTACTAATAAATTTTTTCATTCTTCAATCGAGAATAAGTGTTGATTTATTTAAAGATGCTTATGGATTATTTCAAGATACTTGGGCTTCAGCATCAGAATCTATTATAAATTTGATACTGTCATTAGTGCTTGGTTATTATATTGGAATAAATGGAATTCTTATAGGCACTCTGATAAGTACTTTACTGATTAAAGTGTTGTGGAAACCTTATTTTTTATTTAAAAAAGGATTTCAACTTCCTGTGTATGAGTATTGGAAGCGGATTCTTATATACTATCTAGGGTTAATTTTGATGATGATATTAATATCTGTATTTCAAAACAATTTTAAAGTTATTTTTTTGGGTAAATTAATCTCAACCCTGCTTTATTGCCTTTCAATTGTTATCAGTTCGACAATTTTTCAATTTATTTTTTTATATAGTTTAGATAACGGATTTAGATTAATTTCAAAACGCTTTTATAAAAGTATATATGACAAGCTTAAAAACAATTAAATCTAAGTACATTACCATAACTCCATTTTTCCCAACCCCTACAAATTTCAGAGGGCCTTTCGTCTATGACCAAATAAAAGCGATTCAAGAATTAGGAAACTATGAAGTGATTGTAATGAAGCCAAAGCCTTGGTATTCTTCAGAAAAAGATTATGAATTTGATGGAATAAGCGTTTTTTTATTCAAAACATTTGAACTTCCATCAAATATTTTACCTGGCTTATTTGATTCTCTATCGATTTTATTTTTTAAACAAAAACTAAAAAACATTGGAATCAATATAAATTCTATACAAGTTGTTCATTCTCACGTAACGGCATTAGGGATTTTCGCAAACGCTACAAAAAAAGTAAACCCAAATGCTAATTCTATTTTGCAACATCATGGTTTTGACGTGCTGAGTCTCGAAAATGGAAAGTTGCGAAATGTAAATTGGCACAGAAAATGGATTAGAAACTACGGAATAAAAATCTGTAACGCGATTGATTTGCATGTTGGAGTTAGTAAAAAAACCCTAGATAATTTATTTGGTTTCAGCAAAATCAAAGTCAAAGGGAGTTATGTGCTTTATAATGGAGTGAATTTTGAAAAATTCTATTTTATCCCAAATAGCAAAGACTCAAATTATTTCACAATAAGCTGCGTTGGGAATTTTTGGACTTTAAAAGATCAAATTACTTTGCTAAAAGCAACAAAAATTCTTGTTGATTCAGGATTTGATACTATCAAAGTAAAACTTGTTGGAACTGGAGAAACAGTTCCGTTATGCAAACAATATGTTATAAAAAATAAACTTGATGACTATATTGAGTTTATTGATCAACTCCCACACAATCAATTAGTGCATTTCTATAACTCGTCCGATTTATTTGTTTTGCCTTCCTATTGGGAAGCTTTTGGCTGTGTTTATACCGAAGCTTTTGCTTGTGGAGTTCCATTTATTGCTGTTGAAGGGCAGGGAATTGCCGAATTGATTCCAGAAATTGATCATTCAAAATGGCTAATAAAGAAGGAAGATTATAAAGGCTTAGCTTTGAAAATACAAGAATTCAAAATACAAAAATACAAACAAGTATTAAATGAATCTGTGGATATTAATTATTTTATCAGTAAGTTCCTCATACACATAGGCAAATAATGGCATTTCAAATTATTCCTGAATACAATATTTTTTAAAAATGATGCAATATAACCCAACAACAATCCAATTTTATGCATTTGTAATAAGTGCTGTAATGTTTGGAATGATTTTTAATTTAGTGCCATTTCCATCACATGGGTTATATTATGGATCATTTATAGTAGTTCTTTTATTACTTTTTTTCAAAGGAGAAAGAGAGTTAAATTTTTATTATGTTCCCTTTGTTTTGGCAATTATATTATCTCTTTTATTTAGCGAATCTTCTTTTTTTTTTCAGCAAGGCAATCGATTTTTTGCGTTTTTGATAATTTTTTTGGTTACCAGTCCTTTGGTTACCAATCCAAGTTTGATAGCATTTAGAATTTCTTTATTCAAACTTTTAAGCTTTCTCTTAGTTCTTGTTACTGTTGGTTCATTTATAGGGTTTGTATTGGGAATTTATGACACTGAAGACGGCGATGTGACGGGTTTATATGGAATGAGTAGGCACAGTATGTCTTTGAGTCAATTTGCTGGTTTGTCCGTTATTTTTTTGTTAAATCAATATTTTAGTATTGTAAAAAAGAAATTTCTCGCAAAATTATTTTATATAACTCTAATAATAATTGGATTGTTGACAACAACCCTCGGTGGCTCTCGTATTGCATTAATTGGGTGTGCAGTTGGTTGCTTGTTCTATTTTAAAAAAATATTTAAAAATAGAACATTTCAATTCATTAAAGTGTCTATTGCATTGGGACTATTTATATTTGCTACCTCTAGCTTTTGGCTTCCCTATACCGAAGTGATTCAAAATAAAATTGAAGCTTCAGAAAATTTAGATAGCGTTACTGCATCACGAGATCTTTTGTGGCAGGACAGGATTAACGAATTTCAAGAACACCCCTTTTTTGGTTCTGGATTTGCTAGTTTTGATACTAATATTGTAAAATATTCTACTTATAATCCAAAAACAGGAACAATTGAACCAGGTTCTAGTTGGCTATTTCTATTATCTTCTTTAGGTATTTTTGGGTTTCTAACTTTTTTAATTTTGTTTTTCAACGTGATTTTTAAGGTTTATAAAAATAAGTCAAATCATTATTCTAGTGCTTGGATGTTTGCCGTTTTAGGTTTTTTTATTATTCACCTAGGGGCAGAAGGTTATCTAACGGCAGGTGGTGAGTTTGCATTTGCTTATTTCTGGTTAGTCCTGTCGGTAGCGTTAAATGTTGATAAGCTTGATAGAAAAAATAAATAAAGTAATGTTGACAATAGTTTTTAAACTAACAAACAACAACTAATTATGATAAAAATTATTACCACCCAGATTGAGTTTCAACAATTAGAATCGGAGTGGAATGCTTTATATAACATAGCAATTGTCAGGACACCTTTTCAGTCGTTTTCTTTCAATTGGACTTCATGGAATAATTTTTTAAATTCTCAAAAGCAAAACAAAATATGGATTGTTTGCAATCGAGAAAAAAACAATAAATTTACAGGAATAGTGCCTTTATATATAGACAATAAAGGAATTTTGAGGTTTATCAATGATTTGCATCTAGACTTTGGAGATGGCTTGTTTGAAAAGAAGGAAAATAGCTATTTTATAGTTAAAAACATAACTGAGTGTATATCTAAAACAAAGGAAATCAAGGGTGTTCAGCTAATAAATCTAACGGAGAAATCAATTGTTTTTCCTTATATGAAAAGTCTCCTAAAGCAATCCTTTGCTTTTGCCTCTACGGAGCATTCTTTTTTACCCATAATTAACGAAATGGAGATTGAAAATTCGCTTCATCTTCGAGCAAAAGAAAGAAATGAATTGGCAAAAGCCAATAAACGAAACGCTCAGCATTTGCATAAAATTTACCGAGTTGAAACCAGCCCTTTTCCATTTGAAGAACTGATAGAAATTAGAAACAATATGCACAAAAACGGTAGAAGGGTTGCTGCATTTTTTGGCGATGATTTTTTAAATTTAAGTAGAAATCTATATGAAAATAATCATTTACTGATAAGCATTACCAGCAACGAAAACGGAATAACGTCTGCCTCAACAATTATCGCCGATCATAAAAATAAGTGGTATATGTTTTGGGTTTCAATGTATGATGAAAATTATAAACTAATTAATATTTATAATAACAATCAATTTATTAATACCACACTTCTTGATAAAGAAAATTGTGTCGATTTTGAACTGAAACGAGGGTAAACAAGATGGGCAAGAAAGACACAACTTCCTTTGCGATGAGCACTCGTGTGCTTTTTG
>CAIJXW010000179.1 GCA_903824755.1 uncultured Bacteroidota bacterium | reverse complement strand
CCTGAGATTTTATTTACAAAAGACACTACAAAAATTTATATTTATATAGAAAAATCCAAACCAAACAAATTTGATGGATTCATAGGTTTTTCAAATGACAATAATAATAAAATTAGTTTTAGAGGCTATTTGGATCTATTGTTAGTAAATGCTTTAAAAGCTGGCGAAAAATTTTCTCTTTATTGGAGGAGCGATGGCGGAAATCAAAAAACATTTAATTTCGAAGCTGAATTTCCTTATATTTTTAAAAGTAAATTTGGAATTAAAACAAGTCTGAATATTTTTAAAAAAGACAGCCTTTTTCAAAATACCAAAACCGCTTTAGAAATTGGCTATTTATTTAATTATAATTCTCGCCTTTATATAGGCTATCAAACTGCCGAATCGAGTGATATTCAAAATTTGAATAACTCCCAGGTTAGCGATTATAAAAACAATTTCATAACGGCCAATTATGAATATATTAACAACCAAAAACAAGAATTGCTTTTTTCTGATAAAACAAAGATAATAGCAAAAATAGGTTTTGGGAGCCGAAACGCTAATGTGTCAATAAACAAACAGCTGTTTGGAAATCTTGAATGGAGTCATACTGTTTTTTTAAATCAAAAAAACAATCTCAATATAAGAAGCCAAAATCACTTTCTTCAAAGCGATCAATATATTATAAATGAATTATTTCGTTTTGGCGGGATTCATTCTATTCGTGGATTTAACGAAAACAGTCTTCAAGGAAATATTTTTAGCTCTATACTAACCGAATATCGATATGTGATTTCTCAAAATTTATATATTCACACAATAACGGACTATGGATATCTGAAAGATACGCTATCAAAACAATCCAATAACTTGTTTGGTTTTGGATTTGGTTTTGGAATTTTAACAAAAAATGGGTTTTTAAATATTATTTATGCCAATGGAAATACAAAAAATCAGCCTATCAAATTTTCAAACTCTTTACTTCATTTAAGTTTTTTAGTCGATTTTTGAATACTTTTTAAAAAAATTATTCGTTTAATGCATAATTTGCAAAAAATTGTATTTTTTTTATGTATTTATTAATGATTTGTTAGGAAACAGAAAATTTTATACATTTCTTTGAGGCTACTAACAAACAATTTTTATTTATATGAGAACAAAATTTACGATTTTATTATCACTCGTTCTATTGTTTTTTGTGCAGATTGGATTTGCCCAACAAAGGACAGTGACTGGAAAAGTAACTGACGGTAGCGGGATACCCCTACCAGGTGTGAGTATCCTTGTAAAGGGTACTAAAGTCGGGACACAATCCGATTTTGACGGAAAATTTTCTGTTAATGCAGCTGCAAATCAAACATTAGTATTTAGCTACATTGGCATGAAATCACAAGAAGTAGTTGCTTCGAATGCTGTAATATCAATTAAAATGCAAGACAATGCCCAGGAATTACAAGGTGTTGTGGTTACTGGTTATGGTATTAGAAGAAGAACTAAAGACTTAGCCTATGCAACAAAAAATGTTGAAGCCAAAGAATTGGTTCAAGCAGCTCCAATTAATGCAGTTACTGCATTAGCAGGTAAAGTGTCTGGTCTTAATATCATTACAAGAAATAATGGAGTAAATCCCTCAACGGCTGTTATCCTTCGTGGATATAAATCGATGACTGGTTCTAATGCTGCGTTAATTGTTATTGACGGTGTGATTCAAGCAAGTACTGCTTTGGATAACTTGAATCCAAATGATATCGTATCTGCAAACATTTTGAAAGGAGCTTCTGCAACAGCGTTGTATGGTTCTGATGGAAAATATGGTGCGGTTATCGTTACAACAAAACAAGGAAAAGTTGGGACTGCTCTAGAAGTTACTTATAACACAAGCTACACTATTGAGCAAGTGAAGTATTTCCCTGAATTGCAAACTACTTTCGGACCTGGTAACAACAACCAATACGATCCCTATGAAAACACAAGCTGGGGACCTCGATTTGATGGTTTACCAAGAAGATTAGGCCCTATTTTATCCGATGGAAGTTTTCAAACAGTGAACTATTCTGCAATAAAAAATAACAGAAAAGATTTCTTTGTTGATGGTATAACGACTATCAATGGACTATCTTTAGGTGGTGGTGATGACAAATCAACATTCTTCTTCTCTGCGCAACGCGCAGACATTAAAGGCATTACACCTAAAGACACCTACACTAAAGACAACTTTAGATTAAATGCTTCTAGAAAAGGAGAGAATATGAAAGTGTCTGCTGCTGTTGCTTATTTTTCTGATAGAAGTGATGTAGTAGGAGCTGGTGGATATCAAGGAAGAGATTTGTATTGGAGTATTATCAATACGCCAGCTAACGTTCCGTTGACTAGCTATAAAGATTGGAGAAATAATCCTTTTGCTCAACCAGAGGGTTATTTTAACGAATATTACCAAAATCCTTACATGCTGGTTGATATTGGTAGAAACAACACTCAATTAAATAGACTTAATGCAAACGTTAAATTTGAATATGATTTTAACGATTGGATTTCTGCAAGCTACTCATTAGCAGGAACTTTTGACAATTCTTACAGAAAAGATACTAGAGCAGCGGTTACTTATAATCCAGCTTTAGCACCAACAAGAACTGATGCTAACACTGTAGCTTCAGTTGAAGAAATATCGTTTAATATAAAAAGAGTGAATTCGGATTTATTATTAAAATTTGACAGAAAATTAAACGAATCTTTCAAAGCGTCTTTAATCTTAGGTAATGCCGTAAGTTCATATCAAGAAAATTTAATAAACATTAATGGAAACAACTTATTTGTACCAGACTTATACAATCCTTCTGTACGAACAGGGGAATTAACTGGAAATTCATATATTTTGGAAAAAAGAAAAGCCGCTTATTTTGCCGATTTAACTTTAGGTTATAAAGATTATCTAACTTTCAATGGTGCGTATCGTTATGATAAATCATCTACTTTACAATTAAGTAACAATGGATTTGATTTCTTTACTTATGGTGCTGCGTTAACAATGACTGATGCTATCCCATCTTTGAAAAGCGATATTATCAATTTCTGGAAATTTAGTGCAAGTTATGCAAGTGTAGGGGCTGACCCTGAAATTGGTTTTGTTAACGAAACTTATGGAACTCCAGCAGGTTTCCCTTTCGGAACTACAACTGGCTTGGGGGTTTCTACAATTGCTGCTAGTCCAAAATTTACTCCTTCTTACAATAAAAGTTTTGAAGTAGGTACCGAAATGGACTTGTTCAAGAAAAGACTTAGCGTAGGGATTAACTACTATAATTCAACTTCTACCAATGACTTCTTGAGAGCTGGTGTTTCAGCTGCTTCAGGTGTTAATGTTTTAAAATTGAATTCTGGTAAAATGGTAAACAAAGGTATAGAGGTAGATTTGAGCGGAACGGTTATCAAAGCAAAAGACTTCGAATGGAAAGCGGGAGTTAACTTCTCGAAAATTAGCAACGAAGTTATTTCATTGTCTGAAGGTGCTCAAAGACTTCAAACAGGTTTAGCTACTTCTG
>CAIJXW010000178.1 GCA_903824755.1 uncultured Bacteroidota bacterium | reverse complement strand
TATGGAATGTTATTCGTGAAAAATTAGCCCCGATTGAAGTGGTATCCCTTGAGGGCGTGAGGCACGAACCCCTCAAGGATATAACGGAAAGCGGGAACAGTCGTGGAATGAAACGAGAAGGGTCTGCTCCTGATTATTATTTTAGTGTTGCTGCTTTTTCGTACCAATAATCTGTGAGTTCGTCAATATTTATGGGTGTTGCGGCTTCTTGTTTGATGAGGCGACCGCTTGTGAATGCTCGATCGAGAATAGTTTCTATTAGGAAATCCTCGTTGACTTGATAGGGTGCGTAGATGGTTTTTAGGTTGATTTGGAAAAATTTTGCGGTGGTGTTTGACCAAAATGCTTTCCAACCACTTTTTTGTTCTTTTATGACTTGATAGGTTGAGATTCCTGTTTGACGATATATAAGTTTGACTAAAATTTGTCCTTGTTTGTGGGATAATTTTTTTAGTTTGTCGGTGAATTCGTTTTCTATATAGTCTTCTACTATCTTAAAATATTTTCTTTTTTCTCGATTGGTTTTTAGTTTTGCCATATTTTGGTTGAGTGACATGAGTCTTTCGGACGCTATTTTGGCATAGGGATATACTTTATATACTCGATTTTGAAGAAGTAGATAGTCTTTTTTTGCTTGTGGGTCGAGTTTGTTTCTATGAATTATCACTTCTTGGAGCTGAATTGGGCCGTCTAATAGGGTATCATTTTCGGGTGAGTCAATTTCGGTGGTATTGCTCTCTTTTGGTATGACTTGAGCAAAAGAAGCATTTGCAATAAAAATAAAAAGTAAAAAAAACTTAAATGTGTTCATCTAAAAGTTATTTATTTGTCAAAAATATAGATAATATATGCAACTCTAGTGCCAATTTTATAATTTAGCAAAAAAATATTTTTATGAGCAATAAGTCAATTTTGAAAAGTTCTTCGTTAGAATTTCTAAAAACCTATTTAAATAATGCTTCTCCGACTGGCTTTGAGGCCGAGGGGCAAAAACTATGGATGGATTATTTGAGGCCCTATGTTGATACGTTTATTACGGATACCTATGGGACTGCGGTGGGCGTTATCAATCCAGATGCTCCTTACAGAGTGGTGATTGAGGGGCACTCTGACGAAATTTCATGGTATGTTAATTATATTACTGACAATGGTTTGATTTATGTGATTAGAAATGGTGGTTCTGACCATCAAATTGCTCCATCAAAACGGGTTAATATTCATACGAAAAAGGGAATTGTTGTGGGTGTTTTCGGTTGGCCAGCCATTCATACTAGAAATAGAGATAAGGAAGAGAACCCAAAAATTAGCAATCTATTTATTGATATTGGTTGTGAAACCAAGGAACAGGTCGAAAAAATGGGAGTTCATGTGGGTTGTGTGATTACTTACCCTGATGAGTTTATTGTGATGAACGAAAACAAATTTGTTTGTCGGGCGATCGACAATAGAATGGGTGGATTTATGATTGCCGAGGTGGCTAGATTGTTGCATGAAAACAAGAAAAAATTGCCTTTTGGTTTATATATAACAAATTCTGTTCAGGAAGAAGTGGGGCTTCGAGGTGCCGAAATGATTACGAAAACCATCAAACCAAATGCTGCTATTATTACAGATGTGTGTCATGATACTTCGACTCCAATGATTGATATGAAGATTGAGGGGGAGATAAAAATGGGAAAAGGCCCTGTGATTACCTATGCTCCTGCTGTTCAAAATAATTTGAGAGAATTAATACTAAACACTGCCATAGAAAACGAGATTCCGTTTCAAAGAATGGCTTCGTCTAGAATTACTGGAACCGATACCGATGCGTTTGCTTACAGCAATGGTGGTGTGGCATCGGCATTAATTTCGTTGCCTTTGCGATACATGCACACTACGGTCGAAATGGTGCATCGTGAAGATGTAGAAAACGTAATCAAGCTTATATATGAAAGCTTATTAAAAATGAAAAATAACGAAACCTTTTCTTATTTTAAATAAACTTTAAATTTTATTTCATAAAAAAAAACCGCATTATTGCGGTTTTTTTATGATTAGGAAACCCTTATTTTGACAAATACTCCAAAACGTTTTTCTCAATTCGAGAATTAATATCCGAAATATCCGCTTTTATAAATTTCTCACCCAAAATATTTTCATACAATTCAATATAGCGTTCAGAAATAGTTTGGATATATTCATCTGTCATAACTGGAATTTGCTGCCCTTCTTTTCCCTGAAAACCATTCTCAATCAACCATCTACGAACAAACTCCTTTGATAATTGTTTTTGCTCCTCTCCTGAATTTTGTCGCTCTTGATACCCATCGGCATAAAAATAACGCGATGAATCCGGCGTATGAATCTCGTCTATCAAAACAATTTTTCCTGATTTGGTTTTACCAAATTCATATTTAGTATCTACTAAAATTAGCCCTCTAGAAGCCGCAATTTCAGACCCTCGTTGATATAAAGCACGCGTATATTTTTCTAAAACCAAATAATCTTCCTCTGATACAATCCCTTCACTCAAGATAGCTTCACGAGAAATATCTTCATCATGAACACCCAAATCGGCTTTGGTAGTTGGGGTAATAATTGGCGATGAAAATCTATCATTTTCCTTCAACCCTTCAGGCATCGATACGCCACACAACGTTCGTTTACCCAACGCATATTCTCTAGCAGCATGCCCAGAAAGATAGCCTCGAATAACCATTTCTACTTTAAACGGTTCGCACAAATGACCAACGGCAACATTAGGATCAGGAGTAGCAACCAACCAATTTGGCACAATATCCTGAGTCAATTCCATAAATCTAGTCGCAATTTGATTTAGAATTTGCCCTTTATAAGGAATACCTTTCGGCATCACCACATCAAAAGCCGACAATCTATCGGTTGCAACCATCACTAAAAGTTCGTCATTAATAGTATAAACTTCCCGCACTTTGCCGTGATAGACCGATTTTTGGCCAGAAAAATTAAAATTAGTAGTCGTAATCGTGTTCATTTAAAAGCTTTATTTGTAGTTGTCTTGCAAAAGTAATGTGTTTCAGGTAGAAACCAAAATCAGGAGTTATATAAATAGAAAATCTTTTCATTTGGAGCAAAAATTCCTTTACTATCAATAGATGCAATTCCCGCTTTCGGCTATATCTCTTCGCTCCGCTACGAGGATACCGCCTCTATCGGGGCTATTAGAGAAATCATTTTTTATTTCTATTTATTTTAGGCAAAAACAGACGATTACTTTTTTATGAATACAGCTACTAAAAAAGGGCTGTTCAACTTGGTGAACGGAGGTTTCCTGATACCTATTCAAATTCTCGGCAAAAAGCTATCCGATTTGCTTCATCAATCCGTGTTCTCAATTTGCTTGTAGGCATCTATCACTTTTTTCACTAATCGGTGACGCACAATATCTTTATCATCAAGATAAATTATTCCAATTCCATCAATATCTTTCAAAACCAAGAGGGCTTCTTTCAATCCTGAAATGGTTCTTCGAGGCAAATCAACTTGACCTGGGTCGCCAGTAATCATAAATTTAGCACTTTTTCCCATTCTAGTCAAAAACATTTTCATTTGCGAATGAGTCGTGTTTTGAGCCTCATCAAGAATCACAAAAGCATGATCCAAAGTTCGTCCCCGCATAAACGCGAGTGGAGCAATTTGGATAATTCCCTTCAATATATAGTCTTCGAGTTTTTCGTTGGGCAACATATCTCGCAACGCATCATATAAAGGTTGCATATACGGATCTAGTTTCTCTTTCATATCGCCTGGCAAAAATCCGAGATTTTCTCCTGCTTCAACAGCGGGACGTGTCAGTATGATGCGTTTAACTTGCTTTTCTTTTAAAGCTTTTACCGCCATAGCAACACCAGTATATGTTTTTCCAGTTCCTGCTGGCCCTACAGCAAAAACCATGTCATTCTTGTTCATCGTATCGACCAACAATTGCTGATTTGGCGTCATGGCTTTGATGATTTTTCCGCCAACACCATGCACTAAAATCTTGTCGTGAGCATCACTTCTTTTATCATCGTTAGAGTCACTTTGGATAACTCTTTCAATCACATTGTCATCAATATTGTTATATCTGGTGAAATGAACCATCAATCGATTGAATCTTTTTTCAAATTCATCAAGAGAATCTTTTTCGCCAAACACCTTTATTGTAGAGCCACGAGCTACGATTTTTAGTTTTGGATAATACTTTTTAATGGTTTCAAGATGAGTGTCTTGAGCACCCCAAAATTCTTTTGGAGCGATGTCTATTAGCTCGATTGTTCTTTCGTTCAAATGGAATACTATTAAATTTAGAAAATAATCACTGATAATTAGTAGATTTGCATTTCAAATTTAGTGAATTTTAGATTACAACATTTGAATTATTTATAAACAATTTATGTCAATAATTACCTTAACTACCGATTTCGGGCTCAAAGACCATTTTGTAGGTGCTTTGAAAGGGAAAATTATATCCGAATTTTCGGAGGCAAAAATTATAGATATTTCGCATGATATAGACCCATTTAATTATGCTGAAGCAAGTTATATTCTAAATTCTGCTTATACGAGTTTCCCAAAAGGAACAGTCCACCTCATTGGAGTTGACTCTGAACTCAATAAAGAAAATCAACATCTGGCGTTGCAATGGAATGATCAGTTTTTTATTTGTGCCGATAATGGGATTTTAAGTATGTTGATTCAAAAAGTAGTTCCTCAAAAAATAGTTGCTATAAATATCCACGACCGTTTGCCCGAAAACGCGACCGATTTAGATGTCTTTGTTACTGTTGCTTGTCATTTAGCAAAAGGGGGATTATTGAACGTTATTGGCAAAGAAATTAACACCATAAAACAAGTCACCGAGTTGCAAGCAGTCGTGTCTTCGGATAAAAATTCGATTAAAGGATATGTGATTTATATAGACCATTTCGGTAATGTGGTGACAAATATTACCAAAAAATTGTTCCTTGAAATTTCAAAAGGAAGGGCTTACGAAATTATATTAAACGAAAGAATTAGACAAAAAGACAAGGGAAATATCAAAAATATTTGGTCTAAATATTCGGATATTGCAAACGCTACTAATTATGCTATAAAAAACTATGAAGGCAGCAAAGTAGCTATTTTTAATGAAGCTAACTTTTTGGAAATTGGTGTTTTTAGAAGCAATCCTTCAAAAGTAGGTGCAGCAACAAGTTTGTTAGGCATAGGATATAGAGATGTGATTACGATAGTTTTTGGTTCATAAAAAAAATAAAAAAATGATTATTAGAATTGTGAAAATGAGTTTTCATGCAGAAAAAATTCCAGCTTTTTTGGAGAATTTTGAATCTGTAAAACAGAACATACGAAATTCAGATGGAAATCGTTTTTTAGAATTATATCAGGACAAAAATAATAAAGAGATTTTCTTTACTTATAGCTATTGGGAAACCGAAAATGATTTGGATAACTACCGAAATTCTCCGCTATTTGAGGAAGTTTGGGGGTTTACAAAAAAATTATTTAATGCAAAACCCGAAGCTTGGAGTTTGGATAAATTAGTTACTTTAGAATAAATAAAACAAATGAAAGCAATTATATATAGAGAAATTAAAGCGTTTTTTGGTTCGACAATTGGCTATTTAGTAATT
>CAIJXW010000177.1 GCA_903824755.1 uncultured Bacteroidota bacterium | reverse complement strand
CGGGGACCTACAAAACTCATGTCTCCAATTAGCACATTCCACAGTTGGGGTAATTCGTCTAATTTTGAATTTCTTAAAAAAGCACCCCATTTGGAAATTGGTTTTTCAACAGAGGGACCAAAAGTTCTTATTTTATAGATTGTAAATGGCAAACCATATTGACCTATTCTTTTTTGAGAAAATAGTCCATTTTGTTTGGTATCTATTGAAGCTAGTATATAGAGAAATAACAATAAAAAGGCAGTTGATATTAGCCCTAGCAACGCAAAAAAAAGATCAAAAAGCCGTTTTGACATTATGCTGTATTATTATTTTTATTAGGATTAACAGAAAATTTAACCGCAAAGAACACAACGTTTTTCGCAAAGAACGCAAAGAGAAAAGAACATTTTTGAAAAGTGGATTCTGTGATTTGGTTATTTGATTAGTCGTGATTTATTACATTCAAACGAATTAACGATTTAACTTTTTCAGAATAGAACCTTCTCAAACTACAATCTACTATACCATCTCTAAAAAGCGGTCAATAAGAAAGTTTCCAAGGCTACAATTTCAATTCCTTCTACAGTATTCCCAGAAAAGGCATCCATAGTAATTACAATTTTAGGGTAATTGTCTTTAATGGCTAAGAGATTTCCAAACTCCCGCTTTATAGTTTGTTCTTCGTGAATACTTTGGGCCACTTGAATGTATTTTTTTTCTCCATTTTTCTCCACAATAAAATCAATTTCTTTATTTCCTATAATTCCAATACTAATTTTATAACCGCAATAGGCTAAATGATTGTAAACAGCATTTTCTAAAATCTTAGCCTGATCTTCAAGACGGTAGCCCCAAAGTGCATTTCGTATTCCCAAATTTTCGAAATAATATTTTTCGCCAAATTCAAACAATCGTTTACCTATAATATCATATCTTGATACCACTTGTATTATAAATGCATTTACTAAATAACGATTGTAAATTTGTACCTGATTGGGAGCTATATTTACGCGTTGCGATTTTAAAAAATCACTAATCTTTTTAGCTGAAAAAATACTCCCCGTATTGGAAGCCAAAAATAAAATGAGTTGCTCTAAAAACGCAACGTTTCTAACAGAAAATCGATTGATAATATCTCTATAAACAATCGTGCTATAAATATTTTTTAAATATTCAAATACAATTTCATCTTCTAGTTTTAAATGTTTTAAATAAGGAAGTCCTCCATATTTTAAATATAAATCTAAATTTTTAGAATTGGATTCTAATTCCTGAAATTCTAAAAATTCTATGTAGGAAAGACTAAATACCTGGATTTCTATGTACCGTCCACTTAAATACCCCGCTATATCGCCGGACAACAAATTGGCATTGCTGCCTGTACAGTAAATATCAAGTTGTAAATCTAAAATTAAGGATCTCAAGGCCGACTCAAAATTTTCTATATCTTGAATTTCATCAATAAATAAATAGGTCTTTTCTGTTTTTGATTTATTTTTTTGCACATAACCATTCAAATCTTGTGCCGTTTTAATATCAGAAAAAGCAAGGTCTTCTTTATTAATATATAGAATAGTCGCTGTTTCATTGTACTTTAAAACTTCCTGAATTATTTGATACAACAAATAACTTTTTCCAACCCTACGCTGACCCGTAAAGACTTTAATCAAGTTTGAATTCATAAACGGTCGCACTTTATCAATATAGACAGACCGATTATTAATATTCTTGGGAAGTGTAAAATTTATCATTTTTTATAGTTATAATTATAATTAATGGCAAATATATAAAAAGTTATAGTTATGTTTATAATTTTTGGGATTTGAATTATTGAAAGATTGAATTTGAAATGATTTAAAGATTATTTTGACCGCAAAGAACACAAAGTTTTTACGCAAAGCTCGCAAAATAAATGTTTAGAATTATCCTCTTTCTTTGAACCTTTGAATCTATTATCTCCTCGTCTAT
>CAIJXW010000176.1 GCA_903824755.1 uncultured Bacteroidota bacterium | reverse complement strand
CAGATGGTTTGACTAGAAGTTTTATTGCTAATTTTGAATACCGAATAAAATTTTAAGAAAACTGACTCTTTACTATTACTCTAAACCGTCATATCTTGCTGGAATTTGGGGGTCATATAGTGGGCATTTGAATTCTTCGAGAGCGTTTACTAATATATCCATGGTTTTTCCTTCGGTTCCGTAGCAATCAATTTTGATGCTTTGTGAAGTGGTTCGAACGTGGAACGCTCCTTTTCCGTTGCTGTTTTTCCAACTATATTCATCGACACGTTCCCAATTTGAAAACAAGGAATTTATTCGGTTGATGATTATATTTACTGGGATTTCTTCTAGTCCTTCTACAAACTGCTCTTCTGCAATAGCTTCATAAACTAGGTGATTGTTGAGGTAGATTCCCTCTTGGTAAGTCCAAAATGTTAATTCGTACATATTTGCGTTTTTAGCCCCGATAGCAGTGAAAATCCTTTTTATTTTTTCTTTAAAAAATAAAAAGATTGAAACGGATAGCGGGAATAGCTTCTAAAAAAAATAATTTTAATACTCGAAAACTCCATATTCACTAGTGATTGTGAGTTTTTTATGGTCTGCCTGCTCTACTCTACCCACAATTTGGGCAGCAACACCAAAGGATTCTGAAATGGCAATTATTTCTTTTGCAACGGTTTCGGGGACATACAATTCCATTCGATGACCGCAGTTGAAAACTTGATACATTTCTTTCCAGTCGGTTTTTGATTGTTCCTGAATTAATTGAAATAAAGGGGGTACTGGAAATAGATTATTTTTTATTATATGTAGGTTTTCTACGAAGTGCAAAATCTTTGTTTGCGCACCACCACTGCAATGAACCATTCCGTGAATAGATTCTGAATTATATTTTTCGAGAATTTTTTTTATAATTGGTGCATACGTTCGTGTTGGCGAAAGCACTAATTTACCGGCATCTATTGGGGTGTTTTTGATAGAATCTGTAAGTTTTATTTTTCCAGAATAGACTAAATCTTGCGGGACGGCTGCATCATAACTTTCTGGATATTTTTGAGCTAAATAGTTGTCAAAAACATCATGTCGGGCAGATGTGAGTCCGTTGCTACCCATTCCGCCATTATATGATTTCTCATATTTGGCTTGTCCAAAAGAGGCTAAACCGACAATTACATCTCCTGCTTTTATGTTGGCATTATCAATGATATCGGTTCTTTTCATTCGGGCGGTAACGGTGGAGTCAACTATTATTGTTCGAACAATATCGCCTACATCGGCGGTTTCTCCTCCTGTGGAATGTATAGTTACTCCGAAGGTTTTTAGCTCTTCGATTAATTCTTCGGTTCCGTTGATGATTGCCGAAATTACTTCTGATGGGATTAGGTTTTTATTTCTTCCAATAGTTGATGACAATAGGATATTATCGGTTGCTCCTACGCATAATAAATCGTCTATATTCATTATTAATGCGTCTTGAGCGATGCCTTTCCATACTGAAATATCGCCAGTTTCTTTCCAATACATATAGGCTAACGAGGATTTTGTTCCTGCTCCATCGGCGTGCATTATTAGACAATAATCTGGATTATTTGTCAAATAATCTGGTACTATTTTACAAAAGGCGTTTGGAAAAAGTCCTTTGTCGATGTTTTTTATAGCATTATGAACGTCCTCTTTGGAAGCTGAAACTCCTCGAAGGGCATAGCGTTTGCTTGAATCTGCACTCATTTTTTTGTTGTGTTGTTATCGGACAAAGATAGGGATATGATTTTGTTTTTTGGAATGGGAAACAGCGAATTGTTTTAACTAATTTTCAACAATTACTATTTCTACTCTGCGGTTTTCTTCTTCTTCTTGCGCGTTTTTTTCGGGAATTGGATAAATTGGTCTGGTATTTCCGTATCCTTTATAGGAAAGGCGTTTTCGATTCACACCATTTTGAATTAGAAAGGTATAGACGGCTCTGGCTCTAGCGGCAGAAACATCATATTGTCCCGAAAGTGTTTGGCAACAGATATGGCCTTGAATTTCGATTTTTAGTTTTGGGTTGTCATTCATTACGCAAAGCAATTCATATAAAACTGGTTTTGAAACTGGTAATAATCGCGGTGATTTATTAAAAAAATATATGTTTTTTAATCGTATATTATCACCTGCTTTGGCTGTTTTTATTTTTAAATTTAGTTCTTCTAGTAGAATTGCTTCTTCGGTTTTGGGTTTTGTAATGGCTATTTTATCATATAGAATGCTGACTTTTCTATTTTCGGCTTGCACGCTTGACTGATCAAAATCTTCACCAAAACCTTTGGTTTCATAGTCGGTTTTTATTGCTACTTTGTGTTGTTTCAAAAAATCATAAACGGCATGAACTCGTTTGATAGAAAGTGAATCATTATAGGTGTTTGACCCAATCCAATCGCAATAACCGTAAATTTTTTGAACCTCAATGTCTGTTGAATTTTCTATCCAAGTGGATAAATACTGTTTTGCAATAGGATTAATATCATATTTATTGAAGTCAAAAAAAACATCAATTTTCTTTTGTGCCGAAATAATAAAAGCATTAGTGAAAATAAATAATATTAAATAGTTCAATTTCATAAGGATACAAAAATAGTATTATAGCAAAGTTAAGTTTTTTTATAATACAAAAAACCCGATTCATATATAACGAACCGGGTTGGTAATTAGTATGGTTTTATAATTATTTTGTGAACAATAATTCTCTATATTTTGTGAGTGTCCAGTTTTCGTTATCAACTAGTAATTCTAATTTATCACAATGATTTCTAATCACTTCAAAATATGGTTTTACATTATTGCAATAAGCTTCGGCCATTTTTTGTGCATCGGTCAAGATATTTGCACTTTTTCTGGCTTCGGTCATTTCATCGACTTTAGTGTTTATTCCTTCAATATGGGCAGAGATTTGTTTGATTAGCGAAATTTGTTCTTTCCCTATTTTTTCAAAATCTGCTCCAAAAATTTCTTTCAATCCTTTTACGTTTTCAATTAGTGTATTCTGATAACGAATTGCGGTCGGAATAACATGATTTTGCGATAAATCTCCCAAAACACGACCTTCGATTTGAATTTTTTTGGTATATTCTTCTAATTCTATTTCATATCGAGCCTCTACTTCTATGTGGTTCATGATTCCCATTTCTGAAAATAAATCCAATGCTTGTTTTGACGCTCTCGCTTTTAGTGCTTCAGGAGTTGTTTTAAAATTGCTCAACCCTCTTTTTTTAGCCTCTTTCTCCCATTCTTCGCTATATCCATCTCCTTCAAAAAGAATTTTCTTTGATTGTTTGATATATTCTCTCAAAACATTGAAAATGGCATCGTCCTTTTTCATATCGTTCGTTTCAATCAAAGCATCAACTGCAATTTTGAAATCTTTTAACTGCTTTGCAACAATTGTGTTTAGTGTAGTCATTGCATTGGCGCAATTTGCAGAAGACCCAACAGCTCTAAATTCAAATTTGTTTCCAGTAAATGCAAAAGGAGAAGTTCTATTTCTGTCCGTATTGTCAAGCAAAACATCTGGAATTTTTCCGACAACATTTAGTTTTAAATCCGTTTTTTCTTCTGGCGAAAGTTTTCCAGTGGTAACACCTTCTAATTCGGCCAAGACTTTTGTTAACTGAGCTCCAATAAATACTGAAATAATTGCTGGCGGTGCTTCATTTGCTCCTAATCGGTGATCATTACTGGCTGTTGCAATAGCTCCTCTCAATAAAGCTTCATAATCATTTACGGCTTTTATAGTATTGATAAAGAATGTCAAAAATTGCAAATTGCTCATTGGCGTTTTGCTTGGACTTAACAAATTGATACCCGTATCAGTTGCTAGAGACCAGTTGTTGTGCTTTCCAGATCCATTAACTCCTTTGAATGGTTTTTCGTGAAATAATACTTTGAAGTCATGACGTTCGGCAACTTTTTGCATGACGTCCATTAATAGGCAATTGTGGTCAACGGCCAAATTCGTTTCTTCAAATATTGGAGCTAACTCAAATTGGTTTGGTGCTACTTCGTTATGACGTGTTTTTACGGGTATTCCGAGCAACATACACTCTTGTTCCAAATCTCTCATATAGGTTAATGCACGTGTAGGAATAGACCCAAAGTAGTGATCATCAAGCTGTTGTCCTTTTGCAGAGGTATGCCCTAATAAGGTTCTTCCCGTCATCATAATGTCAGGACGAGAATTAGCTAATGATTTGTCAATCAAAAAATATTCTTGTTCCCAACCTAATGTAGCAGTAACTTTTTTTACGTTTTTATCAAAATATTTACACACTTCCGTTGCAGCATCGTCCATTGCAGATAATGCTCTCAATAATGGAATTTTGTTATCTAATGCTTCGCCTGTATAAGAAATAAAAACGGTTGGAATACACAATGTTGTTCCAAAAATAAAAGCTGGTGATGTGGGATCCCAAGCAGTATATCCTCTAGCTTCAAACGTGTTTCTGATTCCTCCATTTGGAAAACTTGATGCATCAGGTTCTTGTTGAACTAGTTGACCGCCACCGAATTTTTCAACTGGATCGCTTCCATCATAAGAAGTTTCAAAAAAAGCATCATGTTTTTCGGCAGTAGTTCCCGTTAAGGGTTGAAACCAATGCGTATAATGGGTTACTCCTTTTGACAAAGCCCATTCTTTCATTCCCATTGCTATATAATCGGCTAATTTTCTATCAATTTTTGTCCCATGCAAAACCGCATCACGAACCCCTTTGAAAGCATCGGGAGTTAGATACTGCCGCATCGCTTTATCATTAAAAACATTTGAACCAAATAGTGTAGATTTTTTATCTAGTTCGTCAAATTTTATTAATTCTCTGTTTGATGCTTCTTTTAAAGCTTGAAATCGTAAAGTTGCCATAGAAATTAGTTTAGAAAATTTTACATTTTTTTAATGATGCAAAGCTATTAAATTGTTTCACAAAAATAATATTAAAATTTATCAATTTATACAATTTTGTTGTTAATAAGTGTATTTTTATAATTTAACCCCTATAAAAATACTCATATAAT
>CAIJXW010000175.1 GCA_903824755.1 uncultured Bacteroidota bacterium | reverse complement strand
TTATTTTCTGAATTGATTCTATATTTGAAGATTGATTGGATTCCATTGTTATCTTATTATTAATAATATTGTGCTTAACGCCAAAGTGAAAACGCTTAAAAAAGTACCTAAATTACCTATATAACCAGCACTTTTTATAACTGGACCAGAAGGATTGACATATATTATATCATTTTGTTTCACATAATAATAAGGTGAATCAAACCATTTAGTGGAAGTCAAATCAATAATAGCCTGTTGTCTTATACCATTATCTTCTCTAATAATTAAAACTCCTTTTCTTTTTGCCCCGATAGTCAAATCTCCTGCATAGCCTATTGCTTGAAGTAACGTGATGTTTTGTTCTGAAAATTCATAAGTGCCTGGACTTCTAACCTCTCCCAAAACTGTGAATTTACTGTTTATTACCCTAACTATTACCGATGGATTTTTTATTTGATCTTTGATTTCAAATTGTGCTTTCAAATAGTCTTCTATTTCACTTGTCGTTTTTCCTTTAACCATTATTTTTCCGAGTATTGGAAATGAAATTTCGCCGTCTATTGAAACTAAATAGCCTTGTAGCTTCAATAATTGTGGCGAACTAGCAGCTGCACTAATCGAATTGTTGATGTTATAGGCTGAGGTGGTTTCTGGTATTAGAGCATTTACTTTAATGTCCAGTATGTCATTAACTTGTATTTTCTGACTTGAATAAACAATATTGGTTTGGTTATTTTCTTTAATATCCTGAAACATCAAAACATCTTTTTTTGTAGCACACGACTGAATTAGTAATGCAAGTAAAAATAATATTGAAAATTTTTTCATTATGTTGTTTTTGTTTTTATGCTGTTATAAAATTCTGGCTTTTGATATTCTGGCACTAATTCTCGAATCAATTCTAATGCTAAATTTTCGTCCGAATTTCTGACTGCTTTAATTAATTTTTCAATCAAAATAACACTTTCCTCTTGATTAAAATGCATTTCTTTTGCAATCATAATCTTTTGATGATGAGTCGGCATTGTTATTGATTCGTCCGAAAGTAATTCTTCATATAATTTTTCTCCAGGGCGAAGTCCTACAAATTTAATTTCTATATCCACTAATGGTTTTAGCCCAGATAGCAAAATCATGTTTCTTGCTAAATCATATATTTTAACTGATTCACCCATGTCAAAAAGAAAAATCTCACCACCATCTCCCATTGCTCCAGCTTCTAAAACTAACTGACACGCTTCTGGAATCGTCATAAAAAATCGAGTAACATCTTTATGTGTTAACGTAATTGGCCCGCCTTCAGAAATTTGCTTTTTAAACAACTCAACAACAGAGCCGTTTGAACCCAATACATTACCGAAACGGGTAGTGATGAATTTTGTTTTAACTGAACTATCTTCCTTCTTTTTGGATAAAGATTGTATATAAATTTCGGCTATTCGTTTTGAAGCTCCCATAATATTTGTGGGGTTTACCGCTTTGTCGGTAGAAACAAACACAAATTTTGAAGCTTTATATTTTACAGCTAAATTGGCAACGTTTTGTGTGCCCATAACATTTGCTAATATGGCTTGCGATATGTTTTTTTCCATCAAAGGAACATGTTTATAGGCAGCTGTATGATAAATAATGTTGGGTTGATATTTTATAAAAATATTTTCCATTTCTATTTCATCGCGAACATCAGCAATTATAAATTTTAAATCAATAAATTGAAATTTTTTAATTAATTCAAGTTCAAGATCATGCAAAGGGGTTTCTGCCTGATCAACTATTAATATAGTCTTTGGGTTAAAATTAGCCAATTGAGAAACAATTTCTGAACCTATCGAACCAGCGCCACCTGTGACTAATATTATATTATTAAAAACTGCATCAGAAATATTTGATTTGTCTAAATAGATTGAATCTCGCTGCAGTAACTCTTCAATATTAATGCTTCTTACCTTTTTTTGAATATCATTAAGCGAGTCACTTTCAGTTAATAATGGGACTTTGAATATCTTTATTCCTTTTTCTAGACTTTCAACGATAACCTTATTGTCTATTGTTTTTAACAATGTGTCATCTCCGATGATTATTGCTTCAATCTTCAAATGACGAAGCAAAATTGGTAATGGTCTGTCTGAACTATATGCTTTTATTCCAAAAATTCTTTTTCCATGAATATTATAATCATTAGTTACAAATCCAACAATTTCAAATTTATTAGAAACACCTTCTGTCAAAGCCCTAATAAGTGGAATTGCATTTGAACCTGTACAAAAAACAAGTGTTTTTATTTTTTTTTGATTTGTATTTTGAACGGATAACTTTTCAAAAATCATTCTAATTCCTATTCGAAACAATAACAGAAAACTAAAACTTGATAAAAAAGTAAAAATTACTGCTGTGGTATGAAATATTTTTTTTGTTGTAATTAAAGACTGAAAATTATCAAGAGCAATTACAAAAAGGTTTGCCGATGAAATAGCCAAAAATAGTTTTACTACATCAATATGAGTAGAATGTCGAATTAAACCTGAATAGGTTTTAAAAATAATAAAGAAAAAAGCATGGGTCGCTAAGTAAAAAAATATTTTTAGATTAATTGGAAAACTTACTAGTATATTGGCGTCAACAACAGAAAGTACGGTATAATTGACTAATACTCCTATTAGAACTATAAATATATCAATATATAATATTACCCAGCCGGGTAAATATTTAAAATCATTAAAATTGATTTTCTCGTTTCTAAAATTTATTAAAAATTGGAAAAAAGCATTTATTTTGTTTTTAGGCATATATTTTTTTATATATACTTATTAGTACCAATCAGCATGATGTCTGTTTCCTCCTAAATAAAACATTAACCCAATACTAATATTATAATGAAATCCAGTTGTAGATTCAACATTTTGATTATATAGAGACCCGTCAAAACGGTAATGTTGTTTCGTATTAACGATATAAGAGATATCTGAAAATAAGGCTATTTTTTCTGTCAACTTTACCTGAGGAGTAACTCCAATTATTATATTACCAATTTTTTCATGAATGGAAGCAAATTTCGGTCTCGATACTGTATATCCTCCTCCAACATGAACCAGTAGCCCTAGGTTTTCATTAAAAATGTAGGGTAATCCAAAATCTTTACCCAAATTATAGTATACTTGAGCGCCAATTCTACTCATAATGACCCCAAATTTTCCGCCTGGATCATTTTCAAATTTATCTGTAACAAGTTCAGCTCTAAATCCTAATTTTTCTGATATCATTACACGGAGTCCCAAGTTAAAATTAGTTAAACCTGAAAAATCTGATTTATATTGTCCTAAATAAGGACTGATTACTCCTGAATACCCATAAGATGATTCTAATGAAACTGTATTTAATTTTGATTGTGCTTTTAGATTAATGTTTAACAGTAATACGAAAAAAAAGAAAGAAATGTATTTTTTATTTGTGATCATAACTAAAATATTATTTTGAGAGCCTGTAATTATCCGGCAAATTAACAATATTTATGGCGATAAATCTAATAGTTTCGTGTAAACTGACAAAATAAATGAAAAGTATCCAGCAAAATAGCGGTAATCAACGTTATTATTTTTTGTATTGATTTTCATAATACTGTTTATATGCTCCACTCGTTACCCTCTGAAGCCAAGTTTCATTATTCAAAAACCAATCTACTGTTTTTTCTAATCCTTCTTCAAATGTAACCGATGGTTTCCAGCCTAATTGCGTCATTAACTTACTTGAATCAATTGCATATCTAAAGTCATGTCCCGCTCTATCAGTTACATACGAAATTAACTTTTCGGAAGTGCCAATTTCTCGGTTCAGTTTATTATCCATTATTTTACACAATAATTTTATCAAATCAATATTTTTCCATTCATTATTACCTCCAATATTATAAGTGTCCCCCACTTTTCCTTCATGAAAAATAACATCTATAGCCTTAGCATGATCTTCTACAAAAAGCCAATCCCGAATATTATCTCCTTTTCCATAAACTGGTAAAGGTTTATTATTTTTTATGTTATTTATAAATAACGGAATCAATTTTTCTGGAAAATGAAACGATCCATAATTATTTGAACAATTTGATATTTTTACAGGTATTTTAAAAGTTTCGTGATAGGCTCGAACTAAATGATCGCTACTTGCCTTTGAGGCCGAATAAGGAGAATTTGGGCTATATGGGGTTTCTTCCGTGAACTTACCTGTTTCGCCAAGCGTTCCATATACCTCATCTGTACTGACGTGATAAAAAAGTACGTCTTTTCGTGTTCCCCAAATATTTTTGGCCGAATTCAATAAATTAGTAGTCCCAACAACATTTGTCATCACAAATTCCATAGGATTACTAATACTTCTATCGACATGTGACTCCGCTGCCAAATGAATTATGCCATCAGGTTGTTCTTGTTCAAAAAAAGATTGAATAGCCCCTGAGTCGACAATATCCAATTGAACAAATCTATAATTAGGCTCGTTTTCAACATCTTTTAGATTTTCCAAGTTGCCCGCATAGGTCAATTTATCTAAATTTATTATTGAATATTCTGGGTATTTTTTCACAAAATGCCTAACAACATGAGAGCCTATAAATCCTGCGCCACCTGTAATTATTATTTTCTTTTGCATAGTCATTATTTATTGTACAAAACTAATATAAATTTATATATGCCGAAAAATTTGTTTGAAATCTATTTAAAGATTTTTTTATAAAAAAAATACGAAACTATTATTTTGAAGATTCTTAATTTTTATAATTATGGTTAATTAATCTTTTTTTGTCAATGAACTCCTTTTTTTCTAACTATTGTCTTCCAAATAATCTCAATATCACCTCGTATTGAATGGGAATAATAATATTCTAAATTCATTTTAATCTTGTCTGGAAAAAGAATACTATCATTATATTCTAGTGGATTTTCCTGTTGTGACAACAACATGTCTTCCTCTGCATATTTCAAACTTGCAAGACTAGTCAATCCTGGCTTTAATTCTAATATTCTTCTATTTTTGCCATCAAGTATATCATAATACCCTGCAATATCTGGTCTTGGGCCTACAAAACTCATTTCGCCAATCAGAATATTCCATAATTGTGGCAACTCATCTATTTTTGAATTTCGCATAAACCTTCCAAACCTAGAAATTGGTCTTAATATTGAGTTTCCAAAGGTTCTAAATTTATAAATCGTAAACGGTTTACCGAATTGCCCAATTCTTTGTTGCAAAAAAAATCCGTTTTGACGCGTATCAATAGTGGCCAAAACATAGAAAATAAGTATTGGTATCAAAGAAAAAAGAAGTCCGATGCTTGAAAATAATATATCAAATATTCTTTTTGACATGATTTAAATTGGCTTTAAACACTTTGTTTAGAAAAGATTTTTTTTACTACAAAAGAAATTCTATTTTTTTCTTCTTCTGTCAAATTTGAACCTGAAGGCAAGCACAACCCGTTTTCGAAAAGCGATGCTGCAATTTGAGTTCCATAATAGGGAAATTTTTCAAATACAGGTTGCATGTGCATGGGTTTCCAAAATGGACGGGATTCGATGTTTTCTGAATCCAATGCTAAACGTAATGTCTCTCTAGTGATTCCACGAGTTATTTTAGGGTCGATTTGTATTGTAGTTAACCAATAATTAGAATAATAATCGGCATTTGGAACTTCAGAAACATTTACTCCTTCAATATTCTTGAAAAGAATAACATAAAAGTCATGAATAGCTCTTCGTTTTTCGATGTGAGCATCTACAACTTGCATTTGCCCCCGACCAATTCCTGCACATATATTACTTAAACGATAATTATACCCAATTTCTGAATGTTGAAAATGCGGTGCTACATCTCGTGCTTGTGTTGCAAAAAAAAGTGCTTTTTCTTTCAAAGCTTTCGTTTTTGTTACAATCGCTCCTCCGCCAGAAGTCGTTATGATTTTATTTCCATTAAATGACAAAATTCCTATATCTCCAAAAGTACCACATTTTTGACCTTTAAAATTGCTGCCTAATGCTTCAGCACTATCCTCAAGAATCGGAATTTCATACTTATCTGCAACGCTTCTAATGGCTTCTATTTTATAAGGCATTCCATACAGATGAACGGCAATTATTGCTTTTGGTTTTTTCCCTTTTTTAATTCTGTCAACAATAGCTTGTTCAAGAATCTCGGGACATAGATTGAAAGTGTCTAGCTCACTATCTATAAAAATAGGGGTTGCACCTAGATATATTATTGGGTTTACTGAGGCGTTATGGGTATGAGTTTGCACTAAAACCTCATCATTTTTTGAAACTCCCAAAAGAATTAATCCTAAATGAATAGCCGCTGTTCCTGCACTCAATGCCCCAACCGAAACAGATTCGCCTAAATATTTTTCTAAATCCAACTCAAAACCATCTACATTTGGCCCAAGAGGTGCTATCCAATTTGAACTAAAAGCATCTTGCACAAAAGCATATTCGGTGCCTCCAAGATGGGGTGAAGAAAGCCATATTTTAGAATTATTCATTATTCTATTCTTTATTTAACTTCAAAAATTTCTTTAATAAATATAAGATGTCCTGATTTTGTTATATTTCTTTTAATGTTTAATCCCGTCACTTTTCAAAATACTTGTAAACGTCAGAGCTATAATTTTTATATCAAATCCAATTGATTTTCTATTTAAGTATTCGATTTCAAAATTTACTTTTTCTTCCAAGGATATTTCATCTCGACCATTAATTTGCGCCCAACCCGTTATTCCTGGTTTTAATTGATGTACACCCGATTTTTTTCTGAGTTCCATCAAATCATCTTGATTATATAATGCAGGTCTTGGCCCCACGAAATCCATTTCGCCTTTAATGATATTGATTAAATTAGGCAGTTCGTCAAGGCTTAATTTTCGTAAAAACCGTCCCGTTTTTAATACATATTTTTCAGGATTTACTAATAAATGTGTGGCAACGTTGGGCGTATTCTTTTTCATACTTCTAAACTTATATATTTTAAAAAAAGTATGATTTATTCCTACTCTTTTTTGTTCGAAAAAC
This sequence comes from uncultured Bacteroidota bacterium, assembly GCA_903824755.1. GTDB lineage: Bacteria > Bacteroidota > Bacteroidia > Flavobacteriales > Flavobacteriaceae > Flavobacterium. The sequence goes on along the minus strand of CAIJXW010000175.1, from coordinate 4,082 downwards.
AGAGGAAATCCATCTTCAAAGAATATAAAAATTGCTACTAAGACAAAAATTGGTAGTAGAAAAAATAATAGTACTAATGCAAAAAATCTATTGATCATATCGAAACGATTGAAATGTTTTCTTGAATCCCTCAACTGCCGAAAACGGAAATGGCTTACCTATTGCCTTAATTATTTTGTCATTTGAAACGATATAACTTTCTGTGAGTTTTTTCAAACGCTCTGAATTTAAAGGTAAATGAAATAAGTCACCGATTCTGGCAAAGATTACAATAATTTTTTTAGGTATGGAAACCATTCTTGGTTTACTATTTTTTGAATTTGAAATTTGAACAATAATTTCATTTGTGGAAACAACCTGATTGTCCGAAAGGTTATAAACTCCTGATAAAATGGTGTTGTTGTCTAGCAACTCTTTAATTACAAAACAAAGATTATCAATTCCCAAAAAAGAACGTTTGTTATGAAATGCGGCCAATGGCCAAGGAATCCCTTTGCTTACGATTGCGAATAATAAATTGAGATTGCCCTTATTTCCAGGCCCATGAATCATTGAAGGTCGAAGAATATAAACTTTTTTACCTGCTGGTAATTGACGGTTGAGAATATAATTTTCTGCCATCAGTTTCGAACTTCCATAATGTGTTTTTGGATTGGGAATAAAATCTTCTTTTAGAATCCCCTCCACTTCATCTGCAACTGCTTTTACTGAACTCATAAAAATAAAAATCGTTGCTTTTGAAATTAAAAACGCATCAAATAATTGTTTGGTCAACTCAAAATTAGCATAATAATATTCCTCTGGACAGGAACAATTCTTCAAATCGTGGGCTTTTCCAGCGAGATGCACTATTGCTTCTGCTTCTAAATTAAATATTTGATTTGAAACAAAACGTGCCTTCAAAGTTTCGATTTCATAGAAAGGGCCTAAATGAGCTTTTAGATTACTGCCTACAAAACCTGATGTTCCTGTAATGATAATTCTTTTCTTTGTTGTCATTTTTTCAAAAAACCTATTAATTTCCAGATGAAACGAAACTTAATTTTTGTTGGAACAAACTGAATATTATTCATCATTAAAGCTTTTTGAATTTCTTTCGTAATTAGATTGTAGGAAGAGGTGCCAGAGCTACTCAATCCGCCAACTAACATAGCTGTTGTCGTTATATCAGAATATTTCCAGGAAATAGTATTTTTTAGAAAGAAACGAGTAATAAGCTCATAGTCAGCACCAATTTTAAATCCTAGATCATAATTTCCAAATTTATCAAACAATTCTTTTTTGAAAAAAATGGAAGGATGCGGAGGCATAAAACCAATTTTTAACTTGTCTTCTCTCCAATTTTTGGAAGAATAAATCCGAACAATTTTTCCGTTTTCTTTGTGTTGGATAATCGTTCCAATAGAAGCATCGATTTCATTATCTGTATGAAAAGCGGCAATTTGTTCAAGAACATTATTGGAATAAAAAGTATCATCAGAGTTTAATATCCCAATGATTTCTCCCGTTGCCAAAGCAATTCCTTTGTTCATAGCGTCATAAAGTCCCTTGTCTGGCTCTGAAATCCAATGATCTATTTTATTGCTGTATTGCTTTATTATTTCTACTGTTCCGTCTTTTGAATTGCCGTCAATAATAATATATTCAACATCTTTATGGGTTTGATTCGCCACGGAAAGAATCGTTTTCTCTAGTGTTGATTCACTATTATAACAAACAGTAATTATGGAGATTTTCATTGGAAAAAATAAGTTTATTTTAGATATTTGAAACTAAAGGAGGTCAATTTTATATTTTGACTTAATGTAAATTTTCATTTTCTCGACATCAGAACCACAGGCTTTTTTTATTTCAAAAATCTTTGCATCTACTAGAGTTCTATACCAAAAACCTTGAAAAAAATGCCACAAAAAACCTTCTTTTCCATCTAAAAAACCCAATCTAAATATATATCTGTAAATAAAGTAGGTGAAAGTCCTAAAAAACAAAGGCAATTTTACATATTTTAATTTCAGATTTCTTTTATGCAAAGCCTGTTCACTTAGCACTGCCGTTGCATTTATGTTCAGTAAATTAAATTCAATATTTAGCAATTCTATAACTTCTCGATTAGAATACGTATTGTGTTTTGAAGTCCACCAGCCAAAATCATTTAGATTATGATCAGCAAAAGAATGTTGAAAAGAAATCGTTTTTCCTTCCAGAATTTCTATATGCTCATCCATCCATCGGTTTTCAATTTTTGCTTTTCCTTTTCTAAAAAGACGTATCATTTTTATCTCACCAAGACCTCTTTTCATGTGTTTGTTTAAAAAAACTCTTTTCAGGGGAATTTCTATCCCAGAAATAGAATCATCAAGATTAGAAAGTTTCTCTTTTATCTCTATTTGCAATTCAGGCGTTAGATATTCATCGGCATCAAGTCTAATAATCCAATTCGTTTTTATTGGACAATTTTCTAATGCCCAATTAAATTGAACCGAATGGTTTGTCCAAGGATTTTGATAAAAACGGGCTCCATTGGTTTCGGTAATTTCCTTTGTTTTGTCCTCCGAAAAAGAGTCGATTATAATTATTTTCGATGCCACTCCTTTTAGTGAATCCAGACAACGTTGCAAATGAATTTCTTCATTATAGGTGAGGATAATTGCAGTTAGAGATGGTGAATTATCCATTTTTGATTATTCTATTTTTTATAAATTTTGCTGGATTTCCACCTACTATTGTCCAAGGTTCAACATCACTAAAAACACATGCTCTTGCTCCTACTACCGCTCCTTGCCCAATTGTTGTTCCCATTCCTCCAACAAAGGCTTCGGTGGCTATCCAAACTTGATCTTCTATAATCAAATCAGCACAAATCATAGGGAATTTTGGGTTATAAATATCATGCGAACCAGGACATAAATAGGCTCTTTGCGAAACCGTTGTGTGTTTCCCTATTTTGACTTTTCCAGTATTATAAACTGTCACCCCAGTAGCCAATGTGGCATATTCTTCCATCTCTAAATTCCATGGTGCCCAAATATTTACGCTGGAATATATTACTGATTTTGAGTTCAATTTTGCACCAAAACAACGCAAAATAAATAATCGCCATGGATTAAAAAAAGACAGAAAAAAGGGTTTAAACAAAAATAAATTAGTAACAGACCATAAGGCACGGCCTATTTTGTTTTTGGTGCTTAGCCAATTTTCAAACTTTGAAAGATCTACTTTTAGTTCGCTCATTTTATTATTTTAGATTTATAAATTCGGGTTTTTCACCACCAAATACTATCCATTGATAAAACAATTTCATCATGCTTCCCACCGCATTCAATGTGTATTTTTCACTAATTAGTTTATTTCCTCTTTGTCCCATTGCGATTCGTTCGGTTTCTGGAATTTCAAGTGCGATTTCTAATGCTCGAGCTAGATTTATAGCGTCATTAGTAATCCACCAGCCACATTTGTGTGTTTCTAATTCTTCCCATGGCGTTCCTTTTGAAGCTATAACTGGAATCCCTTTCCATAATGCTTCAGGAACCACCATTCCAAAATTCTCACTTAAACTTGGCAATACTAAATAACTTAATTCGGATAAAATATTGTCTTGGGCAACACCTGACAGAAACCCTGTATAGTTGATATTTGAAACCCCCAAATCATGTGCTAATTTTTCTAATTTTTCTTTATAAACTAAATCTCCATCTCCTATAATTATAAGCTCATGATGATTTGTTATTGGTGCTGCTAATGCCCATGCTTCTATTAATGTTTCAATGTTTTTTATCGGAGCTAATCGCCCCATAAAACCTACTTTTCTACTTCCTATTTTTGGTTCAAAATTGGGTAATCCAAAATTACTGGTGTCTATTGCGTTAGGAATCACTGCTATCGGCTGAACCAATCCAAACGCTCTGATAAATTGTTTTTCTTGCTCACTAGTGGCATGAAAAGCGGTTGTGTTTTTTAGATCTTCTTTTTGATATAATAATAAAGAGGCTTTTTTTATCCATTTTGATTTTTTTAACCCTTCAGGATATAGCATTCCATGCGTAGAAATAATACTGGGTTTTCTATTTTGTTGTGCCGTTTTT
>CAIJXW010000174.1 GCA_903824755.1 uncultured Bacteroidota bacterium | reverse complement strand
TTTTTGACATAAAAAACAAAAGACACGCGAGTAGCATGTCTTTTGTTTTTTATAATAAATGAGAAAAAAGTTTCTTAATCCTGATTGATTGTTTTTCTCCAAGTAAATGAGTTTAAAATATGTCTTTTTGCAAATCTACTAGGAGAATCTGCATTGACCATTTTCACATAGGTTGCCTTTGGAACACTTATATATTCATAGACGCTACCGTTAGAAAAATTGATAATCAGGCGACCATCTACAAACTTATAATCCGTTATAGTTGCCGTTGCAATTGTTTCTGTATATTCGGGTAAATTTAGTTTTATTGTTTCTGGATTGATGCTAACCAAGAAATGATAGGCTTCAATTATTTTCTTTGAATTTTCTTCGGCTTCCTTCAAACCCGCTTCGTCTCCTTGAAATTTATCAGGGTGAGCTTCTTTCATCGCATTGCGATAAATGGTTTTCAAATCTTTTAATTCTGCCGTTTTATCTACATTTAGAAGTTTTCGGTATTCAACTATTTTTTTCATAAATTATATAACTATCTGTATTCTAATTGTTTAAATTATTCTTTTTATTATAAAAAGACAAATTTTTTGCAAATGTACATTTTTTAATATTAAATTAATATGTTTTTTACCCTTCAAAATGATAAATATACAATTGACAACTTTATTGTATTTTTTCTTCCAATAATTTTATGGTAAATTTGCCAAAATATTTTTTATGAAATTAATCACGGTTTTCGCAACACTTTTATTCACTTTCAACTGCTTTTCTCAAGTTGTGATTAATGAAATAGATGCCGATACGCCAAGTTCAGATATCTTGGAATTTGTCGAATTAAAATCGAGTACCCCCAATTTTTCTCTCAACGGATATGTATTGGTTTTTTTTAATGGAGGTAATACTTCTCCTTATAGTGGAACTTCAAGCTATTTCGCATTTGACCTTGATGGTTTTTCAACCGATATCAACGGTATAATTCACTTTGGAAACACAGGCGTTTCGCCTTCGCCAATGGCTACATTTCTGCAATCAACAATACAAAATGGTCCAGATGCGGTTGCTCTTTATATAGGAAATGCAACCGATTTTCCGCTAAATACTGCTGCTTTTACTACTAATTTGATAGATGCTTTGGCCTATTCAAATTCAAATACAAACCAACCTTCTTCCTTAATGACTATTTTTGGAATTACTATTTGCACGAATGAAAATCAAACTTTAGCATCGTCTACAAAATCGATACAAAGAAAAGTTGACGGTACTTATGAAGTAAAAACACCCACTCCAGGAGCAAATAATGATGGTTCAGGTAGTGTCATGAATGGATTGACGATAACTTTAAATCCATCAGGAGAATTAACAGAAGGAAACACATTTACAATTAATTACACCCTACAAACCGCTACAACAAGTGATTTGAACTTTACATATTCACTTGATAATGGCACGTTCAATAATGAAGATTATTCAGGAGATTTATCAGTTATTATTCCAAGCGGTAGTATTTCAGCCTCAAAAAACATTGTTCTTACAGATGATGTTTTGAATGAAGGAGACGAAACAATGAAAATTTCTTTGAGCCTTTTGCCTTCAGGATTCACAAAAATAAATGATAATGTTGAGGTTAGAATTCATGATAATGATTTTAGCGTTCAACCTTGGGGAACACCATTAAATCCTTCTTACGCAATAGTATCAAGTACTGCTCCTGCGGGATATTATGCATCGCTAGAAGGCAAGTCAGGTGCTATTTTAAAACAAGCAATTCAAGATATTATTGCTAACCCAAACGTGGTTAGAGAACATAACTATGGCGATGCTTATGATATATTGAAAGAGGCTGATCAAAATCCACAAAACAGTAGTCAAGTTTGGTTGATGTATGTCGAACAACCTCGCTCTAAATTAGACGTCCAAACAGGAACAAGTGGAACTGGTTTTTGGAATCGTGAACATATATATTGTCAATCTCGTGGCGGTTTTGCTGATGCTACTTCAAATGTTCCTGATGGAATTGATATTTGGTTGCCAACAGATGCTAATGATATTGCAGCGGGACATGCCGATGCACATCATATTCGGGCAGAAGATAGTCCAGAGAATAGCTCCCGCAACAATAGGAATTATGGCGTAGATTATAACGGCCCTCAAGGTTCGCAAGGAAGTTGGCATGGCGATGTTGCTCGAGCGGTATTCTATATGACGGTGCGTTATAATGGGTTGAATGTTGTTAACGGCAATCCAATTGATGGAATTTTAGGACAAATAGGTGATTTGGCGACACTTCTAAGTTGGAATGTTTCTGATCCATCTGATGATTTTGAAATGAACCGAAATAATGTTGTTTATACTTGGCAAATGAATAGAAATCCATTTATTGATTACCCGAGTTTAGCCGACTATATTTGGGGAAGTCATAGCGGTGATGCCTGGTTTTCGACTTTGTCAGTAGATAAAGAATCGGATAGTAGAGTTTCAATATATCCAAATCCGACCAAGGGGAGTCTTACCGTTTCTGGAATAGAAAACAACGGAATCATTGAAATTTTTTCGCTTTCAGGCACGAAACTAATTCAAAATAGTATTACTGGAGCAACCCAATTTTCTGTAACTTTGGCTCCTGGAATTTATATAGCAAAAATAACTTCAGAGTATAAAATAAGCATCAAAAAACTAATCATCAAATAAGTAATTTCGTTTGAAAAATATTAAGTCAGGCACCTTTAAAAACACGTTTTGTATATTTAATGAGATTGATCCTGCAACAATAAAATTCGAAACTTTTGATTATATAAGCCCTTCTGGAAGCAGCTATTTTTATACCAAAACGGGTATGTATCGTTTTTCTAATCATTGGGGACGATTGGCCAACAGCAAATGGCGTTTAATTTCATTAGTTCCCGAAACACCTTCAAAATTCAAATATGGATTTGCACTTTGGGAAGATTTCTATCCCGATAACGACAGAGAGTGTTTGTATTATTTAGAGGTTGACTATGAAGCAAAAACAGTTACCTATCAACACAAAAATAATCCTAATTTTGACAATAAATCCATTCTTAGAACAAGTTTTGAAACGTCAAAAAAAATCAAACAGATTCGTAATTTATTTAACTTAACTTCTTGGTCAAAACATTTTATATTTGATGATTTAGATGTCTTTAGAAAGGAAATTATTGAAAAACTAATCTATACAAATCTTCCATTAGAAGAAATAAAAAGAGCATTATTATGAGCAGAAATAACGAAAAAAACATAAAAAAACACAACGATAAGTTGCATAAAGCTCAAAGTAAAATAAAAGATGCAGAAATACTCAGAAAAGAAAAGCTGAAAGAGATTATAAAAAAATTCAATCAAAAGCAGTAGTTAAAAATAGTCTGTTTTTATTTCCCGATACAGAAATTAGCAAAAATATTACCTAAAAGCTCGTCATTAGTGACTTGTCCCGTTATCATTCCGAAATGGTATAGTGCTTCTCTGATGTCTATTGCCATTAAATCACTTGATAAATTGGTTTGAAGTCCATAGTTTACTTTCTGAATTTCTTCCAATGATTTTAGCAAAGAATCATAGTGACGAGAATTAGTCACAATTGTTTCGTTGTTGCGTAAGGCACCAGTATTTAAAAACGAAAGCAATTGATTTTTTAGTTCATTAATACCAATTTTTTCTCTGGCAGATATCGTTACAGGTTTAATGTCTATTGTTTCCAGTTGCTTTTTGATAGCTATTATTTCGGATTCTGACAATAAATCGACTTTGTTAATAACTACTAGCAAGGGTTTTGAAGGAAATTGATTTTTAATTTTTTCAATTTCTTCACTATATTCCGAACTTTGAGTTTTGAATTTTATGCTATCAAAAAGGTATAAAATAACTTGAGATTGTTCGATTTTTTCAAATGTTTTTTTGATTCCTAAACCTTCAATTAGGTCTGCCGTTTCTCTAATTCCTGCGGTGTCAATAAATCTAAATCCAAAGCCCCCGATTACTAATTCGTCCTCAATAGTATCGCGAGTTGTCCCTGCAATTTCTGAAACAATGGCTCGTTCTTCATTCAGTAAAGCATTTAGCAATGTTGATTTTCCTACGTTTGGCTCACCTACAATAGCAACAGGAATACCGTTTTTTATTACATTTCCAACGGCAAATGAGTCGATCAATCGCTTTAAAACAAATTCTATTCTTGTCAGCAATTCTCGAAACTGAGTTCTATCTGCAAAAGCAACATCTTCTTCGGCAAAATCTAGTTCTAATTCAATCAGGGAAGCAAAATTTAATAATTCTTCTCTAAGTTTAGCAATTTCGTTAGAAAATCCACCTCGCATTTGTTGCATGGCAATTTGATGGGAAGCTTCATTATCTGAAGAAATTAAATCGGCAACGGCTTCTGCTTGGGATAAATCCATTTTTCCATTCAAAAAAGAACGTAAGGTAAATTCTCCTGGATTTGCAATTCGGCATCCTTTTCTTAACAATAACTGAATAATTTGTTGTTGGATATAAGTCGAGCCATGACACGAAATTTCTATTGTATTCTCACCAGTATAAGAATTTGTGCCTTTGAAAATAGACAATAAAACTTGGTCAATTATTTTACTGCCGTCTATAATATTGCCTAAATGAAGCGTATGGGTTTTTTGTTTATTAATATCTTTTCCTGAAATAGATTCAAAAACACTTGCCCCAATTTTTATTGCATCATCTCCCGAAATCCGAATAACAGCGATGGCTCCCGCTCCAGAAGGTGATGCTAACGCAACAATTGTATCTTTTAAATTCATAAATTATTGTAAAGATTGCAAAGTTACGAAACATTTATTTGATATAAATGAACTTCAGAAGTTTCAAAATTGCAGAAATTTTTTTAATAAAAAAAAACCGCAATTTCAATTAAGATCTTGCGGCTTTTCGATATATAATGGTTGGTTATATATTTAGTTGTTTAGCATAACGGGCATGACAAGCATCGTTACGGTTTCGCCTTCGTCCAATCCATCTACTGGAGTAAGAATCCCAGCACGATTTGGCAATGACATTTCTAGCATAATCATATCGGATTGTAGGTTGGTTAACATTTCTGTTAGAAACCTAGAATTGAATCCAATTTGCATGTCATCTCCTTGATAATCACACGTTAGTCTTTCTTCAGCTTTGTTTGAATAGTCAATATCTTCGGCAGAAATATTCAATTCGGCTCCCGCAATTTTCAATCGAATCTGGTGTGTAGTTTTGTTTGAGAAAATTGCCACACGCCGAACAGAATTTAAAAATTGTGTTCTATCAATCATCAATTTGTTTGGATTTTGTTTTGGAATAACCGCTTCATAATTTGGATATTTTCCATCAATTAAGCGACACATCAATACATAATTGTCAAACGAAAAAGTAGCATTACTATCGTTATATTCAATTTTTACTTCGGCATCTGATGTACCCAAAATGCTTTTCAAAATTGTTAATGGTTTTTTTGGCATAATAAAATCAGCTACTTGAGAAGCTTTCACATCTGTTCGAGCATATTTTACTAATTTATGAGCATCTGTTGCTACAAATGTTAATCCTTCTGGCGAAAACTGAAAGAAAACGCCTGACATTACTGGTCGTAAATCATCATTTCCAGCTGCAAAAATCGTTTTGCTAACCGCAGTTGCTAATATATCTGCAGGAACTAAAGTAGTTGATGGGTCTTCAAGATTTACTGACTTTGGAAATTCTTCACCAGGTGCATACGCCAAAGCATATTTTCCTGAATTTGAACTTATTTCTATCGTACTATTTTCTTCAACAGTAAATGTTAGAGGTTGTTCTGGAAAAGTTTTAAGGATTTCCAACAATAATTTTGCTGGAACAGCGACACTGCCTTTACTGGTTGAATCAATTTCCAGTACAGCAGTCATTGTGGTTTCTAAATCAGAGGCAGAAACGCTTAATTTTTTGCTGTCCAATTCAAATAAGAAATTATCTAAAATTGCTAGGGTATTGTTACTATTGATAACGCTTCCTAACACTTGTAGTTGCTTTAATAAGTACGAACTTGATACTATAAATTTCATGATGTGGCTATTTTTTTAATGTATTCTGATTTATATTTACCTATAATCGGAACACTATTACATTTTACAAATATATCTTAATCTTCTATAATTTGAAAACAATTTTATTAACATTTACTTACTGTATTTCCGTTGTCTTAAAAACGTAAATACGATTCCAAATAATAGTAAAATGAGCAGTGGAAGTCCGATAGTTAGCATTTGTGCAGTCAAATAATTGGTATAAACTTTCTCTTTATCCAAAATGGGCAAATTGACAACCTTTGTCCGAATGTTAATAAGTCCGTTTTCGTCCAACAAATAGTTTACGCAATTCAACATAAATTCTTTGTTGGCATAGTATTTTCCTGTTCTTTGGTCTAAACCTAATTCGGCTCCTTCCAAATTTTTATTTAATTGATTTTTGACAACATTTCCGTCCGAAATTACTATCATTTTATTGTTAACTCCACTACTTTTGAAATTTTTATCTTCAAAAGGCAACACTCTATTTTCATAAACAGAATGAAATTTCCCTTCAAGCAAAACGGCAACTGGATAATTTCCTGTTCCTTTATAGTCTGCTTGATTGGGTTCTTCGAAAGCCATTTTTAAATTTACTTCGGTTGGAGTTCCCACTAATTTTGAATATTTTGAAGATTCTAAAAGAGTTGTCTTCTTAATATTGTTTTTTAGAAGTTCAATCGGACTCGCAAATTCAAATTTAACTCCGTCTAAGTTTGTTATTATTGGGTTTTTTGCTTCTGCCGAAGGATAAATCAAAGGAGAATAAAACCAAGGTAATTCTACTTTTTGAGCGGCACTACCTGGGGTGCCCGTTTCTAAAACAATGGAGGTTGCCAATACATCTTTGATTAAATCAGAATGAATTCTAATTCCATATTTAAAGAACATATCGTTCAGATTTAAATCGGCGGGAAAGGCCAAATTTGAACCATTCGGATTATACAAACTGTCCATTTCCATATTGACTTGATCCACAAGCCAAATTGTTTTTCCGCCACTAATAATGAATTGATCTAGTACCTGTTTTTCTGCATCAGTAAACGACTCTGTAGGCTTAGCAATTACGGCCAAATCATATTCTTTTAGGTAACGCAAAGTTTCTTTTGGGGATTTAAAAACCGAGTCTAAAGTAAAAGGAGCAATAAAATAATTCTCGCGTACTGATTTTATAAAATCAGCAATATAGCGATCGGGAAGCTCCCCGTTTCCTCGGATAATAACTACTTTTTTTTGTTTCTTTTTAGAAATAGAATTGGTTGCATTTGCAAAAGCATATTCAAGATGCTGAACCGAGCTGACTACTTTTTCTGCTGTTGTGGCATTAATGCTATTTTTTAGCAACGGAATTTTTATGCTTTTCCCTTTATAAGTAGCTATTGCCCATGGAAATACGACTTCTTCGGTTTGTTTTCCTTTATCGTTCAATGTGACGCTGACGGGCATCATCGAATTGCCAAGTAATGAATTTTTCAGAACCTCATTAATATTTTCAACTTTTTCAATTTTGTTTTTAATTTTCTTTTCTTGTTCAGGATTTTCAACATGATTCTGAATTTGGAATATCGAAAATAAAACCTCTCGTTTCAAATAGTCGTCACTTTCGTCTTCACTAATTGGGTTTATAAATCGAAACACAATATTAGAATTATAGGACTTAAATTCTTCTAATAATTGCTGTGTTTCTGTTTGTAATTTCTTAAATTCTCCTGGAAATTCCCCTTTCAAAAAAACATCGATTATCAAAGGTTCTTCTATGTCTTTTATTATATTTAATGTTGTTTCAGAAAGGGTATATCTTTTATCATTTGTCAAATCAAATCGATGAAAAAACAGACTCCCTAACAAATTGATAACAATCAGAAAAAGGATTGTAAAAGCCAGTTTTTTGCTGTTTATTTTTTTATTGGCCTCCATTATAATTTCATTGATTTTAGTTTATAAACAGTAAATGAAAGAAACAAAACAGTCACACTCAAAAAATAGATAATATCTCGTGTGTCAAGCACACCGCGACTCATACTTTTATAATGATTGTCCATTCCTAGACCTGAAACAAAGTTGGAAAAATAGGGTAATATTGAAGACAATCCCTCAAATCCAAAATAGAAAAAGAAACATAAAAACACCGAAAGTATAAAGGCAACGATTTGGTTTTCTGATAGGGTAGAGGTAAAAATGCCAATCGAAGAATAGGACGAAATCAAAAACAACAATCCAAAATAGGATCCTAAAGTACTTCCTAAATCAATATTTCCTTCAGGCATTCCGAGGGTCGAAATTACTTTTACGTATATAAATGTGGGAATAATTGCAATAATAATTAGAAGAAAGGCTCCAAAAAATTTGCCATTTACAATTTGCCAAATGCTTAATGGTTTTGTCAATAATAATTCCAAAGTTCCTTGCTTTTTTTCATCAGAGAAACTTCGCATAGTTACTGCAGGAATTAAGAAAATTAGAATCCAAGGTGCTATTGTAAAAAACGGACTTAAATCGGCAAAACCAGAATTTAAAATATTAAATTCTCCTTCAAAAACCCAAAGAAATAACCCGTTGAGCAGCAAGAAAATGGCAATTACTAAAT
>CAIJXW010000173.1 GCA_903824755.1 uncultured Bacteroidota bacterium | reverse complement strand
TGTAATGGTATAAATTTTAGATTTATCTATTTTTGAAAAAAAATAATCTGTAAGTTTGACGCTTCTAAAACTAAACCATATTTTTACAAAAATAGCATTTATACCTTTGCATACAAACTTATTTAATATCGTTTTATTATCATTTTTCCTAACAATAGGATCTTCTTCTATTTATGCTCAAGAATTAAATTCAAAAACTACCAGTTTTCCTACAAAAAGCGATACATTTCAAACAGAAATTAGTTCAAATGATTTGATAAAAGTTTCAGATACTATTAAAAAAGACACAATAAAACCAAAAAAACAATTTATAGAAGCACAAATTCAGCGCAAAGCTGTCGATTATGAGATATTTAATCAGAAAAAAAAGCAATTAACTTTATATAACAAAGCCGAGTTATACTATAAGGATATTGAATTAAAAGCGGGAATAATTATTTTTGATTATGGAAAAGATGAAGTTTATGCTGGAAGAATTAAAGATTCAACTGGAAAATATACCCAATATCCAAAATTCAAACAAGGAGCAAATGTAATAGAGCCTGATTCTATTAGATTTAATTTTAAAACAAAAAAAGCCTTAGTTTGGAATTCCAGAACGGAGCAAAATGATTTTAAAATTAAAGCATCTATCACAAAAAGAGAAAACGATTCTGTTTATTTTATGAAAGGGGCTCGATTTACAACTTCAAAAGATGTAGATAATCCGGAGTATTATTTTCAAACTAATAAAGTGAAATTTGTACCAGGAAAAAAAGTTGTAATCGGCTTTACAAATATGGTTATTGCTGATGTTCCAACACCTATAGCACTTCCTTTTGCGTTTTTTCCAATGACCGAAAAAAGTGTTTCAGGAATCATTATGCCTACCTATAATGATACTCGTTCAAGAGGGTATTCTTTTCAAAATGGGGGTTATTATTTTGCTTTGAGCGATAATTATGATTTGGCCCTTTTGGGAGATTATTATACGAATGGAAGTTATGCGTTACGGGCGGAAACAAACTATATGAAACGCTATAAATTTAGAGGGAATTTCAATATCCGATTTGAAAATCTTATTGAAAGTGAGCGAGGATATCCTGATTATTCAAAATCAAATATATACAATATTATTTGGTCACATTCGAAAGATCAAAAATCAAATCCTAATTCTAGGTTTTCTGCCTCTGTAAATTTAGGGAGTAGTTCCTATTTTCAAAAGTCTTTAAATCAAGTAAATAGAAGCTCTAGGATAAATAATACTTTAAGCTCATCGATTTCTTATTCCAAAACAATTAATACGATTCCTCAAGTCAATTTTTCGCTCACGGCTACACATTCGCAAAACACACAAACACAAACAATTAATATGACATTACCAACATTTCAGGCCAATGTCGATAGAATATTTCCTTTTGAAACAAAAAGTGGCAATAAGAAAGGCTTTTTTCAAAATATAAACTTACAATATTCCGTTCAAGGTGAGAATAAAATCGTTACGACCGATTCGTTATTTTTTAAACCAAAAATGTTTAACGATGCAAAAGTAGGTATGCAACATTTAATCCCAATTAGCACAAATTTCAAGATATTTAAACATTTTAGCGTCACTACAAGTGCAAATTATCAGGAGGTTTGGTATCTAAAAACGATTCGCAAAAGTTTTGATTATGCCACCAACACAGTTATCGATAAAGATGTTTCTGGTTTTGATTCTTTTAGAACCTATTCACTTGGTTCAGGAATTTCCACAACCATTTACGGTACTTTTAATTTTAATGGAAATTGTAGAATAAAATCAATACGACACGTAATTAATCCTGGAATATCCTATTCCTATGCCCCCAGTTTTGAAAAATATTATGATAAATATTCAGCAGATGCATCAGGAAGTAATTTTAAGGATTATACGCGATTTCAAAATGGAATTTATAATGCACCAGGTCGAGGAAGTTCTAATTTGATTAATTTTTCTCTAGCAAATACACTTGAAGCAAAAGTAACCGATAGAGATACGACCAAAACAGAATTGAAGAAGATTTCTTTGTTGAGTAACTTAAATTTACAGACGAGTTATAATATGAGTTCTGATTCACTAAAATGGGCACCATTAACTATTAGTGGTGGAACGAGATTGTTTAAAGACAAAATGAATATCAATTTTTCTACAACATTAGATCCATATGCTATTAGCAATTCTGGGGGTAGAATTAACACTTTTAATATTAATAATGGTGGTAGTTTGTTTCGAATGACGGGATCCAACATGACGATGAATTATTCTTTTTCTAGTAAAGAGGGTGATAATTCCAAGAAAAATGAAAGTTCGCAAGGAGAAAGAAACGGAGGGCGTCAAGATGATTTGTTTGGAACTAGCACCGATTTTAGCGATAGACGACAAAGCCAATTTGGTGAAGATAATGATGATACAAGTGAAAAACCTTCCGAATTTTTTAACGCAAAATTACCTTGGGATTTGACTTTAGCTTATTCTTTAACTTATAGTAACGTTAATCGAGAAAACAAAATTACAGGAAACTCGTTAATGTTTTCTACAAATATCGACTTGACACCACGTTGGAAAGTTGGACTATCGTCGGGCTATGATTTTGCAAATAAAGGTATTAATGGAGCTCAACTTCGTTTTGAACGCGATTTATTGAGTTGGCGAATGGATTTTAATTGGATGCCAATGGGACCTAATTCTTTTTGGGGTTTCTTTATTGGAATTAAATCTGGTGTGTTAAGTGATATTAAATGGGAGAAACGAACTACTCCTGACAGAAGATTATAAAATTTAAAATAATGACAAAAAAAATAATTTATACAAAAAATGCTCCAGCACCAATTGGACCCTACAATCAAGCGGTTTTAATTGGAAATATGCTATATACTTCTGGACAAATTGCAATAAACCCTGTGACTAACGAATTGGTTTTAGATTCTATTGAAAAAGAAACTAAGCAAGTTATGGAAAATCTTAAATCCGTTCTTGAAGCTGCCGATATGGGTTTTGAGCATGTTGTAAAAGCAACAATTTTCATCATGAATATGAATGATTTTGCTAGGATAAATGAAGTTTACGCAAGTTATTTTAACGAAAAAACCGCTCCAGCTCGTGAAACGGTACAAGTGTCTTGTTTGCCAAAAAATGTGTCTATAGAAATTTCTATTATTGCAATAAAATAAAGAATTTTATTTGTTCAAAATATGAAAATCAATTAGTCCATCGATAGGTCTTCGGAGAACATTTCCTAATTTTAGTCCGTGTTTATCTAATACAATTTGAAGTTCTTCTTTTAGGTAAAAAGCAATTGATCCGATAAAATTTATAGGCACATCATAGCAATTTTCATATTGTTTGATATAGTTTTCTACAAAATCTTCCATGTCTTCAAAAATAATTTTTTGACAAAATTCCGATTTTTTATTCACTATCAGAAACTTAGCAAATGTAGCCAAATAAGCATTTGGATTAGGAGTTTTATATAAGTTGTGTTTGATTACATCAGGATCCAAATCATAGGCTTTTTCAAAATCTGCTGCTAACTTTTGAGGCATTTTATTGAAGTAATACCCCCTAATTAGTTTTCTGCCAAATTGGTTTCCGCTACAATCATCCATTGCAATATAGCCTAGAGATTGTACTTTTTGATGCAAGAGTGTTCCGTCAAAATAGCTACAATTTGAACCAGTACCAAGAATGCAAACTATTGCTTTTTCATTTTTTGGAGTAGTTGCATATACTGCGGCATAAGTATCTTCATGGACGACAATAGTGGCATTTTGAAAATAATCTTTAAAAACTTTTGTCAGAAAATCCTTCATACGATCTGTTCCACAACCCGCACCATAGAAAAATAAATGAGATACTTTTGCTTTGTTTAACGAGATATCAAATCGTTCATTTAGCCTTGAAATAATTTCTTGCTCGTTTAGAACTTCTGGATTCAAACCTAATGTCTGAGTTGTAAATAAAACTTTCCCAGTATCGTCTATAGAAATCCAATCGGCTTTCGTAGAACCACTATCTACTAATAATTTCATAATAATTTGTTTTGATTCAAAATTAATTTATTTCAATAGATATTCTATTCAATTAACTATTTAGAAATAAATTAAAAATACTAAAGGCTTGAGATATGAACGGATAAATCGATTAATTTACTAGAATAACCATATTCATTATCATACCATGAAATTATTTTGAAAAAAGTAGCATTCAATCCAATTCCAGCTTTGGCATCAACGATTGAAGTTCTTGGATCCGAAACAAAATCTTGTGAAACCACATCATCTTCTGTATATCCAAGAATCCCTTTCATGGTTGTTTCAGACGCTTTTTTCAAGACAGACATAATTTCTTCATAGCTAGTTTCCATTGCTAATTTTACAGTCAAATCTACTGCAGAAACATCAACTGTTGGAACTCTCATAGACATTCCTGTAAGTTTTCCATTCAGCGAAGGAATCACTTTTCCTACTGCTTTTGCGGCACCTGTACTTGAAGGAATCATATTTACTAATGCCGAACGACCACCTCTAAAATCTTTACGAGAAGGTCCGTCATTTGTCATTTGGGTAGAAGTAGTTGCGTGAACAGTCGTCATTAATCCTTCTACAATTTCAAAATTATCATGAATAACTTTGGCCAAAGGAGCCAAACAATTTGTTGTGCAAGAAGCATTGGAAACTACTGTATCACTTGGTTTTGCATCAAGATGATTCACACCCATCACAAACATTGGAGCATCTGCTGAAGGAGCTGAAATTATTACTTTTTTTGCTCCACCGGTTATATGAGCTTTTGCGGTATCGATAGTTGTAAAAAAACCAGTACATTCTGCTACTACATCTACTCCTACTTCATTCCATTTCAAATTTGCAGGATCACGTTCGGCTGTGATTCTTATGTGTTTATCATTTACAAAAAGCTTTCCTTCTTTCACTTCAACTTTTCCAGAAAATTTTCCGTGAACGGAGTCATATTTTAATAAATAGGCCAAGTGATCGACCTCCAATAAATCATTTATTGCTACAACTTCTACATTATCTCTG
Source organism: uncultured Bacteroidota bacterium (assembly GCA_903824755.1). Taxonomy (GTDB): domain Bacteria; phylum Bacteroidota; class Bacteroidia; order Flavobacteriales; family Flavobacteriaceae; genus Flavobacterium. The sequence goes on along the minus strand of CAIJXW010000173.1, from coordinate 8,382 downwards.
TTGAAAGATTCTCTAAATACGATTCTTCCAATTCTACCAAAACCGTTTATTCCTAATTTAACTTTTGACATTTTAACTTTCTAATTTTAATATTTATTTTATTTAAGTGGACATTATATCCGAAACTCTTAACAACTCTCTATCAACCTCTGATTTTCCTTTAATTGCTTGTTCTAAAGGAGTTAAGCATACAGTATCATTTTTCAAACCAACCATAAAATTTGTTTTTCCTTCCAATAAAGATTCAACAGCCTTCACGCCCAATCGACTTGCCAAAACTCTATCAAAACAAGAAGGCGACCCCCCGCGTTGCATGTGTCCTAAAACCGATACCCTAACATCATATTCTGGCAAATTAGCTTCTACATAATCTTTTAATTCAAAAACGTTTTTACCAATCTTATCTCCTTCAGCGATAACAACAATACTTGAAGATTTGCCCGATGCTTTACTCTTTTTTAATGAATCTAAAAGTCGTTCTAAACCTAATTTTTCTTCTGGAATTAGAATTTCTTCGGCACCCGCCCCAATTCCAGCATTTAGTGCAATATGTCCTGCGTCACGTCCCATCACCTCTACAAAAAACAATCTATTGTGAGAAATTGCGGTGTCTCTAATTTTATCAATTGCTTCAACTACGGTATTTAATGCGGTATCATATCCAAGGGTGTGGCTTGTCCCAAAGATATCATTATCAATAGTTCCTGGTATTCCCATAACTGGGAAATTAAATTCATTATTGAATATTTCTGCTCCCGTAAAACTTCCATCTCCTCCAATAACGACTAATGCGTCAACACCAGCATTTATAAGATTCAAATGAGCTTTTTTTCTGCCTTCGGGCAACATAAATTCTTTTGAACGAGCTGATTTTAAAACAGTCCCTCCTTTATTGATGATGTCTTTTACGCTTCTAGGGCCAAGTTCTTCAAAGTCACCTTCAATCATGCCTTGATATCCTCTATAAATCCCTATGCATTCGATGTTGTGAAAAGCACAAGTTCTCACTACTGATCGAATGGCGGCATTCATTCCTGGAGAATCTCCTCCTGATGTTAGAACACCTATTTTTTTTATTGTTTTAGACATAAATTATGTATTAAAATGTAAATTTAGTATAATAATAGACTTAAAAAAGTGGATTTCTCAATATTTTAATTAAAAGCAAAATTCAATCGTTTTCGTTGATAAGTTTTTGCTATTTACTTTAATTCATTTTTTAGAAATCATAAAATAAAACGATCTATTCTTCTTCTTTCAAAATTGCCTCTTGTTCTACTTTTGGTTTTGTAGGTTTCTTATTAGACTTTTTGAAAATTATATAATCATTTTCTATTGTTGAATCAGGAATGCTATCGGATTTTATTGCACGATCAATTTGTTGTTTCTTGAATATTTTACTTACTAATTCTTTGAAAGTATCAAAATCAACCTCATAAGAAACTCCAACTCCTTGAGTATATCCAATTCCCTGTCCAATAATATAATTAATGTCATTTTCTTTGTTAAATATTTTTATATTTAAAGAACCGTCTTCGTTCACACGATACAAAACTTCTACATTACCAACAATTGCCGAATCATTGATACCGCCAACAGGAACACCAACTTTTCCATTGATGGTAATTTTATCATTTATTCTTGACGATATAGTTACACCTACTCGCCCATCGGTTTCTAATCCAGGTCTTCTATCGGCTGATACATAATCAAAACCAACATTCAGTTTTCCATCTTCATCTTGAAAAATATCATTTACAATTCCACTTGCACTTTCAAATAAATTACTCGTTAAATTGGTAGAATTAACTCCAACTTGACTAAGAAAACTTCCTGAATACAAAAGATTTATGGCTTGTGTCCATCTCGTGTCTTTATCGTCTAATCGATATTGAAGCTCCGATTTCAAGACGGAACTAACCGTGGGGAAATTTATTGAAAAATCAGGTTCGGGGTTAGTTAAATTTCCTTTTATCCCTATTATAACTTCAACAGGAACTTTTTTATTTATGGAAGGATTTTCAATTAATACAGCTGGATTTGCATTGGTTTTATAAATTGCCTCCAAATTTAAGATTGCCCGCATTGGATCTCCTTCCCATACAATTGAACCGAATTTTTTTACTTCAAATCGCTTTCCTATCAGTCCACCATATTTGAAATTATAAATTCCTTCATAGACTTGAAAATCACCATACATATTGAATTTTCCTTGGGTATTAATTTCCAAAAATAAGTTTCCGCGTCCTTTACCTTTCATTCCATGCCCTGAATTTCGATTCAATATGACTTCTATGTCAGCGTTTTCGGTGATGTCAAAATTAAATTTAAGCTCCAATCCATTATAATTTTTTGGTGCTATTGAAATTCCTTTCCCCAAATTATATTTTTCTTTTTTTGATAAAAAATGAAGATAACTTGATGTTCCTATGGCGTCTGCATCATTGATAGGAATTTTTATTGAAGTTCCTTTTTCAGATTTAGCATCAATTTTTATTAATAAACCACTTGCAGGACCAGAAATTGTTGCTATTCCATCTATAAATGCTGTTCCGAAATAGGCTGCATCTTCGAAATCTTTTGTGTCTAATGCCAAAAATCGATTGGAATTTATATTTAAATCTAACTGCCAATCCGAGAATTTTTTATGACGAACTTTTCCTTCAAGAATCCCTTTTGTTTTATATTTTGAATCTAGTATTGAAGCATTTCTAACAATAAATGAATTTTCGGTAACATCAACAACCGATTTGTTTTCAAAATTATAGTTGACATTCAAATACGGTATTGAAATTCCAGCATCATCAAGAAACAATCGGCCATTCACTCCAGGATTTTCTAATGACCCATCAAAATTTATATTTCCAGAAGCAAATCCATTTATATTAGTAATAATATCGCCACCTAATCTATTCAAAGAGCCTAAATTGAGACGGTCCAAACGCAAATCAAGGTTTAATAGGGTTTCGTTATTCTCAAAATTTAAATCACCTAAAGCCAAAAAAGATACTACGCCGTTTTTTATTATATTTGAATTAATATTGAATTTTTCAAGCGAATCATCGCCTTTTACCTCCAAACCAAATTTTCCTAAATTAATGCCATTCAAAATTAAATCATCAACCGCAATGGAAGCCGTAGGCTGATAAATAGAACGATCTTGCTTCAAATTTAGTTGTCCGTTTAGAATCCCCTCAAAAGAAAAAAGATCTATTTCGGGGGTTAATTTATTCAAATTAATATTCGTAAAACTCAAGTTCAAATCCTTGTAGGAACTTCCTTTTAGCAATCCATTTAGCTCTACTTTTTGATTTTCATGAGATAGAACTAAATTGTCAAAATTGAAATAGGAAAGCGTTTTGTCAAAAATAATTTTATTATGATTTTGGTCGTTTTCATTCAATAGCCAAGAATAATCCTTGAACATAATTTCGGATTTCTTGAGTCCTACAACATTATTGTTTTGAGCATCTATCGTATGATATAGGTTTAAATTATAAAAATCTTTAGATTCTTTTCCGCCTTTAAATTCTGTTCTCAAAAAAAGCGAATCTTTTGCGGTAACATTAATCATGCTAAAATCAGCAATTTTATAATATTTGGTTTTTATACTATCAATTTCAAAATAAGCATTAAACAAAGGGTTTTTATTATCTACTTTTATATTGATTTTTTCAATTATATTATCAAAAGCATTAATCTCAGGTGACATAAAATTTAGCTTAAAATCATTGTCATTTGAGTTTAATAATCCATTTACTTTCGTATTCTTGGCTACAGAAATTCCTGGATAAAATATTTCGATTATTTTATTATAAACTGCAAAATCAAATTTCAAGAATTGTCCTTTGGTCACTATATTAGGCGAATAATTTGCATATAAACTCCCTAAAGAATTTTCTACCATTTTTCTTAATTGAGCAAATTGAAATTTACCAACTAATTTTCCTTCAATAATATCGGGAGAATTGATAGAAATAGTTCTAATTTTATTTTCGTCAAAAACGGACTTAATATTAAAATCATCAAAATAATAAGTGTCTTTTTGATTTTGAAATGAAGTTTCAGAAATAGTGACATCGCCCTTCAAATCATCAAGATTTGTTCCAGCAATTTTCATTTTTATATCTCCTTTAAAAATAGAAACGGTATCGGATTTTACTAGTTTTAATTTTACTAAGTTGGCATAATCGATTTTAGTATGAAAATCATAGGATATTTCTTTTGTACCAAGATTCATTGAACCATCAAAATCCATAAATAAATTTGGATCATTGATATACACATTTCCTTTAAATATAGGTTTTTTGAAATTTCCATCAACCACAATATGCGAATAATTATAACCCTTATAATTTAGTTTTTTTACATCTCCAGAAAATGATGTATTCAAATATTTTTCGTCAAACCCCATGCCATCAACATCTACATTCAAAGTGACAGCTCCAAAATCTTTGTTTTTTATAAAATTTCCTATTTTGAAATTATCTAAAATAACATTTCCTTTATAGTCGGCTACATCTATATTATCTAAATTATTAATAACAAATTTGGATTGAATGTTACCTAAATCAGTATTCAAATTCAAATTTGCATTGATTTTTTTTGAAGTCAATTCAACGCTTCCCTTACTGTTAATTTGTCCTAAATAAGCCAATGAAACAGGCAGGTTTTTTCCGAGTATATTAGGTAAAAACTGACAAAGACCTTTGTAATTAGTTTCTAATGAGGCAAAATTTCCCTTCATTAAAAAAGGCTGAGAATCATTGCCAAAAATATTTTTAAAATTAATATTTCCAATAATTCTCGTTTGTTTGTCGGTCTGCAATACTAAACGAGAAAGAGAGAAATCGTTTAACGGCCCTTTGATGTTCGTAGCTAATTTAAATCGTTGGTTTCTTCCAATTTCATTATAAAAAAACCGAACGTCATTTGAAGCAATAGAGGATTTTTTAATAACGATATCAAATGGAACTTTGTTCTCAAAATCTGAAAAATAATCTAAATCATAATTCATAACAACCGAACCTTCCAAAAATGAATTTTCAGTATCCAGCCTCAGATTTTCTAATTTCATATACTTTTCAGTATAGGTATAAGTAGATTTCAAATTTTTAATAAATAATCCCCGGTCATATAAAAAGGACATTTCTTGAACATTTACTTTCAAATTTGTCCCCGATATTTTGAAATCACTTAATTCCGCATTTATTTTTGATGCCTCAAAATCATTTGGATTTTTGTGGTTATGATCTATCAAAACATAGTGACAATCCTTCAAATAAATATTTTTTGCTTTTAATAAAAAAGGAGTTTCTGAAGGTGGTCCACTATCAAAAAGGGCGATAAATCGATCTAGATTCGTAAGTTTTTGACCCTTTTCCGTTTTCATTATAAAATAGGCACCCGTAACTCGAACATCGCCAAAAATTAAATCGCCGTTATATAGTTTTTTGAAACTTAAAACATTGGTTTTAATTATTTTAGCAAAAATCATCGTGTCTTTCTTATCATCTTTAATAAGCACTTTTTTTAATTTTATGCTACCAAAAATAGTGACAGAAACTTCTTCAACTTTAATATCGGCTTTATATTCTTTCCGTAAACTATTGGTCACATATTCACCTATTTTTGTTTGAACAAATGAAGTTGAGAGTGCAATTCCAAGTACTAACAATAGAAGGAACAGCCCCAAAATAGAGCGGAAAACAATTTTCTTTATTTTAATAATACGATCCTTAATGTTACTGTTTTTTAAATATTTTTATTTTTCAAATGATGTATGCTTTGGCAAAAAAGCATTAATTTCGCATCACAGAAAATATAATCTCTATTTTGTGTCAAATATAATTCAAAATTCGTACCTATTTATGAATAACGAGCCTGTTTTTATTTTAGCAATAGAAAGTTCCTGTGATGACACGGCTGCTGCTATATTAGAAAACGATAATGTATTATCAAATATTGTTGCCAATCAGCTCATTCACAATCAATATGGCGGAGTTGTCCCAGAGTTAGCCTCACGTGCACATCAGCAAAATATTGTTCCAGTTGTTGCTGCCGCACTCAAAAAAGCCAATATCAAGAAAGAACAATTATCGGCAATTGCATTCACGCAAGGGCCTGGATTGATGGGATCGTTATTAGTTGGGAGTTCTTTTGCAAAATCAATGTCATTGGCATTAGAAATTCCATTAATTGCTGTAAATCACATGCAAGCGCATATTTTAGCACACTTTATAAACGAGGAAGGATTTGATAAACCAACATTTCCATTTTTGGCACTCACTATTTCTGGAGGACATACACAAATTGTACTCGTAAATGATTTTTTTGATATGAAAATTATTGGAGAAACTACAGATGATGCCGTTGGAGAAGCATTTGATAAAAGTGCAAAAATACTAGGATTTCCTTATCCTGGAGGACCATTGATTGACAAATATGCTCAGCTAGGCAACCCAAAAGCATTTACGTTTACGAAACCAAATGTGCCTGAATTGAATTTTAGCTTTTCGGGGTTGAAAACTGCTATTTTATATTTTATTCAAAAAAATACTAGCGAAAATCCAAATTTTATTGACGAAAATCGAAATGATATTTGTGCCTCAATTCAACATACTATTATTGAAATTTTGATGGACAAGTTAAAACTAGCTGTTAAACAAACTGGAATTAATCAAATAGCTATTGGTGGCGGGGTTTCTGCTAATTCTGGAATTAGAAAGAAATTAAAAGATTCTGAAGAAAAATTAGGTTGGAAGACTTACGTTCCAAAATTTGAATACACAACCGATAATGCTGCAATGATTGGAATTGTAGGTTATCAAAAGTTTTTATTAGACCATTTTGAAACAGCAAATGTAGTTTCAAAAGCACGAATACAATTCTAAAAAAAGATGCAATTATTTTATAATCCGACAATAAACGAAACTACCGAAAGCTTTTCTTTTGCCAAAGAAGAAAGCAAACATATTATTAAAGTAATGCGTAAAAAAGGCGGAGATATACTATTTGTAACCAACGGTTTAGGTTTTTTATTTAAAACAGAAATAACACTTGGTTCTGATATAAAATGCACGGTAAAAATTCTATCGATTGAACATTTTGAAAAAAAGAAATATCATTTACATTTGGTCGTAGCACCAACAAAAATGAATGATCGATATGAATGGTTTTTAGAAAAAGCGACCGAAATTGGTGTATCGGAAATAACACCTATTATATGTGAGCATTCTGAACGAAAGTTCATAAAAACAGATCGATATGACAAAATCATACTCTCTGCTATGAAACAATCGACACAGTTTTATCTTCCAAAGTTGAACGAACCTATTCTGTTTAAAGATTTTATAAAAAAAACCAATGAAGGTCAGCTATTTATAGCACATTGTGAAGAAAAAGATAAAAAATCCTTGAAGGATATAATCCAAAAGAATAAAGATACAACTATTCTAATCGGTCCTGAAGGGGATTTTTCTACCAAAGAAATTGAACTAGCTTTAGAGAATAATTTTATTCCCGTATCTTTGGGTAAAACCAGACTCAGAACCGAGACTGCAGCAATAATTGCATGTCATAGTGTGGTGTTTTTTAATGACTAATTTTATGAAAAAAAATCTAATTCTTTTCTTATTTCTATTCTCAATATTGACAAAAGGACAAGAAATTGCTTTACTAAAATACAGTGGCGGAGGTGATTGGTATGTAAATCCGACATCATTGCCAAATCTAATTTCTTATTGTAATGAAAATATTCACACAACGATAAAACCCCAAAATGCTGTTGTAGAACCCAGTAGCCCCGATTTATTTTCATATCCATTTGTTCACATGACTGGCCATGGAAATGTTGTTTTTAGTGATAGTGATGTTGTCAATTTAAAAAAATACCTCACTTCTGGTGGTTTTTTGCATATTGATGACAATTATGGCATGAATGAATATGTTCGAAAAGAAATAAAAAAACTATTTCCAGAAAATGAGTTAATCGAAATACCCGCTTCTCACCCAATTTTTCAAAAGCCATATCCGTTTCCTGATGGAATTCCAAAAATTCATGAACATGATGGCAAACGACCACAAGTATTTGGAATTTTTATTGATAAGCGATTGGTTTTATTATATACCTACGAAACCGATCTTGGAGATGGTTGGGAAGTTGAAGAAGTTCATAATGATCCATTAGAAGTAAGAGAAAAAGCATTGAAAATGGGTGCAAATATTTTGAATTATATTTTCAAAAATTAATTTGGGAAATTCACTTTTAAATATTGAAATTCAAGATTTTATAAATTCTAATTTAGGAGCAGATTTGTCTAAATTAGCCTTAATTAAGCATTCATTTCCATCAGAAATCTGGTTAGAAATAATAAATCAAAT
>CAIJXW010000172.1 GCA_903824755.1 uncultured Bacteroidota bacterium | reverse complement strand
TTTCATTGCTTTTTTATAGCCATATCGAGGGTATTTTGGTGGTTCAATTATTCTCATAAAATCAGCCGAACGAGAAATTAATGTATCTTCTGAATCATTAACATCAAAGGTCAGCAAGTGAGTTTCGACACCAAGACCACGAAGGCCTTTTAGCAAATTAAAGGTGCAAGTAGTTGGCCCTCCTGCATTTATCCCCATCGAACTTATAGATTGCAATATCTTCATTAGGCTGTTGTTTCTTTCAAAAATTGCCTTTTTTTATAATGATTTCTAAAGGGAATAAGAGCCCCGAAAATTATAAATTTAACTTCTTTCGGACTAAAAAACTGAACTAAATTTCGATTGACAACTCCATTCCAATCTTCCTGAAAATAATTACCCGGAATACTACTGTGCATCTTTGAATAGCCTGCTTTTAAAGAAAAATTATAAACACGTTCGGAAAAATATCCTATTGGAAAACAAATTTCTGTTATTGTTTTTTTTAGTAATTTTTCTAAAAATAATTTAGATTCTCCTAATTCATATTCTAATTGCTCATCGGTAAAAGAAACCAAATTGAGATGAGAATAGGCGTGGGATTCAAAATGAAAACCCAAACTTTGAAGTTCTACTATTTCAGCTTCAGATAAATAGCCTTCTTGTCCAATAAGATAAATTGCTAGGAAAATTTTAGGAAAAATAGCCTCCTTTATAAAATAATCTTTATTGTCATAAATCCCTTTAAAACCATCATCAAAACAAATTTGAATTTGGTTTTTCTTGTTTTCAATCTTATGAACAATTTCAAATCCGTTTTGTCTAATTTCATCAATATGAGATTTAAAAACAGTTATCGAGGTGGACATATCCGTATATTTATTATCGGTCAAATGAACATCGTGATAGAAAATAATTTTGCTGTCGCGACTCTTAACCCATAAATGAGTGCAATATAGAATCAAGGTTTTAATCGTTTTTATAAACATCAATTATAAATTATTTTATGCTACCCTCCATCGAAAAAAATAAATCATCAAGGCATTTGTTATATAAGTCAAAATTCCAATTGTTTTTCATGTGTAAATAACCATTCTCAGCAAATTCTTTATAAAGATTTGTATTGCTAATCATTGATTCCATTGCGTCCACTAATTCTTGTGGCTTTTCTGAATTAAAAATAAATCCTGTTTTTGGCAAGGCTACAAGGTCAAAAGCGGCTCCTACTTTATCACTAACAATTACTGGAATTCCAGCCGAAAGAGCTTCATTAACGACTAATCCCCAGGGTTCATAGGTAGAAGGCAAAATCAAAACATGTCCATTTCTATATACTTCAATTAGGTCATTATTGAATTTTGCTCCCAGAAAAATAATGTTTGTATTGTGATAATTCTCTTGTTTTAGTGCTTCGGATAAAGCTCCTTCGCCTGCAATTAGAAGTTTGGCAGAAGAATATTTATTTGCTATTTCTTCAAAAGCAAGAATCAACATTTTGATGTTTTTCTGTTCTACAAGTCTCCCAACATATAAGAAATTGAAAGTATCAATTTGTTTGTTTTGATAGTTATCATTACTGAATTTATCATTATCAACCATCATTGGCATCAAAAAAATATGGGAAACTGGCATGCCAAAATTTCTAAACAAGGCAAAATGATTATTAGAACCTCCTGCCAATCCGAATAGGTATTTATTTCTAAAAATATAATTCAGATAAACCTTTTTAAAACTTGCTTTCAAAAGATTTTTCGGCAATGAAAATTGCGTATCAGAATCGATTCCGATAGGTTTTTTGTGATAGAAATTTAATATAAATAAAATCACAAACTCACTATTTATATATCCATTCATAATAATGGAGTCGTAGTTTTTTAGAATTTTGTTTAAAAACTGTATTTTTTTAAGCAATGAATACCCCTCAATACAAATCGCGTCACTGGAAATATTTGATGCTTTAGAGTTATTTTTTAGATAACAATATTCTATATTTCTTGGTTCATAGACTTTCTTGTTTCTATCTACCGTATAGGATGCAGGCTCAATCAGAATTGCAAACGTTTTCATTATTTTCTAATTATCGGTTTTACAATTCTCTTTAGATAATAAATATTAATTCTGAGAAACATTCTTAGTGTGGTCCAAAATGTTTTTGCCCATATAAGTTCGTAAACATTGTGAACAAT
>CAIJXW010000171.1 GCA_903824755.1 uncultured Bacteroidota bacterium | reverse complement strand
ATAATTAATCTTTTTTATCGTTTTACTAATTATTTTTTATTTAGCTTTGCAGCTATTTAATTATATTATTTAGTTTTTTTTAAAACACTAAAAACGGATTTTATAATTTATTGAATGTAGTTGTTCTACATTTTTAATATTAGCCTAAAAAACTATGGAAGAATACAAGCTATTAATTATTGATAAAAATAAACTAGATTCAATCGAGACAAATGACGTCGTTTTAAAGTATTTTCCTTATTTACGTCCCGTTGGTATTGCAAATACATTTGAAAATGCCCTCGAATTGATAGACGAACACAATCCCGATATAATTATTGTCAATCCAATTTTTGATACAGTTTCTATTGATGATGTCTTTGATAAAATCGATGACGCAGATCGAAAAATCATAATTCTAACGCATAACGAAAAAATTATCCCAAAAGAATTTCTTTTAAATTATGACTTAGTTAAGAAACCCATTAAATTTAGTGAATTATTAATTGCCATAAATAATGCACTTTCTACTATTCTAAAAATTGAGGCAGAAGACAAATTTGATGATTATACAGCCGAAAATGAAGAGGATCAAGAAGAAGGCAGGTTAGGGTTAATGCAAAAAATGACTGATTTAGGTGCGTTCAAAAGAATTTCTAACGCCATTGTTTTGTCTTCTTTAAATGAAGTATTGTTTTTGAAAAAATCGGATATTATGTATTTTACAGCCGAAGGCAGATATACTACATTTCACATGAATAATTCACATGTTCATATTGCCTCAAGAACAATGCGCGATTATGAAGAATTGCTCACCGAAGATAATTTTATAAGAATTCACAATTCCTTTATAATAAATATCGACTACTTAGCCAAGATTATAAAAAAAGACGGCTATATAGTAGAACTATTAGACGGTACACAGTTAAATGTTTCCAGAAGAAGACAAGAAGACCTTATGAATTTCTTAAAATTTACCTAATATAATTTTTTTTGTAATTTAATTTTTTAGAACACGAAACTAATTTCGAAATATTTTAGCTTCGCAATTGCCAGTTATTCGCTAGAATGACCACTTGCTACATCAAACCTACCACTTACTACATTTGAATAGTTTTACTGAGGATTTTATTTTTCTTTGAAAAAACTTAAAACGCCTTAATGAAAAACGCCAATGCATTTTTAATTCAAAAACCAATAATTTTTCAAAGCAGAATTACTAAAATTGAGATTGTAGGAAAAACACTGTCGATAGACAAAAACGGTCGCTCATGTAAAGTTTTTCATATCAATGAAATTAGAAAAATTTTCGTTCAAAAGGAATGCAATAAAATTTCTTTTTATTTACTAATAGGTGTTTTTATATTAGGCGCCTTTTTTGTCGCCAAAATCACAGCTTCTTATCTTTTTGTATTGGAATCGGCTATTATTTGTCTAACCTTTTTGATAAATGCTTTAAACACCAAAGCCTTCAAGCTCTCCGTTTGCTTAAACTCTGGAGAGCAACATGCTTTTGTAGTCTCAAAGAAATACAAATATAAGACCACAACTATAGTAAAACAAGTGCGTGCCAATTTGAAACCTACAACTTATAAAATAAATCAAAATGAATTCGTTTAGAAATAAATCATGGGTTGTGGATAAAAACAATCAATATGTCGATTTTTTCAGAATGCAATTTGCCTTATACGATTCTGTCAAACATATTCAAAATACAGGGCAAATTACTGATGATGAATATAGGAAAGCAAACTTGTTTTTTGTAGTGATTTATAATGACCAAGATTTGATAAATTTAGTACCGCTTTATAATCGATCATTTTCATTGATTATTGCTTCGCCTGACCCACAAATGCTAAAAAAATTAGAACATCTAGAATATGCCTACCCATTGAATCTTTCTGCTTCCAAAGACATGCTTGATTTGGAGTCTAAAGCAATCTTAAATAACATCTCGAGTTTTGCATAAGAACGCTTAAGACTATAAATTTATAAAACACCCTTTTTTAAAACTTGCTCGATTACCAGTTATGACATTAATATCTCCAGTTACTACATCAAACCTACCACTTATTACATTGCTCAAGGATAACACTAGCTTAATTATAATTTCGCTGATTATTAAAATCAAAGCAACATTCAAAATAGAAACAAAAATTAATTTAGTATAACCATGAACAAAAAAAGAATTTATTCTTACAAGCTATTCGCTTTTTTGATTAGCTTAACTTCTGCTCCTTTATTTGCTAGTTCGGACATTCCTACTGGAATAGAAGATGCAATTGATCCGCCACCGCCCTCACCAATAGATGGCTATTTGATTATTGCTATTATTATAGGTGTTGTTTCTATTGGGTATTATTTCTACAAATCCAACAAATCCCTAATGAATAATGAAAAATAATTCTATTACAGGACTATGTGCCTATGAATCGCTTCAGAAAATCTGTTGCCTAAAAACTATAATATGATAGCATTGAAAAAAAGTACACTCAAACAGAAACAAAAAAATACAAGCCGAAGTTCATTCTGGTTGTTTTTTTCGTTCGCCCTAATTTCAATAGGTACCGTTGAAGCACAAGTGCAAAATAACGGTTCTCTTTATATTCACGATGCAGGTTCCTTCTTTGTAAAATCAGGAAATTTTGCTTTTGGAACTGGTTCATCAACAAATACGTCCAGAACAACCTCGACTTTTGGAAAATTAATTTTTGACGCCTCAGCTACTTCAAGTGGAGCAGCCTCAGGTGCAACTTTATTTACTGACGGTTTCGCAAGCACAACGGGTACTAGTTTTTTTGTTTTGCCTACAGGACAAACAAGTACTTATGCTCCCGTTGGAATAACTAACGCCACAGTAACAAATGGAGTGAATGCAGCCTTTTATTTAGCTGCCCCTTCAACCATCGGTGCTACTCTAGCGTCTTCGGTGACTGCGCTTCAAGCTGCTGGCTACTGGCAAATTAATGGAGATAACGCTACAATTACTATGATATGGAGTAGTGATATTAGTTCACTATCGACATCCATTGCCAATTTGACTGTTGCCGGTTATAATCCCACTACATCAAAATGGGAAGCTATAACTTCGGCTACACCAACTGGGTCACTAACCTCAGGTACAATTGCTACTTCAGCAGCCGTAACTCTTGCTAATTATAGTGCTTTTACTCTCGCAAAAAGAGGTATTATATGTGCACCCGTTTTTGCAGCTACTGGAACAACAAAAACTTGGAATGCTGGTTGGTCGCCTAGTGCACCTACCGAAATAGATCCTGCTATTATTTCAGGTGCAGGTTCGCCAGGGTCTTTTGTTTGTAACTCATTGGCAGTAAATGCAAATATAAGTTTAGCAGATGGGCAAACAATAGAAGTCGTTAATGCAATTACTGGAACAGGCGTTATCACCATGTCCAATGAAGCTAGTGTAATGCAACGTAATGATGCTAGCACAATATCGCCTACGATTACTCTTACAAAAAGAACCCGATCAGGTTTGTATCCTCTTGATTATACCTACTTTGGTTCGCCATTAACAGCAGATTCTTTTAGCCAATTGGCAAATGCTCAAGCATTCAACAATGCTAATTCTGCATCTTCTGGAGTTATAGGTGCTTTTGATTTAAAATACAAATACGTTTCGGGTGACGCTACTACTGCAGGAGGTTGGCAAACGCTAACAGCTACCTCTCCTGGAAGTGGATTTATTATGAGAATAAAACCTCAAGCTCCTTTTGCTACGGCTCTTACTCAAAATACTACTGACCGTGTTAATATAGTTTTCTCTGGAGCAACTAATAACGGAGCGTTAAGCGTTAATATCGCTAATATTTTGGCCACGCCAACAAGTGCTCGAAATAATAACCTTTTGGCAAATCCATATCCTTCTGCAATAGACTCTGATAAATTTCTTGAATATAATACTAACCTTGATGGTGTTGTATATATCTGGAAAGCTCAAACAAACAATTCTGGTCTTGCAGGTGCTGCCTATAGTGCTGGGGATTATATTGCCTATACTCGTGCTGGCTCTACTGCTGATGGATCTATTGGAGCAACGGCCTTTAACGGTAAAATCGCTACAGGACAAGGTTTTAAAGTGAAAGCAATCACTGCAACAGGAACAGGTACTGCCACGTTCAATAACTGTATGAGGGTTTCAGGAAATAATAATCAATTTAATAAAGCGTCAAACGATGCTACAAAAGATCGTTATAAATTAAATATGGTTGGTGCTAACGGTACAGGAAATCAAATTCTTGTTGCCTATATGCCCGAAGCTACTCAAGATTATGACCGTATGTATGATGCAGAAATGAACTCGGTGAGTGCTGCCCAAGTATGTAGTTTCTTGGATAACACAACCACGCAATTAGCGATAAATGCTAGACCTGCATTTGATATTTCTGATACAGTAAAAATAGGAATCAGCAAAGCAGATACAACTACAGAAAACTTCACCATTGCAATGGCAGAGAATGAAGGCGTCTTTAATACAGGAGCTGTTTTGGTTTATTTGCACGATACCGTGTTGCATATCTATCACAATTTTGCAAATGGTGCCTATTCTTTCAATTCGAACACGACCGAAATGAACAACCGTTTTCAAGTTGTTTATCAAGATGCTGCCCTAAACAATATTGATTTTGAATCAAACAATGTAGTAGCCGCTATCAATAAGCAAAATTTGAATATTGTAGCAAGCCTACCAATCTCTACTGTTGCTATATATGACATTTCAGGTCGTCTAGTGACTGCGTTTGATGGAAACAATCAAACGAGCGCATTGCAAGCCTTCCATTTTGCAGAAGGGATTTATATTGCAAAAATCAAAATGAATAACGGAGCTACGGCAACAAGAAAATTAATAAACAAAAACTAATCAACACAAATAACAAACATTAAAATACAAACACTATGAAAAATATTTTTTTAACATTAGCATTGATTACCGGAATTATGGTTTCTGCACAAGTAAGAATTGGTGGAACAGGAACTACCGTTAATGGCTCGGCCATATTAGAACTAAGCTCTACAAATAGAGGTGTTTTGTTTCCTAATGTTGTCCTTACGGGTACTGCAAATGCAACGCCACTTCCAGCTCACGTTGCGGGTATGACGGTTTATAATACGAATACTGCAGGTGATGTAACGCCAGGAATGTATGCAAATAACGGAACGATTTGGGTGAAGTTAGGAACTCCTGCGGCATCTGTAGTGACAAATACCGCTATAACGTATGCTATTTTAGGTACTGAAGATATTATTTTATCAAATGCTAACGCTGGATGCACAATGACTTTGCCAGTGTCTGCGGCAGTTGGACATAGGATTGTTATTGCAAATAATACGGGTGCAGGAGGTTTAGTTTCTATAGCTGTTGCTGCTGGAGGTGTATTTTGGAATGGTATAGGGTTTGCGACAGCCCCAGGAAACTCAAACATTTTCACTTATACTGCAAGTGGTTGGATCAATGAAGCAATAGGATTAAACTAATATCAACCATTTATAAATTTATAAATTTAAAAAATAAAAAAATGAAAAATTTAACTACAATTATTATGTGTTTTATTGCAGGATATACTGCTAATGCTCAAATCCGAGCTATTGGTGGTGAACCAGCTTCTGTGTTGACCTCATCTGCATTTTTAGATGCTAGTTCAAATGCTACTTATGACGGTTCTGTAAATTCTGCTAAAGGGATTGTTTTTCCTCGAGTAGATTTAACAACATTTACTTCGTTTTTAGGAGTAAATGGTACAAGTTCATCTTTCCGTAATCGTTATGACGGTTTTATAGTATATAATACGGCTACTACTGGTGTAGCAGGTGTTGGTGCAACTAGTGGTACTTTATCAAGAGGTTTTTGGTATTATGACAATAGTACAGCAGGAGTTGGAGCCGGTACTATAGGTGGTGGTACTTGGAAAGCAGTAGGTTCTACCGCTACAAAAGATGTGACAACTACCGAGGTTGCGTTGTCAACCAAAGTAAATGGAGCACAGTTATATGCTATTTCTGGAACGTTTACGGCTTCAGGAACAAGCACAGCAGTGACTATTGCGGTGCCAGCAGGAATGACAGGATACTATTCATTAGTAACCTACCTAAACGGAAAAACATTTAGAAGAGAAATCTATTCTTTTGATATTGTTGCAACAACAAATAACGTCATTATGGGAACTGGTGCCTATTCAGAAGTCTATCCAGCAGGAACTTATAGTTATGTTCTAGAATATTTCAAATAAATTTCTTAGAGTAGGTGCCGATTATTTTTGATTGGCTCTTACTTCTTTTTTTAATAATTTATATACCAAATAATATACACAAACAATGAACTCATTAAAAAATTATTTTTTCTTATTATTAATTACGTTCTTTTCGGTTTCCGCACAAGAAACCTCGAATGTTTCAGAAAACGATGCCTTTAATCGTTGGTCTGTCGAGGTTAATGCTGGACAGAATATTCCTGTAAGGCCTTTTGCAACAGGATATTATTCTGCACAGCGTTCAAAATTTATAAATTTTTCTGGATTAGACCATTATGATTTTGGAGTTCGTTATATGTTTTCTAACACTTTTGGTTTAAAAATAAACTACGGTTTTGATCAATTTAAGGAGCAGCCAGGTGCTGGGTCTAACCCTTTTGACACAAAATTACATAGCCTTGGGCTTCAAGGAGTCCTGAATTTTAGTCGTTTGCTAAACTTTGAATCGTTTACAAATCGTTTTGGGATTTTAGCACATGCAGGAGTTCAAGTTTCAAACTTATATGTTTATCAAGGTTTAAATACAGGAAAATCCGAAAAAAATGCAGGCCTAATGTTTGGAATTACGCCACAAATTCGTTTGGCAAGTTGGGTTGCCTTGACGGGTGATTTTACAGCCGATTATAATATTAGACAGCACTTTAATTGGGACGGTTCTTATTCTCTTCCAGAAAATAACCTTTCCGGTGTTTTATTCAAATCAACTATCGGATTCACGTTTTATTTAGGCTCTAAAGAAAAACATGCCGATTGGTTTATTAAACAAGAACATGCAGAAGACGTTAAAGAATTATTGCTTGCCCGTATTGAAGCTGTCGAAACATTAATGAATGATGTTGATAGAGATGGTGTCTTTGATTATTTGGATGCAGAAAACAACACACCAAATGGCGTTGTCGTTGATGCAAAAGGGCGATTTATTGATAAAAACGATAATGGCACACCAGATGAATTAGAACCTCGTGATAAAAATCCAGATGTCAACATTAACAATCTTACCAATAATAACGTTGCTCTTTCAGAATTAGCTAAGTTATCATCGGCTGAAAAAGAATTAGTCGAAAACGGATTAATTAATGTTTTCTTTGATGTGAATATTGATACACCAAATGCAGGATCAACCAATAACATTTACATAATACTGCATTATCTAAATTCAAACCCAACATCAAAAGCCAAACTTATAGGTTTTGCTGATGTTCGTGGAGACGATAAAATTAACCTTGAATTATCTCAACGTAGAGTAAAAAATGTTTATTCTATTCTAATTTCAAGTGGGATTTCTGCTGATAGATTATCTACAGATGCCATTGGAATTGACACTAAATATTCAATAGACTCAAAAGCGAGTTTAGATTTAGCTAGAAGAGTATCTATTGAAATTGAAAAATAAAAACTAGAATGATTTATCAATTTGCATCTGTATGAGATGCAAGTTGAATAAATTGTTGCAATACTTTCTTTAAAGCGCTTAAAAAAATTAGCTTCCTGTTCTAAAGGCAGGAAGTTTTTTTTAATAATTAATTATTTACACACCAATATATTCAAAAATGAAAAAATTACTATTATCAATTTGTTTACTACTTTCCAGTATTCACTCCTTTTCTCAAGTAGGTTTAGGGACATCAAATCCTATAAGTTCGGCAGCCTTAGATGTAACTAGCGTTACAAAAGGTTTTTTGCCGCCTAGAATGACTTATGCTCAAATTAGTGCCATAGTAGCACCAGTTGCTGGTTTAATCGTTTGGTGTACAAATTGTTCTACATCAGGAGAATTAGTAATTTATAATGGATCAAGTTGGACTAATTTGGTTGGGGGTGCTTCAGCGAGTCCTTTTAGTTGTGGTGTTTCTACAGTATCATTTGTTTATAATGGTGCAACCGTAACTTATGGAACAGTGCAAAGAGCCTACGGTGGCGCTGTAGGTACTAAATGTTGGTTAGACCGTAATTTGGGAGCAAGTCAAGTGGCTCAATCAAATGGAGACTATTTGTCCTATGGAGATAAATTTCAGTGGGGACGAAAAGCAGATGGTCATCAATTGATAAATAATACTATTTCGGCAAGCACTCCAGTAAACGGAACAACCGCTATAAAAAGTGACGTTCCTAATAACAATCTTTTTATTACAGATGCTAATATACCTAGTGATTGGCGTATTAATCCAAGTTCAACTTTGTGGGCGGGTGTTTCAAGTGTCAACAATCCATGCCCTAGTGGTTATAGGGTTCCAACTCAAGCAGAATTTGAAGCCGAAATTGTATTAATGGGAGATACACCTACAGCTAATTTTGATTCCCCATTAAAATTTCCATCAGCAGGTTATCGGAATGAAAATGATGGAAATGTTTCATTCTTAACAACTGGTGGCGATGCTTCTGGTGGCGGAGGTCAATATTGGACGAGTAATCCGTACGTTTCAGTTGCTCAAAATGAGGCCCAATATTTAGAGTTTAGTAATTTGTGGTCTCCTTATGCAGGAGTTTATAATATTTCACGTGCTTTTGGCGCTTCCGTTCGCTGTATAAAAGATTAATAAAAAAACTTCTTGAATTAATATATAAAGTTTTGAATTTTATAAATAATAATAAAATGAAAAAAATAATTCTAATAGTCACACTTCTT
>CAIJXW010000170.1 GCA_903824755.1 uncultured Bacteroidota bacterium | reverse complement strand
CACATGCAACAATAATGATTCCTGAGATCATACCTCCTACTTTTGAACCACCTTCTTTTTTAACGTTTGCCATTTTTTTTAATTTTTAATAGTTTTAATAATTTATTAGTTTTAAGTTGAAAATAAACTTGAGTAGTGGCAAATTTAAATTTTTAGTTTAAATAAAAAAACATTTTTTAAATTAAATTATAGTTAATTGTGATTTATCTTAAAAACCCAATATTAATCTACAATTTATTGCCGATTTACCTACTTAGGAAACGTGATTCTTGCTAAAATAGTATCAAAAATGGAAAACATTAACAGCGCTATTTTTCAATTTACTTTTCTATGTTAATTTAAATGTGCCTTTTTGAAGCTATTTAGACAAACAAATTTTGTTTTTTTTAGTTATATATTCAAATAATCCGAAAATAATTTTATTGTTTCTAGTTTTTCAAAAGCTTCAAAATCGTTTTTTCTACTAATTCGCTGTCCCATTTTTTTTCAATTTCAGGAATTTGCATCACTATTTCCATGATTTCATTCTGACGATTTCCAAATGCTAGTGCTTCGGAATAGGGTCTATCACTAAAAGTTACTCGAGAATAAAGAGGTATCCATTTGTTTGGGTATTTATCGGCAAAATGTTTTTCGATTTTCTTTTGCAATAAAAACAGATCATCGGCAGTTTTCGAACTCATTTCCATAAAATTCCGATAGGATAATTCTGCAATTGCATCGGCATTTGGTTTTCTTGCTTTTTCATATTCCTTAAAGATGCTATTCCAGTCATCACCAAATTTGGACATTAGCTCGTCTAGTTCGTATATATCTTCAAAACCAGCATTCATTCCTTGTCCATAAAACGGGACGATTGCATGACAAGCATCTCCTATAAGTGCAATTTTATCTTCAAATGTCCACGGATAACATTTCATTGTCACTAATGTACTTGTCGGATTTTTGAAAAAATCTTCTGCCAATTTCGGAATTACATTAATGGTATCGGGCAGATTTTTTAGAAAAAAAGATTCCACTTCTTGTTGGGTTTTTAGTGACTCGAAAGAATTTTCTCCCTCAAAAGGCATAAAAAGCGTACACGTAAAACTATCATCAAGATTTGGAAGTGCAATCAACATATATTCACCTCTTGGCCAAATATGCAATGAGTTTTTATCCAATTTATGTAATTCATTTCCGTTTGAAGGAATATTTAATTCTTTATATCCAATATTCAAAAATTCTTGCGAATAATTAAACATGCTCTGGCGTTGCATTTTGTGTCTGATTCTTGAAAAGGCTCCGTCTGCTCCGAAAATTTTATCATATTTCATGGCTTTCCATTCACCACGTTCGGTTTCGCCGATATGAAGTGTGGCTTCAGATAATGAAACGTCCCAAATTTTTTCTTCAAAATAAAATACAGCTCCAGCATTTTCGGCCAAATCAATCATTTTTCTATTTAAAATCCCTCTCGATATGGAATAAATATTTTCTCCATTGGAACCATAATATTGAAAATTTAATTTATCGATTAGATGAATGGCTCTTTTGTCCATCGGAATTGCAATTTCTCGAATTTCGTCACCAATTCCTGCTTTGTCCAACGCTTTCCAACCCCGATTAGACATAGCAAGGTTTATAGACCTTCCTGAGAATTCAATTTTTCGAATGTCTGGACTTCTATCGAATACGTGAACGGTGTGTCCAGCTTTTTTTAAATAAATTGCTAATAACGAACCTACTAATCCAGATCCTACTATGGCAATTTTTTGGGGAGTTTGCATTAAATTTTTATAAAAAGTTAGCCAAAATTACTGATTTATTTTTTTTAGGAACTTTAAATAACCTTTTTTTTCTTGTTTTTATTTAGGTTCATTAATTTGGAACAAAAACTAACTTTGTCGATGTGGCTATAATTTCGGTTTTATTGAGTTTCATTTTTCGAAATTGACCTGCATTATACATCGCCACTTGATCGCTATAATGTTCGCTAAAAGGATTCCCAGACTGACCTGTTGGCAAAATGCTGAGACTGTTTTCTATATCCGAAAAATCGATAATGCGTCTTGTTGATGGCCCACCAATAATTGTATTTTTCTCGTTATCGGAATAGGTAAACATCAAATTATTGATTACTTCATTTGTACCGTCAATTTCAAATGAACCCACATTGAAAAGGCTCCGCAAACCTGCAACTTTTCCCATCGGGTGAGGATGTTCTAGAACGTGAACCCGATTCCATGTCCATGAAGTTACGTTTTTTCCTAATTGATTTTCTAATGATACAATGGCTTGTAGAAAAGACTTTGCCAAAATTTGTGTTCTTGTTTCTTTTTTCTTTTTGGTTTTTATATCGTCCCACCAAGGTGAATTTTCGTTTTTTATTTGAGAGGCTATCACCTGTTTCATGATATGTGTGTTGAGAAACATCTTGAAATCATCATCTCCCAATTCATCGTTAAAGGTATTTTTTAAATAAAAATAAATCCATTTATTATAAATTGTTGGGCCAATATCGCTAAGATTGTTTTCTCCATTCCATGATTTTAGAATATCAAAAGCTTGTTTTTCGTTTGCATTTAATGATGATAGAACAATTTTATTTGTCAAATTTTGAACAATTTCAGGTGCCGTGGCAGAGGTATTGTCTGTTATCATTTTAGAGACCTCTTCCTTTGACCAATTGTTTTTAGGGTCTAATAATTCTTTGATGCGTTTTGCTCTGTCTTGGGGCAAATAATACCCTGGATATAGAAATCCATCTATGGCTTCAGGTTGATTATTGGCCGAATAGACATAATTCCATGGTGGATTTATCGCTTGTGGGTTTTTGGAGAAATCCAAATACTCCTTAATATCGTCACTTCCGCTAGCTCCATCTAAGATAAAATTTGGATTTACATTTGGATTGTGTTTATATAACTTCCCTGAGGTTGTCCAGGCAACATTCCCTTTTGCATCGCCATACATCACGTTTAATCCTGGTGCAGCAATCAGTTTAATATGATTTCTAAAATCATCAACGTTTTTTGCATGACAAAGCGAATAGGTTGCGTCCAGAATCTTAATAGGTTGTTGGGTATAAATCCAAGACATTGCAATTGGATTTTTATCTTTCAAACCCTCCATAAGCGAGTTCACTATTGGCCCATGACGTCCTATTTTTACTTTCAAAATTATATCTGAACTGTCTTTTACTTTAATAATTTTGTTTAGAATTTTATAGGATTGAAGTCCACTTGGCGTTTGATACTTGGCATCATCATTTGCATCATTTTGTTCTTTATAAAAATCGATGTCATCGTTTTCAAACATTGTTAATCCATAGGCATATTGACGATTATGACCTAAAAGCGGAAAGGGTGTTCCTGCTAGATAGCAACCGTATATTTCATAATCTGGGGTAACAATATGAGCTTCATACCAAGTTCCTGGTTGCGAAAAAGCGATGTGTGGGTCGTTTGCAAAAATTACTTTTCCGTTTTTGGTTTTTGCAGCACCTATAACCCAGCTATTACTACCTATAAATGATGGGACAGGAGATTGTTCTAGAAGTGAAGAAACTGCTTTGGAAATTTCTACGAAGTCTTTTGATTTTCCTTTATAATTTTTGATTTGTGTGATTCCCAAAGACCCGTCCAAACCAAAATCTTCAAGATATTTCATGCCAAATTTATCTCGAATATCTGTTAGAAGTGGATCTGTTTTTTGGGCCATTGCAAAACTAAATGACATATATCCAAAGACATTATATATATCTTTGATAGTAAATTTTTCTTTTTTTAGACCTAATAATTGAAACTCTATTGGGGTTTTTCCTTCTTCAATAAATTGATTTATTCCATCTAAATATGCTTCCGCTAATTGATAGCTTTCTGAATTTTTATCCATTTTTGAAACGGCAATTTGAGACGCTTCTTCAATGCCTAGACCTGCAAAAAAACAATCGGTTTTTACGGTTTTTGTTCCGAATATTTCAGAAAGTTTTCCTGGTGCAATTCTACGAATCAGTTCCATTTGCCACAATCGATCTTGGGCGTGAACATATCCTAAAACTACCATTGCTTCTTTTTGAGAGTTAGCATAAATATGCGGAATACCATATTCGTCAAAATAAACTGTTGTTTCTTGTTTAATATTTTTTAATTTTAGGCTTCCTTCATAATTTGGTTTTTCATAATAAGCATATACAAGACCCATTAGTAGGAATAAAAATAAAATAGAGAATACTATTATGGCAACCTTTTTTAATTTTTTCATTTGAATAACTTATATATAATTAAATTATTTTAGACTAAATACAAAAAAATGAATTTGACAATTTGAAGGAACAAAATATATTTATATCGTTATTTTAATAAATCATTTGTTTTTAACAAAATTATTTCAAAGATGATAGTTACAAAAAACTAACTCAAAAAAATAATTTTTACAGAATACCTATTGAACATTATTTCAAAATTCCTGCCTTAAGTATTTGTCCAAAATCATACATATCTTCAAAAGAACAATATAAAGGAACTGGTGCTAAACGAATTACATTTGGTTCCCGCCAATCTGTGATAACTCCGTTTTTCATTAAATATTCAAATAATGAACGCCCTTCTCCGTGAAGATATACTGATAATTGACAGGCTCTTTCGTCTTGATTTTTGGGAGTTATTATCTCAAATGTTCCGTTAACTTCATTACTGATTTCATTTAAAACAAATTCTAAATAAGCCGTAATTTTATCCCGTTTTTCTATTAAAACATTCATTCCGATTTCATCAAACATTTCTACCGAAGCTAAATATGGGGCAAGTGAGAGTATTGGCAGATTGCTTATTTGCCAACCTTCTGCTCCTTGTACCGGATCAAAAGTAGGCTCCATTTTGAAGCGTCTTTCTTTGTTGTGTCCCCACCAACCAGCAAATCGATGCAAATCTTTGTTGGCGTGATGTTTTTCATGAATAAAACAACCTGAAGCATTTCCTGGTCCTGAATTCATATATTTATAACTGCACCAAGCAGCAAAATCCACATTCCATTCATGCAAATCGAGTTTGATATTTCCGGCAGCATGGGCTAAATCCCAACCTACAAAAGCACCAACATTATGTCCTGCTTCGGTAATTGTTTTCATGTCAAAAACTTGACCCGTATAATAATTTACTCCGCCAATTAAAACTAAAGCCAATTCCTGTCCAACTTCATTAATTTTTGAAAGCACATCTTCAAGTCGGATATTGTGTTCTCCCTCACGGCGATGGATTTCTATTATGGCATCACTCGAATCATAGCCGTGAAATTGCACTTGACTTTGAATCATATATTGATCACTTGGAAATGCTTTTGCTTCGCAAATAATTTTATATCTCTTTGGTGTTGGTCTATAAAAAGTAACCATCAATAGGTGCAAATTCACTGTGAGTGTGTTCATTACGGTAACTTCGCTAGGCAAAGCTCCTACAATTTTACTTAACGGGTTTGCAAATCGCTCGTGATAATCCCACCACGGTTTTTCGGCATAAAAATGTCCTTCAACTGCTAGATTTGCCCAATCATTCATTACCTCATCAACATAGGATTTTGTTCTTTTTGGCTGTAATCCTAATGAGTTTCCTGTAAAATATATCACGTCCTTTCCATTTACTTTTGGAAAAATAAATTCTTTTTTATAGCTGTTTAATACATCTAATTGGTCTAATTCAAGAGCAAATTCTTTTGTGTTTTTGAATGTCATAAATAATTTTTGAGAGTGTAAAAATAGCTAGAAAAAATTCAATTATCAATCATGAAAAGGAATTAATATTTGGCGATAGAAACTTTTGACAGGAATGCTATTTCTATCTTTATTATAAAAAACAAAATCCCGTTCAAAAAAAACGGGATTTGAATATTCTAATTGAAATTTCTTATTATATAATTAGCATTGCATCACCATAAGAATAGAATTTATATTCTTCCTTAATTGCTTCTTCATATGCTTTTTTCATTAAATCATGACCGCAAAAAGCCGAAATCATCATCATTAAAGTTGATTTTGGGGTATGAAAATTTGTAATCATACAATTCGCAATGCTGAAATCATGAGGAGGGAAAATAAATTTATTTGTCCAACCATCAAAAGTATTTAATGTTCTTTGAGACGAAACTGCACTTTCAATTGCTCGCATTGAAGTAGTTCCAACGGCACAAATTCTTTTCTTTTTAATTTTGGCATTATTTACAATATCGCAAGCTTCTTGACTAATTTTCAGCTCTTCCGAATCCATTTTATGTTTCGATAAATCTTCAACTTCAACTGGATTAAATGTTCCTAAACCAACATGCAAAGTAACCTCGGCAAAGTTTATACCTTTAATTTCTAGTCTTTTCAAAAGGTGTTTTGAGAAATGTAGCCCCGCAGTTGGTGCCGCAACAGCTCCTTCTTCTTTGGCATAAATTGTTTGATATCTCTCTGCATCTTCAGGTGTTACATCTCTATTGATATATTTTGGAATTGGCGTTTCACCAAGTTCTGTTAGTTTTTTTCTAAACTCATCATAAGACCCATCATATAAAAAACGTAACGTTCTTCCACGTGAAGTTGTGTTGTCTATTACCTCGGCCACTAGCAAATCATCATCGCCAAAATACAATTTGTTTCCAATTCTAATTTTTCTAGCTGGATCTACTAAAACGTCCCAAAGACGTTGTTCTGCATTTAGTTCTCTAAGTAAAAAAACTTCAATTCTAGCTCCCGTTTTTTCTTTATTTCCATATAAACGTGCTGGGAAAACCTTTGTGTTATTCAATATCAAAACATCACCATCATCAAAATAATCGATAACGTCCTTAAACATTTTGTGTTCTATTGTTTTTTCTTTTCTATTTACAACCATTAAACGAGACTCATCTCTGTTTTCGGCAGGATATTCGGCAAGAAGTTCTTTAGGTAAATTAAATTGAAAGTGTGATAATTTCATATTGTTTTTTATTTAGGGTGCAAATATACGATTGCGAGATAGGCGATGTCAAGTGTTTTCGGGTTTATTTTTGACATTGCCCTGTTGGCGTGAAGTTCGGAGATTATTATTCTTGACTTTGTATCCCGATTCTCTCTAAATCCTCCCAAAAATTAGGATATGATTTTGAAACAACACCTGGGTTTTCAATTTCGATTGGCACTTTTAGTGCTAGTGGCGCAAAAGACATTGCCATTCTATGATCGTTATAAGTGGCAATAATACAATTGGGAAGAATCGTGTTTGTGGGTTCTAAAATGATACTTGCGTTTGTGATTTGGCATTTGGCACCTAATTTTGTCAATTCATTTTGAAGTGCTTCTAGTCGATCCGTTTCTTTAATTTTTAATGTATGTAATCCCGTCAAATCACAGCCAACTCCTAGCCCGAGGCATGTTGCAATTATGGTTTGGGCAATATCGGGGGTGTTGTTTAAATCTAATTTAATTGCTTCTTGTTTAAAATCTGACTGTTTTATCAAGGTGATTTGATTGTTATCAAATTGAGTTTCTACTCCCATTTTTCTGTAAATTTCTACCAAATCAGAGTCTCCTTGAAAACTATTTTCTTTATAAGCGGAAAGTGTGATTTGGGTTCCGCTTTTTGAAAGTGCTATAATTGAATAATAATAGGACGCTGAACTCCAGTCGGATTCTACTAATATTGTTTGAGGATTTTCAATTTTTGATTTTGGTTTTACAACTATTTTATTTTCATAAAAAAGGGTTTCAACTCCAACTTTATTGAGCAAAGAAAGTGTCATTTTTATGTATGAAAATGAGGTTATTTCTCCAACCAAAGTTAATTCCAGTCCATTTTCTAATTTTGGTGAAATGAGCAACAAAGCTGAAATATATTGACTGCTAAAATTTGCAGGAATTGAAACGGTATTTTTTGTTAAATTTTTTCCTTTTATTTTTATAGGCGGAAACCCCTCATTTTCAAGATATTCTATATCAGCACCGAGTGATACTAAAGCATCGACAAGTGCTTTTATAGGTCTTTCTTTCATTCGTGAAGAGCCTGTCAAAACTACATTTCTTCCTTCTTGTATTGAAAAATAGGCAGCAAGAAATCGCATCGCGGTTCCAGCATGATGAACGTCTATAACTTGCAAATTTGATTGCAACGCCCTCAACATTATCTCGGAATCATCGGCGACCGATGCGTTTTCTATTTTTATACTTGGATAAAGCGCTTGCAGCAAAAGGAGTCTATTGGTTTCAGACTTGCTGCCTCCAACAATTATTTTGGATTGCAAATTGCTGCTTGAAGAAACCAATTTGATAGTCACTATTATTTTAATTTTTCATTGTTATGGTGGCGGTCTTTATCACGAACCGATTTTGCTTCCATTTTTTTATCAAAAGCTGACTGCAAATCAATTCCCGTTTGATTAGCAAGACACAAAACAACAAAAACAACATCGGCAAGTTCTTCGCCTAGGTCTTTGTTTCTATCCGATTCTTTTTCGGATTGCTCTCCATATCTACGGGCAATAATTCTTGCAACCTCCCCTACTTCTTCCGTAAGTTGAGCCATATTCGTGAGTTCGTTAAAGTAGCGAACTCCGTGTTCTTTTATCCAATTGTCAACATCGAGTTGAGCGTTTTTCAAGTCCATTATTCTTGGTTTTTGTTTTTTTTATCAAAATTAATCTACCAAATATAGCAAATTCTGCTTTTTGAAAAATAACCTGCTTTTCTACCCCAATTTTTGAAGGTTATTTATTCTTACTATCGATAATTATTGTAACGGGCCCATCATTTTCTAGAGTCACTTTCATATCGGCTCCAAACTGTCCTGTTTGAATTTTTTTCCCTAATTCAAGTTCCATTTGTTGAACAAAATTCTCATATAATGGAATAGCAATTTCGGGTTTTGATGCTTTTATATACGAAGGTCGGTTTCCTTTTTTGGTATTGGCATGCAGCGTAAATTGACTCACAACAATAATATCGCCCTGACACTCTTTTACAGAAAAATTCATGATTCCATTTTCATCAGAAAAAATTCGGAGGTTGATTATTTTTTGGCAAAGCCAATGAATATCTTCTTGCGAATCTTGATCTTCAATACCTACAAGTACTAAAAGTCCATGATTTATTTTGGCAACTATTTTTTCTGAAATAGTTACCGATGAAGAGGTCACTCTTTGAATTACAGCTTTCACCTATTTATTTCTTGTTTCGTCACTAGCAATTCTGTCGTCATTATATATATCTGTTCTATAATGTTCATCATCGCCTTCAATAATTTTTAGATAACTATTGTACCTAGACCATGCTATTTGATCGTTTTCGAGTGCTTTTTTTATGGCACAGTGTGGTTCGTCTTTGTGCAAACAATTATTGAATTTGCATTGGTCTTTTAGTTTAAAAAACTCTGGGAAATAACCGCTAATCTCAGCAGGTTCCATGTCTACTATTCCAAATCCTTTAATTCCAGGAGTATCAATAATTTTGGCACCAAAACTCAAATCATACATTTCTGCAAACGTAGTTGTATGTTGTCCTTGTTTGCTTTGTTCGGAAATTATAGTCGTTTTTAGATGCAAACTTGGCTCCATTGCGTTTACTAAAGTTGATTTTCCAACCCCAGAATGGCCAGAAAACATGCTCACTTTTCCCTCCATCATTTCCATTAAAATCTCAATTCCTTTTTTCTCGGTAGAGGAAACTCTCAAACATTTATACCCAATTTCTTGATAGACGTGCTGCATATATAATTGTTCGTCTAGCGTCAGTTCGTCTAGGGTATCAATTTTATTAAAAATTAGTATCGCTTCGATGCCATAGGCCTCTGCCGTAGCTAGAAAGCGATCAATAAAATTGAACGTTGTAGGTGGGTTATTTATGGTAATCAACAAAAAAACTTGATCAATATTTGATGCAATAATATGCATTTGATGAGACAAATTGACTGATTTCCGAACGATATAATTCTTACGATTATGAATATTATATATAGTTCCTGTGATGGCATCGGAGGTTTCGTCTAGTTCAAAATCTACAATATCACCCACAGCAATTGGGTTTGTGCTTTTGATTCCTTTGATTCTAAATTTGCCCTTCATGCGGCATTCAATAAAATCTCCTTGTTCGGATTTTATAGTATACCAGCTTCCGGTAGATTTATAAACGAGTCCTGTCAAAATGAATATCTATTTATTGTTTGTGATTTGCAAAAGTAGTATTTCTAATTTACTATTTATTAAAAACCTTTTCCTGATGTTCAATGCTTTCTTGGTGTATGGCTTTGAATAATTTTAACACAAATTCTTCCGATAATCCTTTTCTGTCGCCATCTTTAACCATTTTTTCTAGGATTTCATTCCAACGATTATTTTGAAGAATTGCAACATTTTTATCTTTTTTCACTTGCCCAATTTGTCCAGCAATTTTCATTCTTTTGCCTAACAAATCTAACAAAGTACTATCAAGTGCATCAATATTGGCTCTCAATTTAGCCATGCTTTTACTGTACTCATCAGTGTTATCGTCAGAATTCCTAACGACCAAATCTTTAAGTATTTGCTTCAACGCTGATGGTGTAACTTGTTGGGCAGCATCGCTCCAGGCGTTATCAGGGTCAATGTGGGTTTCAATCATCATTCCGTCATAATTCAAGTCTAATGCTTCTTGAGCTACTTCTTGTATCATATTTCTGTTTCCAGTTATATGCGAGGGGTCAATAATTATTGGCAAATCGGGAAATCTATTTTGCATTTCGATTGCAATTTGCCACTCTGGTATATTTCTATATTTTGTTTTTTCGTAGGTTGAAAAACCACGATGAACTATTCCTATTTTTTCAATTCCTGCGTTTTGCAATCGCTCTAGTCCGCCCAGCCATAAAGATAAATCTGGGTTGACGGGATTTTTAAGTAAAATAATTTTCTTTGTTCCTCGAAGTGCATCAGCAATTTCTTGAACTGCAAATGGGTTTACGGTAGTTCTAGCACCAATCCATAAAACATCAATATCATGTTCTAATGCTAGTTTGACATGCGTCACATTGGCGACTTCAATTGCCATCAAAAGACCTGTTTCTGCCTTTGCTTTTTGCAGCCATTTCAGTCCAATTTCCCCAACTCCTTCAAAGCCTCCAGGTCTCGTTCGAGGTTTCCAAATTCCAGCTCTATAAATGCTTACATCAGAATTTTTCAATTCGTGTGCAATTTTCAAAACCTGTTCTTCTGTTTCCGCGCTGCATGGACCCGCAATAACTAATGGGCGATTTCGTTCAAATTCGTCTAGCCAAGTGTTTGTCTTTTTTGTGTATTTCATCACTATTTCTTTTCGATTTATATATAAATCGGATTTTGCTACCTGCATTTTTCTTTAATGTTATGAACAAAAAGGGACTCTTTTCTTACTTTTGATTAGAAAATCATGAGTAAACCAGAAGAACTACTTCATTAAACAAAGTTAAAGAAATGAGCCTGTTAAATTCTTTTTGACTCGCCAAACAAAGGTACTACATCTGAATTTGGATTTAGGGTTTCATTTAAAAAAAAATCTAATTTCTTAAGAAAATTTTCGCTTTTATCGTTTTTAAATATACCGTTCAAAGTCAAACTATTAGACAAAAATAATTGCTTTTTTTTGACCGAAAATCACAAAAAATTTATAAACAGAATTTTTCTACTTACTTTTGTTCAAAATCAAATAATATGTCTATTGAAGTTTCGAATATTTCTAAAAGTTATGGCACTCAAAAAGCTTTAGATGCAATTTCTTTTTCTGTAAAAAAAGGAGAAATAGTGGGTTTTTTAGGGCCAAATGGAGCTGGAAAATCAACTTTAATGAAAATATTAACCACCTATATTAATGCCGATGAAGGTGCTGCAACAGTAAATGGATTTGATGTGAATACCAATCAGAAATCGGTTCAAATGTCTGTTGGTTATCTTCCTGAGCACAATCCGCTCTATCTAGATTTGTATGTTCGGGAGTATTTGGCTTTTAATGCCGATGTCTATAAAGTTTCAAAATCTAGAATTAATGAGGTTATCGACCTCACGGGATTGTCTTCGGAAAGTCATAAAAAAATAGGTCAATTATCAAAAGGGTTTCGTCAGCGTGTGGGTTTGGCCAATGCTTTGTTGCACAATCCAGATATTTTGATTCTTGATGAGCCTACCACTGGATTGGATCCAAATCAATTGGTCGAAATTAGAAATGTGATTAAAAATGTTGGAAAAGACAAAACGGTTTTTCTATCAACCCACATTATGCAAGAAGTTGAGGCCATTTGTGATCGTGTAATTATTATTAATAATGGTAAAATTGTAACCGATAAAAAATTGGATAAATTAATTTCGGCCGATAATGAACAGATTATTGAAGTAGAATTTGATTTAAAAATTGAAGAAGAAGCAATTGCAAAAATTCCAAATTTGAAGTCTTTCAAAAACACGCATGATATGCAATGGGAATTAACGTTTGTCTCTGAAAAAGATATGCGTTCAATTGTTTTTGATTTTGCTCAAGAAAACGGTTTGAAAACACTTCAACTAAATCTAAAAAGTAAAAATTTAGAGGCTATTTTTAGAGAAATCACAAAATAAAAACGTTATTCATAAATCACTCGTCCCTGATATAACTCTTCAACATTCACTATTGGCGGGGTGTTTTTCAAAATTAGATTTCCTGTACTCACCATTTTTCCAGACACACTTTCAATTGGACGAACGATCATATCGTTTGAACCTCGATGAAAGATTTTAATTGATTTTGACATTAAATTATCGCCTATAAATCGACCATTTCCATCATAAAAATTAACAAGTAATTCATTTGTTTTACCTGAAACATAAAACCGAGACACATTATTGTTTTCGATAACTATTTGACCATTATCAGCTTGAATATTAAAATCTCCTGTTCCCGCTCCATCAGTCAAATCCATAGAAATTAATCTCAAAATTGGAAAATGTAAGATGCCGTTCGATGAAATTGTTTTTTCGGTTTTAGAATGCAATTCGGTAATATTGGGAGCGGTTACAAAAAGGGTTGTTTTTCCATATCTTCGCACCCAATTGCATGTGGTATTGTCACGAAGCGTAAGCAAACCGTTGTTTACAGAAATTTCGATATTGTCTATTAGGTTACTGCTCGTTTCTACTTCTATTTTAAATTCAGGGCCTTCGGTGAGTACTAAAGCTATTCCGGTGTGAACAATTATTTTGTCGAAATCGGTCAAATTATATTCTTTTTTTATCATTATGCCAGAAGCTTCGATGCAATCTACTGGACTTGAACAGCTCCATAAAACGATAAAAAATAATAATAAAACAGTACTTTTTTTCATATAAATTTATAATCTAATTCCTAAAACTAACTCCATCGATTCTGCCAAAAAAGCATGTGTTTTTAACGAAATTCCCGTAAAAACTTTATTGCCAAAATAATATTTCATACCTATCCTATCATAAAAAGGAATGTCAAATTTGTAGGGTTGATAAATATAATATCCGATTTGAGTTTCTAATGAAATTCGATTGATAAACAATTCATGTCCCACAAAAACCCCAACTCTTTTATAATCTGTATTTGGATCTAAATTCTTATTCGGGTAGGCCACCGATTGGTATTTGATAAAATCTTTATAAAAATTAGACAAAAATAATTCCGTTCCAAATTGAATCGCACTTTTTCTGTCCACCCGTTTGTCTGCATATATAGAAACGTGATAAAAAGCGTGTTGACCACTTCCTATGATGGGACTTTCGTTGATGCCTGTTCTAAGTACAAAATTGAATTTTATGGGTTCTTTGAATTTCAAAGAAAGCGATGTGGTATCCGAATTAATTCTATTTTTTTCCTCAAAGTTATAATTCAACCCTAAATTAATACCATAGGTATTAATGCCGCTATTTGGCGATTTTATTCTTCCATTTGAAAAATGAGTAAATGCAATTCCGACTTGAAAGCCTATATTGTCGATTATATTTTCTTTTTTATAATTCAGAAACATATTCATATTTCCCATTAATTTAGAGCCAAAGGCTCCGTTTTTACTATTCGTAACATTGTTATGAGGATTAGTAGTATAGGCAATTCCAGAGGCAAATCGGAAGTTTAGATTTCTTTTCAGAAAATAAAAATTATAATGCGCTCCAAGAGCATAATTAGACCCTAAAAATTCATTTTTAAAATCTTGATACAAAAAATAAAACCCATAATCAGGATAATTATATAGTTTTTGCCAAGGCTTGTTGCCGTGGGTTTTTTTTGAAAAAGTGGCAAAAATCCCATCTGGGTGTCCCGTAATTAGATGTGAAATATCTGGGGCGTGATTCAAAATATTTCCGGCTAAAAAATCAATTTCAAACGAATTTGTGTCTTCCGAATTTTGGGCCGAAAGAAAACCGAAAGAAAAAAACAAAAACAATAGAATACCTTTCATTGTGGATTTAAAAGGCAAATATATTGTTTTTTAAAATACTGAATTTGCAATTTGCCTAATGTTATCCGATTTTCCCATAGAATAGTAGTGCAAAACTGGAATTCCTGCATTGATAAGCTCTTTACTTTGCTCAATACACCACTCAATTCCTACCTGACTAACGGCATCATTATCCTCGGCTTTGACTATTGCCATTATCAAATCGTCTGGCAAATCAACACTAAAGCGATGCGGAATTAAATTGAGTTGTTTCTTTGTGGCAATTGGTTTTAGTCCAGGAATAATTGGAACTGTAATGCCTTCTTTTCTACATTTATCGACAAAAGCGAAGTATTTTTTATTGTCAAAAAACATTTGGGTAATGATATATTCGGCACCATTTTTAATTTTTTGTTTCAAAAAATGAATATCACTATCAATGCTTGGTGCTTCCATGTGTTTTTCTGGATATCCTGCAACGCCAATACAAAAATTAGTTTTTGCTGAATTTTGTAAATCCATGTCCAAATATATTCCATTATTTAGATTATTGATTTGCGAAACTAATTCAGACGCAAATTGATTTCCTTCTTTTTCTGGCTTGAAATAGGTTTCTGTTTTTAGTGCGTCTCCACGAAGTGCCACCACATTATCGATTCCTAAAAAATCCAAATCTATTAATAAATTCTCGGTATCTTCCTTTGTAAAACCGCCACACAAAATGTGAGGAACGGCATCTACTGGATATTTATTTTGAATTGCAGCACAAATCCCAACCGTTCCAGGTCGTTTTTTTACAATTTTTTTCTCTAATAAACCGCTAGGCAATTGTTTATATTCATATTCTTCGCGATGATAGGTGACATCTATAAATGGTGGTTTGAACTCCATTAGCGGATCGATATTATCAAAAATTGATTGAATATTTTGTCCTTTCAGAGGAGGTAAAATTTCAAAAGTGAAAAGCGGTTTTCCGTTTGCGTTTTCGATGTGATTTGTTACTTTCATTTAATCAGTTATGTTTGGATTAAGCCATTTTTTGGCTTCTTCTGTTGAAATATTTCTTCGTTTTGCATAATCAATTACTTGATCTTCTTTAATTTTTCCGAGTCCAAAATACTTGCTTTCTGGATTTCCAAAATAGTATCCTGAAACGGAAGACGCTGGCCACATAGCCATATTTTCGGTTAGTTTTACACCTATTTCTTGTTCGACATTTAATAATTTCCAAATGGTAGGTTTCTCTAAATGATCGGGACACGCTGGATATCCTGGTGCGGGACGAATACCTCTATAAGATTCTTCGATTAAATCTTGCTTTTCAAGATTTTCGTTCGGGGCATAACCCCAGTAATCTGTTCGCACTTTTTCGTGAAGATATTCGGCAAAGGCTTCGGCAAGTCTATCTGCAAGTGCCTTTAGCATTATGGAATTATAGTCGTCCAGCTGTTTTTCAAATTCTAATGCCCACTCTTCTACTCCAAAACCAGTTGTGACACAAAACGCACCAATATAGTCTGTTTTTGCACTTTCTTTTGGCAAAATAAAATCGGCCAATGCTATATTTGAAGCTCCCTTTGTTTTTTGTGATTGCTGACGAAGAGTTAAAAAAGTATGCACTATTGTTCCGTTTTCATCTCTCAACTCAATATCGTCATCATTGATTTGATTGGCAGGAAAAATTCCGAAAATCCCAATTGCGGTAAGTTTTTTTTCAGATGTTATTTTATGAAGCATTTTTTGGGCATCTTCAAAAACAGAAGTTGCCTGTTCGCCTACCACTTCGTCTGATAAAATTGCGGGGTATTTTCCAAACAATTCCCAGGTTCTAAAAAAAGGTGTCCAATCGATATAGGGAACTAAAATGTCTAAATCTATTTTAATTTTTTTGGTGCCAATAAATTTTGGTTGAACTGGTTGAAAATTTACCCAATCTAACTTCAATTTGTTTGCTCGTGCAAGTTCTATTGATAGAAAATTTTTATCCCGTGTTCTATTCAAATAGCCTTCTCGAAGCAGCTGATATTCTTCTTTAATATCTTCAAGGTATTTTTCTTTTGAATCTTCGTTCAATAGGCTCCCTGCAACAGTAACCGCTCTTGAAGCATCGTTCACATGAATAACAGTTCCTGAATATTGTGGCACAATTTTTACTGCAGTGTGTGCCCGAGAAGTGGTGGCACCGCCTACTAGAATTGGTATTTTGCAATTTATTTTTTCTAATTCTTTGGCTAAATTAACCATTTCGTCCAGCGAAGGCGTTATCAAACCGCTCAAACCTATAATGTCAACTTTGTTTTCTATGGCAGCAGCAATTATTCTCTCAGGAGGAACCATTACGCCCAAGTCGATGATTTCATAATTATTGCATGCTAATACTACCGAGACAATATTTTTTCCAATATCGTGAACATCGCCTTTTACGGTTGCCATCAATATTCGACCTGCTCCTCTAGAATTGGAATCTTTGCTCTGTTCGATAAAGGGAAGTAAGTAGGCAACCGCCTTCTTCATGACACGAGCAGATTTTACTACTTGAGGCAGAAACATCTTCCCACTTCCGAATAAATCGCCGACAACATTCATTCCTGCCATTAAGTTTATTTCGATTACTTCAATAGGTTTTGAAGCTAAAAGTCTTGCTTGTTCTACATCAATTTCGATAAATTCATCAATACCTTTTACCAGTGAGTGCGTGAGTCGCTCTTGAATAGTTCCTGATCGCCATTCCAAAATTGCCTTTTCGTTTGTTTTTATATCTCCTTTTATATTTTCGGCAAAATTCAATAATCGTTCTGTTGCGTCATCTCGTCTATTTAGTAGCACATCTTCAACGTGTTCTAATAAATCTTTTGGTATTTCGTCATATATCTCTAACATTTCTGGGTTGACAATACCCATCGTCATTCCGTTTTTTATGGCATGAAATAGAAATGCAGAGTGCATTGCTTCGCGCACTTTATCGTTGCCTCGAAAAGAAAAGGAGACGTTGCTCACCCCGCCAGAAACATGTGCGTAGGGCAAATTTTCTTTTATCCATTTTGTGGCTCGAAAGAAATCCAGTGCGTTTAATTTATGTTCGTCCATACCTGTAGCAACAGGGAAAATATTTGGGTCAAAAATGATGTCTTGTGCTGGAAAATCTACTTTATTGACAAGAATATCATAGGAACGTTTGCAAATCTCGATGCGTCTCTCGTAATTATCCGCTTGGCCATTTTCGTCAAAGGCCATTACGATTATTGCTGCTCCGTAGCGTTTTATTAATTTTGCTTGTTTTATAAAATTAGCCTCTCCTTCTTTTAGAGAAATAGAATTCACTACGCTTTTTCCTTGAACGACTTTAAGTCCAGCTTCTATTATTTCCCATTTTGAGCTGTCTATCATAATTGGCACACGAGAAATATCAGGTTCGGAGGCAATTAGATTTAGAAATGTCGTCATAGCATGCACGCCATCGAGCATTCCTTCGTCCATATTAATATCGATAATTTGAGCACCGCCTTCGACTTGGTCTCGGGCAACGGAAAGTGCTTCTTCAAATTTTTCTTCTTTTATTAGTCGCAAGAATTTTCTTGACCCTGTTACGTTTGTTCGTTCTCCAACGTTAACAAAATTTGTGTTGGGTGTTATAACAAGTGGTTCGAGTCCAGATAATTTTAAGTATTTTATAGGTGTTTCTATGCTCATTTTTAGATTTCTATACTTTTTCTTGGTTTGAATTGCGAAGCTATTTCTGCAATTAATTTAATGTGTTCGGGTGTTGTTCCGCAGCAACCACCTATAATATTTACTAAATTATCATTCAAATATTCTTGTATTAATTCTTGCATTTCTTTGGGCGTTTGGTCATATTGTCCAAATGCGTTTGGCAAACCTGCGTTGGGGTGTGCCGAGATATTTAGGCTTGTGTTTTGGGACAATGTTTTTAGGTATGGCTTTAGTTGATCTGCTCCTAATGCACAATTGAAACCTATGCTTAAAAGCGGTATGTGGGAAATTGATATAAGAAATGCCTCTACTGTTTGTCCAGAAAGTGTTCTTCCTGACGCATCGGTAATGGTTCCAGAAACCATAATTGGAATATCAATATCTCGTTCTTCTTTGACTTCTTCTATTGCAAAAAGTGCTGCTTTTGCGTTGAGCGTGTCAAAAATAGTTTCTACCAAAATTATATCTACGCCGCCATCTATTAGTGCTTCTACTTGTTGTTTGTAGGCTATTCGTAAATCGTCAAAATTAACGGCTCGAAAACCTGGGTCGTTCACGTCTGGCGACATACTTGCTGTTCGATTTGTTGGCCCTACCGAGCCTGCTACAAATCTTGGTTTTTTTGGGTTTATGGCAGTAAACTCATCGGCTATTTGTCGTGCTATTTTGGCGGATTCAAAATTGAGTTCATAGACAAATTCTTCCAAATGATAGTCGGCCATTCCTATTGTTGTCCCTGAAAAAGTATTTGTTTCTATAATGTCTGCTCCCGCTTCTAGATATAATTTATGTACCTCTTTGATGGCTTCTGGCTGGGTGATGGATAATAAATCGTTGTTTCCTTTTAGTGGATGTGGGAAGTTTTTGAATTTTTGGCCTCGAAAATCTTCTTCGGAGAAATTATGCCGTTGCAGCATGGTTCCCATGGCTCCGTCTAGGACTAGGATTTTGTTTTTTAGAATATCTCGAATTGATGAACTGGTTCTATCTATTTGACTGTTTTGCATTTTGTTTTTTATGAAATTTATAAAAGTTCAATACAAATTTTTATAGCCCTGATGGAAGTGGAAATCATTTTGTTTTTTTAAACAAAATATTGCAACGAACAGCAGGAAAATGATTGGTAAATAAAGACCAAGCCATTTGCTTCAAAAAAAATTAACAGTATATCGTGGAAAGTGAGAGGATATTCTCGTGGTTATCTGTTCACGCAAAATGCGTGATAGAATGTAGCACCTTCTTTATTTGTAAAGGGTTG
The DNA here is from genome assembly GCA_903824755.1 of uncultured Bacteroidota bacterium. Taxonomy (GTDB): domain Bacteria; phylum Bacteroidota; class Bacteroidia; order Flavobacteriales; family Flavobacteriaceae; genus Flavobacterium. The sequence continues at coordinate 6,998 of CAIJXW010000170.1, read as the reverse complement.
CTAAGCTTTCATTGGGTCTAATCCCTCGGGCTTTCGTGATAACTATCAATAAATGTAAGAACGGTGCAAAGTAATGGAATAGAATTTAGTTTTGCAAGTTTATGTTAATTTTTGTAAATAAAAGGGGAATTATTATTTGCAAATCGATTTGGTTTCTTACATTTGCAGTGAAATTTAGAGGAAAAATTTGAACTGATTGCAACCTCTGATACTGAATTTTTCGGTATTATAAAAAATGCTAAAGCAGAAATTATCTCCTTTGTCATTCTTGCAATCCTTTTGTTTTTTATTGATTAATTATTAAACACTATATTATTTATGGCTTATTTATTTACGTCAGAATCTGTGAGCGAAGGACATCCAGATAAAATTGCGGATCAAATTTCAGATGCTTTAATTGACAATTTCTTGGCTTTTGATCCAGAATCGAAAGTGGCTTGTGAAACATTAGTAACTACGGGTCAGGTTATTTTGGCTGGTGAGGTGAAGTCAAAAATATATTTGGACGTGCAGCAAATTGCTCGAGAAGTGATTAGGAAGATTGGATATACGAAGAGCGAATATATGTTTGAGGCTAATTCTTGTGGAATTTTGTCTGCTATTCATGAGCAATCTTCGGATATAAATCAGGGTGTTGAGAGAGCAAATCCTGAAGATCAGGGTGCTGGCGATCAGGGAATGATGTTTGGATATGCCACGAATGAAACTGCTGATTATATGCCTCTTGCATTGAATTTATCGCACAAATTATTGCAAGAATTGGCTGATTTACGCCGAGAAAACAAGGAGATAAAATACCTTCGTCCTGATGCAAAATCGCAAGTTACGTTGGAATATGATGATGACAACAAACCTGTTCGAATTGATGCCATAGTTATTTCGACTCAGCATGATGATTTTGATGAGGAGAAAAAAATGTTGGCAAAAATCAAGTCTGATTTGGTTGGAATATTAATTCCGAGAATTATTGAGAAGAATCCAAAATATGCTCATTTGTTTAATGATTCGATAAAATATCATATCAATCCAACAGGAAAGTTTGTTATAGGTGGGCCTCACGGTGATACGGGATTGACAGGTAGAAAAATTATTGTGGACACTTATGGTGGAAAAGGAGCTCACGGAGGAGGAGCTTTTTCTGGTAAAGACCCGAGCAAAGTGGATAGAAGTGCTGCTTATGCTACGCGTCATATTGCAAAAAATCTTGTTGCAGCTGGAGTAGCCGATGAAATTTTGGTTCAGGTTTCTTATGCGATTGGAGTTGCAAAACCGATGGGTATTTTTATAGATACTTATGGAACTTCTAAAGTAGGTATTTCTGATGGTGAAATTGCTAAAAAAGTGGAAGAATTGTTTGACATGCGTCCTTATTTTATTGAAAAAAGGTTGCAATTAAGAAACCCTATTTATAGTGAAACTGCTGCTTATGGACACATGGGTAGAAAGCCAGAAACGGTGACTAAAACTTTTGTAGCACCTGGTGGAATTGAAAAAACGGTTACAGTAGATTTATTTACTTGGGAGCGTTTGGATATGGTGGCTTCTGTAAAAGCGGCTTTTGGACTTTAATAATTTTGTATATATAATAAAAAAAGCCCCTTTTTCTGAAAAGATTTAGGGGTTATTTTATGAAAGTTGGTTTTTTTAGCCCCGATTGAAGTGGAAATCCTTTTGTTTTTTTCTTTAAAAACAAAAGATTGAAACGCAAAGCGGGAAATAGCTACAAATTATACTTCAAACTAAGAATTATATATCGTGGTTGCACTTGATATTGTGAGGTTCTTATTAAAAATTGAGAGAAATTATCATCGTTCAAGGATTTAGTATTTAACAAATTTGTTGCTGCTAATTTGAATTCAAATTTGCTGTCTTTTTTTTGATAAATTAAACTTGATGTAAGAAAATCATATTGATTATTTACTGATTTTGAATCGTTATAATAGTGATAAAATTCATATTCGGACACAAATGAAAAGCTGTCTAGAAAATAATAATCCAATCGGGCAGATGGTCTGTCTGTATAGAAAGTAGCCCCTTCATATTTGTTGATTGCTACCGTATAGCCCAATTCAATATTGGGTAATTCTTTAAAATTAGTTGAGGTTTTTAATGTATAATTTTGGGTAAAACTTTCGGTTGTTAAAGCCAAATTGTTTTGGAAGTTATTGAATTTAGACCAATTTATAGAAACATTGGCGGAAGCTTTATAATACCTTAAAAAAGAACGTCCATAACTTCCGGATCCTGAAATGTTTTCGTCTGCAAAGTTAGAATTAAAAGGCGATGACGTTTGATTTACGCCATCGAAATTCGATCTAGTTTTTACTGCGTCTATTCTTTTTGAATAGGTTGCATTTGCAAAAATATTCTCGAAATTGAACATATTGTATTTGAAGTAGCGAAGGGAATGCACTTGAGAAGTGGCGTTTTCTAGGGTTCTATTGCCTCGAAAAAGATTGCTATAACTCGACAGGACTTTTCCTTGAGCCAATTGATTGATGTCGGTAAAATCGTTTGTTAATGAAAAATTATAATTAAGGGTTTCGGCTTTTTTGATTTGGTATAAAACAAAAAGATCCGGTAATATTCTATTGAATTTACGAGAAAAATTGGTGCCTAATTGCGTGTTGTCCATTCTATAAGTATGCACGCTAAACCCTGGTGTCATGGTAAATTTTCCTGATAATATCTTATAATGCAACCCCATAAAAATATCGTTAAATGAATAGCGAACTTGGTTGTTGTTTTCTTGATTTGCTAAATTATTTATACTATCATCGTCTAATATTTGGAAAATTGAAGAGTTAAAATTTTGAAATGAATTCGTGTTTCCTAGGGTAAAATTGATGTTTGTTTTCGGGGTTATCATATAATAATAATCCAGTTTACCATCAAATTTATTCGTTTTTACAAATCTATTTTGATTCAAATCATTTCGATCTTGTCCAGAGACATATCCTAATAAATTGAAGGGTTGTGTTTGCAAATTGGCGTTATAGAATGGGTTTTCGTCTTGATATAAATGTTGGATTTCTAATGCAAAAACGTGATTGTCATTTGGCGTAAAATATAAACTTGCGTTTTGATTTACGGATGTTGGATCTTGTTTTTTGAAATTTGAAATGCTTTCAGAAAAAGTAGTGTTTCCGTTTATGGTTTCTCTCACTAAATTTGTGATTTCGTCTTGTTTGGACAATTTAGTCAAAATATCATAGTCAAATTGGAGCTGCGAACTTGGTTTATAAGTAGTGCTAAATTTGAATAGTCCCAAGTTGCTTTTTTGGGAAGATACCTCCTCGTTTTTTTGTTGCACCCCCGAATCAATAATCGTTGAGCGTGAGTTGGTTTGCAATTCAGTATTTGAATTTGACAAAATAGCAAAACCGCTAATACTAAATGATTTAGTGATGTTGTATGCGAAATTAGTAGCTCCAAAATTAGTTTCAATTTCTTTGGCTCTGTTGTTTCGCAACAAAGAAATCCCTAAATCATTGGAGGAAACATTGAAACTGCTTCCGCCTTTTTGCATCATTTTTTTAAACCCACCCGTAAACTTGAAGTAATCTTGAACTGTTAGTGGCAATTCGCCGATATTATTAAAATTTGTAATCAAGTTTATACTGTATTTTGGACTATAATAAAAGAGTTTTGGGTTCAGTAGATAACGATCATTTTTTGTTTCAAAACCTGCTCCAGCGGTCATATCTCCAAACCAGAAATTCTTTTTACCCGATTTCAATTTGATATTCATCGCAATATTATCCTGATTATTTTCGACTCCTTTGAGGATTGAATTTTCGTTATAATTTCGAAGCACTTGAATTTTATCAATTGCATCGGCGGGGATATTTTTTACGCCTAATTTTGTGTCACCATCAAAAAAATCTTTTCCTTCAACCATTAATTTTGTTACTTTTTTTCCCTCTACTTCTACTTCTCCATCGGCATTTACTTCTACGCCAGGAAGTTTTTTTAGAACATCTTCTAGTTTTCGTTCTGTTCCTGTTTTGAAACTATCCGCGTTATAAACAATTGTATCGCCCTTGATAGAAACGGGCATTTCGCGAACAATTTCGACCCCTTGAAGTTCAATTCCGCCTGATTCTAAAGTTATATTTTGGACAATATTAGAAGTTTGAGTAGTGATTGAAAACTCTTTGTTTTGCATTCCGAGATAACTAACTTTTATAGAATAGGAGGCGTTCGGCAAAAGATTTAGAAGAAATCTTCCTTTTTCGTTTGTAATCGCATAGGAATCCATCGCTTTTGTGTTTTGATTAATAGCCATGATATTGGCCATTTCTAATGGAGTTTTTCCAATGTCCTGAATGAAACCTTCAAATTTTATGTTTTGAGAAAAAGAAATTGTAGTAAAGAAAAATAATATAATAAGTTTTTTCATTGCTGTTTTTTTGACATTAATAGGGGATAATTGATATACTATATTAACGTCCCATTCTAATTTGCATACCGCCATTTCCTCCACGCCCTCGATTCATTTCACTAAATTCTTCCATTTTTTTGGTAATAGTATCATCATATTTTTTCTGAGAAATAACTTCGCCATTTGTTGGTGCTTTAATTTCGGATTTTTCTTTAGGATTTAATACAATTTTAGAACACAAAATAGTTGTTTTTCCATCATTAATTTCCAGAATCAATCCAGGCAATCCCCAATAATTCTCTGGACCTTGATTGATAGGAATTTCCGGAGCATACCATGCCGTTATGGTGATGTCTTTTGGCAATTCGACATCGTCCATAAAACTTGTTTTTTTGACAGGTTCTTTGGTCGAAGTAGAATCTTTGGTTTCTGATTGTTTTTTTTCTTTTTTAGGTCGGAAATTTCTAAAATCGGTTTTGCTAGCTGGAAGAACAACAGTGGCTTTGAAGCAATTGTATCCGCCAATAAGTTTTGTTTCTGATTCCATTTTCCAAGCATAACTTGGCAACGAATCTTTGATTAAAAATTCTTTTCCCATGAATTCCTTATCAACGGTATATGTTTTTTCTTTTACGTTTTTATATTGTGTTCCGCCACCGCCCATCATTGAGCTCATAAATCGCATTCCGCCACCGCCACCCTGACTTGGAGCATCTAGTTTTTCTTCTTCTTTATAAATAGAAGCCGATTTATTAAAATTTAGAATAAATGTTTTTTCAAACATTTTTTTCATACGTTCCTCAATCATTTTTTGCATATCAGGAGTCATATCCTTATTGCCTTCCATTCTCGCTTTGAAGTCGGAAGTGCTTGTTTTGGATTCATAAATTGCCATTCCTTGAAATTCCTGAGCCTCAACCCCTAAGCAAATTAATAAATGTAAAGAAAGTAATAAAGTGATTTTTTTCATAACTAAAAATTTAATTCAAAGAACAAAAAAGACGATATGAAAGTATTTTTGTTACTTATTGATTGTAAAAATAAATAATTTAGACTAAATTATTTACATTTGGTTTAATAAAACGATAATGAAAAAAAACTTCCTACTATTATTTGTATTACTGTTTGCGACAACATTTTCTCAAACAAAAAATATATTTGCGACATTAATACCAAGTGCTACTCCTATAGAAACAAATAGATTTCTTGGAATAGATACTTTTGGTAGTATCTTTTATAGTAATGAAAATATACTTTATCGAAAAACAGGCAATCAAATTCTGGAGTATAAAAACCTGACTTTAGGTAATATTACTTCGGTTGATTTTATTAATCCGTTGTATATTCTTATTTTATATGAACAATATAACACAATTATTGCTTTGGACAATCAACTTAATGAGGTTCAAAAAATTACTTTTGCAGAGCAAAATAGTAGCACAATTGGGATGGCTTCACAAAATCGAATTTGGGTTTTTGACCAAATAACACAGCAAATAGGTTTGTACGACATCAACAAAAAAACGTATGAAATAATTTCGCAACCAATAATAGGAGCAATAAAATGCTTTAATACCAATTTGAATTATTTTCAATGGATTGATTCAGAAAACAATTTATATACCTGTTCTATTTTTGGAAAAATATCAAGTCCAAAAAAAGTACCAGACTTTGAAAAAATACAAATTGTATTTTCAAATGTTATTATTTATTCAAAGGAAGAACACTTGTATTTTCGGGACTTAGACAAAGAAATAAGCTATGAAATTAAAAATGTTAAAAAAAGCTTTGATAGTTTTTTTTATAAAGACCAAATTTTATCTATTTTTACCAATCAAGAATTAATGAATTATAAAATCATAATACCATAATGCACATAGCAATAGCAGGAAATATAGGCGCTGGAAAAACAACTTTAACACGTTTGCTGGCGAAACATTTTAAATGGGAACCTCATTTTGAAGATGTTGTTGACAATCCATACTTGGACGATTTTTATCATCAAATGGAACGTTGGTCATTCAATTTACAGATTTATTTCTTGAACAGTCGCTTCAGACAAGTTTTGCAAATTCGTGAAAGTGGCAAAAAAACGATTCAAGATCGAACGATTTATGAAGACGCTCATATTTTTGCTCCAAATTTGCATGCAATGGGGCTAATGACCAATCGTGATTATCAAAACTATAGTTCTCTTTTTGAATTAATGGAAGGCCTTGTTGGAGCACCTGATTTGCTAATCTATTTGAGAAGTTCTATACCAAATCTGGTCACTCAAATTCACAAAAGAGGGCGAGATTATGAAAATACAATTTCTATTGATTATTTGAATCGACTAAACGAGCGTTATGAAGCTTGGGTTCAAACTTATGAAAAAGGAAAAATACTTATCATCGATGTTGACAATTTGAATTTTGTAGATAACCCTGAAGATTTAGGAATTATCATTACAAAAATTGACGCCGAATTGAACGGTTTGTTCTAAAAAAAGACGAATAAAGAATTCAATTTTAAAATTTTACAATCCCTATATTTAGTGATATAAAAATCACTAAATATAGGGATTGTTTTAGTTAGTATTGTTTCGCACCTTTACACCATAATAATTACTATT
>CAIJXW010000169.1 GCA_903824755.1 uncultured Bacteroidota bacterium | reverse complement strand
GATTAGAATTACTTCTATTCCTTCCTCTCGAAGTGATCGTGCTGATTGTGATCCTGCATAGTCAAATTCGCACGCTTGTCCTATTACAATTGGTCCTGAGCCAATTATTAAAACCGATTTTATTGAATTGTCTTTTGGCATTTTTGTAATAAATTAATGCTTAGTAGTTAGTTGTATTTGTTTTTAGATTGCCCTAGCCCCGATAGTAGTGAAAATCCTTTTTATTTTTGTTTAAAAATAAAAAGATTGTAACGGATAGCGGGAAAAAGCTCCTAAAACTTATTAAAATTTATAAACAAGTTTAAAAAAAAGGCGTTACTAAAAAAATAGTAACGCCTTTATGATGTTTATGAAACATTATTTTTTATGTCTTGGTTCACAAGAAACAGTCAATTTATGTCTTCCTTTAGCTCTTCTACGAGCAAGCACTTTTCTTCCATTAGCCGAAGCCATTCTGTCCATAAAACCGTGCTTATTTCTTCTTTTTCTTTTCGATGGTTGAAACGTCCTTTTGCTCATTGCTTGTTATCTTTTAAACTTGAATTAAAATATCTATTTGGTTTTAAAAACGTACTTGCCCTAAAACCGAGTGCAAATATACAAAGACTTTTTTTTCTGGCAAGTAGTTTTGTAAAAATATTTTAAAATCCTTTTACTATCTTTGCAATCACTTTAAATCAAATAGTATGTTTCACAAAAATATTAAACTAATTCTCGCGGGGTTATTAATCGGAATGGGGATTTGGCAATTTACTGATGGCGAAATTGGGAATGGGATTTTTCTTGTTTTTTTGACAATTTTTCCGATATTTCTATATTTTAAGAATGAATTTATTTTGTTAGCGTTTTTAAAATTGAGAAAACAAGATTTTCCTGGAGCTCAAAAATGGCTTTCGCGCATTACGAATCCCGAAACTGCTTTGGTGAGAAAGCAACAGGGGTATTTTAATTATTTGCACGGGATTATGCTTTCGCAAACCAACCTGACTCAGGCGGAGAAATATTTCAAAAAAGCAATCGAATTGGGGTTGTCTATGGATATGGATTTGGCGGTGTGCAAGCTTAATCTAGCTGGTGTTGCTATGACGCGTAGGAGAAAACTTGAGGCGACTTCATTATTAAATGAGGCTAAAAAACTGGATAAGCAAAATATGTTGAAGGAGCAAATTGTGATGATGAAGGAGCAATTGAAGAAGATGTAATTTTTTAATTTATATAAAAAATAGCCGCTAATTGCGGCTATTTTTTGTTTAATATCCACTTAGTGGAATCTCGATTATGTACTTTTTCTTTGATGGATTGTCTAATTTTTTGTCTCGAAGCCAAGGATTGTGAATTTTTAGGATTTTATAATTAACGCCTTGCTGAATTGCAAAATTAGCTAAATCGGTGATGGTGCTATCAATTTGAACTTTTTTTGTAGGCAATAAGGTATATAATTCGTGAGGTTCTATCAAAAAACCAAATTTTTCTGGGTGTTGCATGATTACTTTTAGGGCAAGAATTCTAAAGACGTATCGTGAGGTTTCGTCATTGAGCAATAAATCATAATAATTGGTTACTTTTTGGATGTCAATTTGTTTTGATATACCGGTCATGCCTACGTTGAAAGAGGCGGCGGCCATAGTCCAAGTGCCAAATTTTTCTTTTGCTTTCAATAAATAATCACATGCTGCTTGTGTTGCTTTTTCTAGATGATAGCGTTCATCTATTGTTTCGGAAATTTCCATTCCTTTTTCTTTTGCAGTATCGGGCATAAACTGCCAAAATCCTCTTGCTCCAGATGGCGAAATGGCATTTGTTAGTCCGCTTTCGATAACGGCTAGATATTTGAAATCGTCTGGAATACCATTTTGTTTTAGAATAGGTTCTATTATTGAAAACGAACGGTTGGCTCGTTTAATTATCAATAATGTGGTGGCGTCAAGATTTGCGTTGATTAGCAATTCTTTGTCAAATCGTTCGCGAACATCATATAGGTTTAGAGGTGTTTTCTCTCCAGCAAAATCTACCGAAGTAGGAAAATATTTAGGCGTTCCTTCGTGTGTAATTTGGTTTTTATGCTCCTTTGAAATAGCAAAAATTGAGATGATACTGATTGTTAGTAGCAGGACAATAACGCCTATTTTTTTAATTGAAATCATTATGTTTTTTTTTGTAAAATTACGAAATTCTGAAAGCAAAAAGCAACGTTATTCTAAAATAATTTTAGGTAAATTTGCATTAAACCATCTGTATTTATTGAGAATCATTATGTGTGTTCCGCCTTTGATAACGATGCATTTGTCGATGTTCTTTATCGGAAAAACGGCATCTAAATCGCCGTGAATATGAATCACATTTTGATCTATTTCTATTCTTTTCCATTGCATCATTTGTTCTATCGCCCAATCTAAATAGCCTTTATCGCGAATAGATAAATACTTTTCATATAATTTTAATCGGTGTTTGATAGTGTTTCCGAAGGAATACTTGGAAAAAAAAGATAAGTTTTCAGCCCATTGGGTTGGCAACAATTTATAAATCTTACTTTTTTTGGCAAAAAGCATTGAAATAGGCATTTCAAGTCTAGATTTTACACTCGATATTATTATAACTTTCCTTAAATCAAGAAACTCAGCCATTTCTTGAACGACTACTCCCCCGAAGGAAACGCCTATCAAAACTGCCTCTTTGTGGTTTATTTTATGAGCCATTCGTTTTGCATAAGCTTCTATAGATTCGTTTTTTAATGGAATTTGCCAATCTAAATAATAGCATTCAAATTTGTTTTTAGGCAATTGAATCCACTCAAAAATTAGAGGACTTGCAGCCAATCCTGGCATAAAATAAACTGGGATTTTAGACATATTCTACAAATTATTTCAATTCTATCGGCAACGCATCAGAATTATTACGAAATTTGCATAAAGTTACTTTATATATTTCACAAATAAATTATAATTCATAAATAATATGATTTCGCAACTCTTCAAAGCTTCAGAACGTGGAAAAGCAGATTTTGGTTGGCTCAAAGCCAATTATTCTTTTTCATTTGCCAATTATTTTAATCCGAAAAATATTCAATTTGGTATGCTACGCGTGTTGAATGACGATACTATTGCGGCTGGAATGGGTTTTGGAACTCACCCTCACAACAATATGGAGATTATCACAATTCCGCTAGAAGGAGCGTTAATGCACCGAGACAGCATGGGAAATGAAGGCATTATCCAAAATGGCGAGATACAAGTCATGAGTGCTGGATCCGGAATTGAACATTCTGAATTTAATGCCAGCAAAACCGAACAACTTAAATTATTGCAATTATGGGTTTTTTCGGAAAAAAATAATGTAACCCCAAGATATGATCAAAAATCATTTGATATTGAAGGGCAAACCAACTCTTTTGTGACTATCGTCTCGCCCGAAGATAAAAATGACGGCAATGCACTTTGGGTACATCAGCAAACCTTTTTTAGTTTAGGTATTTTTGAAGCCGACAAAAAAATCGATTATAAAATTAATATTCCAGAAAACGGCCTTTATCTATTTTTAATTGAAGGTGAAATCGAAATTAACGACCAAATACTAAACGCAAAAGATGCAATTGGAATGACAGAATTTAGTGAGTTCACATTTATAAGCAAACAAAAATCGAAAATTCTACTTGTAGAAGTTCCGATGAAATAACTTAAAAATGCTCTTAAAAAGCTAAAAAAAATCAGAAATCAGCACTCAATCAGGTGCTTTTTTTTATACTGTGACACTACAAAAATCCATTCTAACACTGCCGTCAATATCAATTTTCGTGAGTTGAATTTCGTGAAGAGTATTCACTAATTCAGGGTTCCATGGTGTTTTTACTTTAACATAATTTTCGGTAAAACCATGAATATAGCCTTCTTTATTTTCGCTTTCAAACAACACATTTCTTTTTGTCCCTAGCTGACTTTCATAGAAAGCACGTCTTTTTTTTACGGACAATCCTCGCAGCATCTTGCTTCTTTTTGATCGAATATTTCCAGGAACAACCCCTTTCATCTCGGCAGCCTCTGTATTGTCACGTTCAGAATATGTAAAAACATGCAGATATGAAATGTCTAAATCATTCAAAAAATGATACGTTTCTAGAAAATGTTCGTCTGTTTCTCCAGGGAAACCAACAATTACATCTACCCCAATACAAGCATCAGGCATCACTTCTCGGATTTTATTAACTCGCTCAACATAGACTTCACGCAAATAACGCCGCTTCATTAATTTCAAAATTTCGTTGCTTCCGGATTGCAACGGAATATGAAAATGCGGAACAAAAGTCCTACTGCGAGACACAAATTCTATGGTCTCGTTTTTCAATAAATTTGGCTCAATCGATGAAATTCGCAATCGCTCGATTCCCTCGACCTCGTCCAAAGCTTGAACTAATTCCAAAAAAGTATGTTCGTGTTTTTTATTTCCAAATTCACCCTTGCCATAATCCCCAATATTCACCCCCGTCAAAACAATTTCTTTAATGTTTTGCTTCGCTATTTCAAAGGCATTTTTCAACACATTTTCTAGAGCATCGCTCCTAGAAATTCCCCTTGCCAGCGGTATTGTGCAATACGTACATTTATAATCACAACCATCTTGAACCTTCAAAAAAGCACGCGTTCTATCTCCAATCGAATAACTCCCAACATAGAAATCTGCCTCCGAAATCTCGCACGAATGCACTTCTCCATGATCATTTTTGGATAAATCATTAATATAATCGGTGATTTTGAACTTCTCCGTAGCACCCAAAACCAAATCAACTCCATCAACATCAGCCAATTCTTCGGGCTTCAATTGGGCATAACAACCCACCGCCGCAACAAACGCTTTTTCATTCAATTTCATAGCTTTTCGCACCACCTGCTTGAATTGTTTGTCCGCATTTTCTGTCACCGAACACGTATTGATAACATAAATATCCGCAACTTCCTCAAATTCTACTCGGTCAAAACCTTCCTCCTGAAAATTTCTCGCAATAGTAGAAGTTTCCGAAAAATTCAGTTTGCAACCCAAGGTATAAAAAGCAACTTTTTTTCTATTGGTCATGTTTGTTTTTTTTGGGCGAATCCCTTCGGGTCGGGCTTTCGGCTATATATTTTGTTCCGCTATCGCTACACAAAATGATACCACCTCTATCCCTTTCGCTAACAGATGCAAATTTACACACAATAATGTTAAAATGAAACATTAATACAAATCAAAAAAAAAACCACAACTGAATACTCAACTGTGGTTTCCATAATTTTATATAAAAATCTATTCTTTTCTCCACTTTTTAGATTCCTCAAAAACGTGTTCCAAAATTGCTTTGTCTTGATCAGTAAAATCTACATGTCTTCTATCCATTACTAATCGAGCAGTTTCGAACGCTTTTTTGGTTATATAAGTACTAAATCCCGAAGCACCTCCCCATGAAAAACTCGGCACAAAATTACGTGGAAATCCACTGCCAAAAATATTAGCACTTACACCAACAACCGTTCCTGTATTGAACATCGTGTTGATCCCACATTTACTGTGATCACCCATCATCAATCCGCAAAATTGCAAACCTGTTTTTTCAAATCCCTCCGTTTCATAACTCCACAGTTTCACTTCTTCATAGTTATTCTTCAAATTCGAATTGTTAGAATCGGCACCAATATTGCACCACTCTCCCAACACCGAATTGCCCAAAAAACCCTCATGCCCTTTGTTAGAATAGCCAAACAAAACCGAATTATTAACCTCACCACCAATCCTGCAATGCGGACCAACAGTTGTTGCTCCATAGACTTTAGCACCCATTTTTATCTGAGCTTCTTCACATAATGCAAATGGACCACGAATGACGGAGCCTTCCATGATTTCAGAATTTTTTCCAATATAAATTGGCCCCATCGAAGCATTTAGAGTAACAAATTCTAGTTTTGCTCCTCCTTCTATAAAAATATGTTCGGGCGAAATGACATTAACACTTTTCGGAATTTTCTCCGAAATTCGATCGGCTGTCAACAACTCAAAATCTTCCCGAATAGCAGCATCATTTTTGGCAAAAATATCCCAAGTATGATCTATGGTTAGTACTTCATTTTCAAAATCTATTATAGTATAAGATTCAAAATCTACTTCTTCCTGCGTGTCTTGTGTATAAAAAGCAATGACCGTTTCGCCTCGAAAAATGGCTTGATTGGGTTCAAGATTGGATATCATTTCAATCAAAATTTGATTGGGCAAAAACGAGGCGTTAATCATCACGTTGTCTTCCAACTCCACCATCGGATACTTTTCGGACAAATATTCTTCGGTAAGCGTAGTGGTGGTTGAACCTAAATATTTTTCCCATTTTTCTCTAATAGTCAGTATTCCAACACGAATATCAGCAACGGGACGCGTAAATGTGAACGGCAACAAGGCGGAACGAACTGGTCCGTCAAAAAGAATATAATTCATTTTATTGAGCTTCAATGGTTATAATATATCAAAGTTACAAAACATTAATAGGAAAAGGAAACCTTTTGAACATAAAAAAAGTCCCACAAAATGTGAGACTTGATTTTTATCGTATCGGGTAAATTATTTTTTACCGTGATTTGCATATTTAGTTTTAAATTTATCGATACGTCCTGCAGTATCAATAAGTTTAGATTTACCTGTATAAAAAGGGTGAGAAGTTCTAGAAATCTCCATTTTCACAACTGGGTATTCAACACCTTCGTGAATGATTGTTTCTTTTGTTTCTGCTGTAGATTTAGTAATAAAAACATCTTCGTTTGACATGTCTTTGAAGGCTACTAATCTGTAATTTTCTGGGTGAATTCCTTTTTTCATCTTGTAAATCTTTTTTATTATTTTGAATTATAATTTGCTTTGAAGCTTTTCTTTCAACAGAAAAGGTGTAAACGTATTATAACTTTTGTTTATACTTTTTTAAATTGAGTTTGCAAATTTACATCTTTTTTCCAATAATCAAATCTTTGAAGGCTTTTTTTTTATACAATCAAAAAAAGAAATTTTGACTACATTAATAGGGTATTTCATATATTTGTGGATTAATTACAAAAAACTATAGTAAAATGGAACAAAAAATCTCTCCGTCAAAGTCGGCAATTCAGTTAGGAATTCTTTTTGGAATCGTAATGATTTTAGAATTTGTCCTTCTTTATATTTTGGACATCGATCCAATCACAAACCCAAGCGTAGGGATAATAGTAAGTATATTCAATTATCTTATTTTTCCTGTTTCTATCATTACTTATGGTTGCATTGATTATAAAAACAAACACAATAATGGGTTTGTTACTTTTGGCGAATGCCTAAAAATAGGGGTTTCTATATGTTTTATCGCAAGTTTACTATATGGTTTGTTTAGTGTTGTTTTTTATATGGCTTTTCCTGAATTTGTAAATGAAATTATTCAAAAAACAAGGCAAGTCATGCTAAAACAAAATCCTAATATGACTTCGGCTCAATTAGAAATGGCATTATCAATGACAAAAAAATTCATGAGTCCTTATATTACGGTTCCTTCAACAATCGTTATGTATTCATTTATAGGACTTATTTATTCTTTAATTGTTGGTGCTTTTGTTAAAAATGAAAACCCACAAAGTTATTAATTCATGAATTTATCCATTATTATCCCACTTCTCAACGAAGAAGAATCATTAAAAGAGCTCTATAACTGGATTATTTCGGTGATGAGTAAAAACGCCTATTCGTATGAAGTTATTTTTATTGATGATGGAAGTACGGATAATTCGTGGAATATTATCGAGCAATTATCTAACGAAAATCCAAACATAAAAGGCATTCGTTTTCTTAGCAATTATGGAAAATCCCAAGCACTACATGCTGGTTTTGGCAAAGCAAAAGGAGACGTTATTATTACAATGGATGCCGATTTGCAAGACAGCCCCGAAGAAATTCCAGGCCTGTATGATATGATTATTAATCAAGATTTTGATTTGGTTTCTGGTTGGAAAAAGAAACGCTACGACTCTGTTTTTGCAAAAAATTTACCTTCAAAATTATTCAATTGGGCGGCAAGAAAAACATCTGGAGTTCAACTAAATGATTTTAATTGTGGTCTAAAAGCCTATAAAAATACTGTGGTAAAAAACATCGAAGTTTCGGGCGAAATGCACCGTTATATTCCTGTTTTAGCAAAAAATGCGGGTTTTAGAAAAATTGGAGAAAAAGTAGTGCTGCACCAAGCTCGAAAATATGGCCAAACAAAATTCGGAATGGACAGATTCGTAAATGGTTTTTTAGACCTTATAACCATTTGGTTCCTTTCGAAATTCGGCAAAAGACCGATGCATCTTTTTGGAGCAATGGGTTCGGTTATGCTAATTATTGGATTTTTTGCTGCTGGCTATATCGGAATTTCAAAACTTTATAAATTATACCACGGCTTGCCTTATGATTTGGTTACTAATAATCCTTGGTTTTATATTTCGTTGACGACAATGATAATTGGTTCGCAACTTTTTTTGGCTGGTTTTTTGGGCGAAATAATATTGAGAACAAAAAACAATGAGGAGCGTTATAAAGTTTCAAATATGAAAAATCTATAAAACTTAAATTTTTATTTAAAATTTAAATTAAAATAAATGAGCATCAAACAATCTATTTTAAACTCCTTGAACGAATGGCTTTCACCAACATTTGACCTTGAAACACAAAACAAAATTAAAGAAATGATGGCTAATGCTCCTGAAGAGCTTGAAGATTGTTTTTATAAAAATTTAGAATTTGGAACGGGAGGAATGAGAGGGATAATGGGTGTTGGAACTAATAGAATCAACAAATATACCCTTGGAAAAAACACACAAGGCATTGCAAATTATATGCATAGCGTTTTTTCTGAAAAAGAATTAAAAGTAGTAATTGCCTATGATTGTAGGCACAATAGCAACACATTAGCAAAAGTTGTAGCCGATGTTTTTTCGGCAAATGGCATTAAAGTATTTTTATTTTCGGATTTGCGTCCCACTCCCGAATTGAGTTTTGCTCTAAAATATTTGGGTTGCCAAGCTGGAATTGTTCTTACTGCATCACACAATCCCCCTGAATATAATGGCTATAAAGTTTATTGGGAAGATGGTGGACAACTAGTGCCACCACAAGACAATGAGATAATTCAGGAAATTGAAAATTTGAAATATCAAGACATTAAATTTAATGTCAACAACGATTTGATCGAATATATAGATGCTGATGTTGACGATGCTTTTGTTAATTCGACAATTGAAAATGCCAGTTTTGATACCACTCAAGAAGCAAAAAACAATTTGAAAATCGTTTTTACTTCCTTGCACGGGACATCAATTGTTTCTGTTCCCGAAACATTGTCAAGAGCTGGGTATAAAAATGTTTCAATTGTTGAAGAGCAACGAGTTCCAAATGGCGATTTTCCGACCGTAAAATCTCCAAATCCTGAAGAACCAGAAGCCTTATCGATGGCATTGGCATTAGCAGAAAAAACAAATGCCGATATTGTTGTTGGTACTGACCCAGATTGTGACCGTTTGGGAGTTGCTGTTCGAAATGATGAAGGAAAAATGACTTTATTGAACGGAAATCAAACTATGATTTTGATGACTGCTTTTTTATTGGAAAAATGGAAAAAAGCAGGAAAAATAAATGGAAATCAATTTGTAGGTTCTACCATAGTTTCTACGCCGATGATGATGGAATTAGCAACCAATTATGGTGTAGCTTGTAAGGTGGGATTGACAGGATTCAAGTGGATTGCAAAAATGATTAAGGATTTTCCAGAAATGGAATTTATAGGTGGTGGTGAAGAAAGTTTTGGATACATGGTAGGCGATGCTGTTCGAGATAAAGACGCCGTAGCAGCCACATTACTAATATGTGAAATTGCCGCACAAGCAAAAGAAAAAGGCACCTCAATATATAACTCATTAATTGAATTATATGTCGAACATGGTTTTTATAAAGAATATTTAGTTTCTTTAACAAAAAAAGGAATAGAGGGTTTGAAAGAAATCAATCAGATGATGGTCGATTTGCGGGAAAATCCTTTGAAAGAAATAAATGATGAACGAGTGATAATGATAGAGGATTATAAAACCTCGGTAGCAACCAATTTAATCACAGGCGAAACCGAAATTATGCCCATTCCAAAATCAGATGTTTTGATTTATTATATAGGCGATGGGTCAAAAATTGCGGCACGCCCTAGCGGAACAGAACCTAAAATCAAGTTTTATGTGAGTGTAAATACACATTTAGATTCTGCCAATGATTTTAAAGAAGCCGAACAATATTTGGACGAAAAAATAAAAAATATCGTTCTAGAAATGAATTTAATCTAATGGATAAAAACCTAATAAAATTATTACCCTATACAAAACCATATAAATCGCATATCGTTTGGAATGTGATTTATAACATTTTGTATGCACTTTTCAGTACCCTTTCGATGGTGACGATGTTTCCATTATTGGAAGTGTTATTTAAAAAAAACACAGCAATAATTAAAGAACCTGTCTATTTGGGCATTCAAAATATTAGTAGCTATGGAAAGGATTTGTTGTTTTATACCATATCCAATTTAAACCAAAATCACGGGCCACAATATGCACTTTTGTTAACCGTAACATTAGTAATTGTTACTTTTTTATTCAAAAATCTATTCAATTATTTGGCATCTTATCATATAATGCACCTAAAAAATGGTGTGTTGCGTGATTTAAGAAAAAAATTATTCAATATTATTATCGAGTTGCCTATTTCCTATTATTCCGAAAAGAGGAAGGGAGATGTAATGTCAAGAATTTTGGGCGATGTAAATGAAGTTCAAAATTCCTTTTTCTCAATATTAGAATTAATTGTAAAAGAGCCTTTAACGATTTTGTTTGCTATTATTGCGATGTTGAATATCAGCGTAAAACTGACTTTATTTGTATTTATTTTTATACCTGTTTCTGGATTTGTAATTTCTAGAATTGGGAAAAGTTTGAAATCAAAATCTACTAAAGCTCAACAAGAAAGCGGCTATTTTATCTCCATTGTTGAAGAAACTTTGGGAGGTTTGAAAGTCGTAAAAAGCTATAATGCAGAAAGCCAATTTAAATCAAGATTCAACGATTCTATAAACCGTCTTTTGAAATTGACCAATAGCATTGGCAATAAAAATAATTTGGCATCGCCAATGAGTGAGTTTATGGGAATTGTGACTATTGCCACTTTGCTTTGGTATGGTGGAAATTTAGTTTTGGTGGAGAAAACACTTGATGGTCCACTATTTTTAGTATATATGTTATTAGCATATCAAATTTTAACTCCTGCAAAATCAATTTCTAAAGCTTCCTATGCGGTAAAAAATGGATTGGCTGCAGCCGAACGAGTTTTTGAAATAATAGAACAAGAAAATACGATTACTAGCAAAGCAGATGCTGTTGAGAAAAGCACTTTTGAAAATGCAATTTCCATAAAAAACATCAACTTCAAATATGATGAAGAATCCGTATTATCAGATTTTTCTTTAGAAAT
>CAIJXW010000168.1 GCA_903824755.1 uncultured Bacteroidota bacterium | reverse complement strand
TGGTTAAATAAAACGAATAATTTTATTAATAAATTCATATAATAAGTAATAATAATTTTAAAAGTATGAAAAAAAGATTGGAAGCTGATTTAATCAGTATAGCACATAGAATCTTGAAGCTAAAAAACAAATCAGAAATTGTTCAATTGCATCAAGAAACCCAAAAACTATATGAAAAACTAACTGTTTTGCGATTTGTGGAAGAACATTTTTCGGAAGCAAAACCAACAATCGGGCAAGATGAAATTTTTGAAAAAGTAATTCTTACTTTCGATGAAGAAGTAGAATCCATTGCTACCAATTTGGAAGAAGAAGAAAAAGAAGTTCAATTTGAGGTAAATTCAACTATTGAAACAGATGCAAATGAATCAATTGAAGAAACTTTAGACGAATTTCCAGAAGAAGAAACTCAAGAGGAAACGCAAGAAGAAGAAATTGATGACTCGACCGAAGAAGTTCTTCATGATTTTCAAGAGTCTCAAAAAGAGGCTTTTATTGAATCAATTGATGAAGAAACAACCGAAGAAGTTAGCTTTGAACCCAATTTTGATGATTTTTCTGAAGAAACAGAAATTTTTGAAAAACAAAAAAAGAAGAAATCTTCAAAGCAAATTTCTTTTGAAGACTTATTGGGCGAAATAAATGAAGATCCTATTTTTGAGAAAATCGATTCGTCAGAAAAAATTTTAGAAACTCCCGAAATTCCCGAAATTACATTTGATGCTGTTTCAAAACCGCTATTTGAATTGGATGATGAACCAGTCGAAGAACCTGAGGTTGTTTCTAATGAATTTTTCAAAAAAGGAATTTCATTTGGATTAAACGACAGAATAGCCTTCGAAAAACAATTATTCGGAGGAAGTAGCGAAGATCTTAACCGCGTTGTATCTCAATTGAGCAGCTTTGATTCTTTTGAAGAGGCCCAAGAATTTATTGAAGATATGGTCAAACCTGATTATGATAATTGGGAAGGAAAAGAAGATTATGTTCAGCGTTTTATGGAAATAGTAGAGAAAAAATTCGCTTAATTTTTTTATAATTTCCAACAATAGATTTATATCTCAATAATTTTTATGTCAAAATTATATATCGTTCCAACGCCCATTGGCAATCTTGAAGACATGACATTTCGGGCAATTCGCGTCTTGAAAGAGGTCGATTTGATATTGGCAGAAGACACTAGAACGAGCGGAAAATTGTTGAAACACTTTGATATTGGCACGCACATGCACAGCCATCACATGCACAACGAACACAAAACCATCGAAAATATTATTGCAAGATTGAAATCGGGAGAAAGCATCGCATTGATATCTGATGCAGGAACTCCAGCGATTTCCGATCCTGGATTTCTATTAACTCGTGCCTGTATTGAGCATAAAATCGAAGTTGAATGTTTGCCTGGGGCAACAGCATTTGTTCCTGCACTGGTGAATAGTGGCTTACCAAATGACAAATTTGTTTTTGAAGGATTTTTGCCCGACAAAAAAGGGAGACAAACACGATATTTGGCTCTTTCTGAAGAAACAAGAACGATGATTTTGTATGTTTCTCCGCATAAATTAATAAAAACTTTATCCGAATTTTCTACCTATTTTGGCGAAGATAGGTTGATTTGTGTGTCTAGAGAATTGTCCAAAATGCACGAAGAAAATATACGCGGAAGCGTAAAAGAAGTTTTAAATCATTTTGAAAATAAACCACCAAAAGGTGAAATCGTAATAACAATTGCTGGGAAATCCAACAAATAAATAATTTATAAACCATAAAAAACAAATACAAATGCGTTGGAATCTAAAACCTATACCTGCCCAAGAAAAAATAAAATCACTTGCCGAATCGTTGCAAGTTGACCCATTTATAGCAACTCTTTTATTGCAACGAGGCATAGAAACCTTTGAAGAAGCACGTCAATTTTTTCGTCCAAAATTAACCGATTTGCACGATCCGTTTTTGATGAAAGATATGGATAAAGCGGTTTCTAGAATTGAAATCGCCATTCAAAACAACGAGAATATCCTTGTTTTTGGCGATTATGATGTTGATGGAACAACGGCCGTTTCGTTAGTATCGGCCTATTTGAAGACCTGTTCCCAAAACGTTTCAACCTATATTCCAGACCGTTATGACGAGGGTTATGGAATTTCTTTCAAAGGGATTGACTATGCAGACGATAATGGATTTTCATTAATAATTGCACTCGATTGTGGCATTAAATCTATAGATCATGTGGCCTACGCCAAAGAGCGGAACATAGATTTCATTATTTGTGATCACCATAGGCCAGGAGAATTTTTGCCCGAAGCTATTGCGGTTTTAGATCCAAAAAGAGCAGATTGCTTTTATCCTTATGATGAATTATGTGGTTGCGGCATTGGCTTTAAATTGATTCAGGCATTAGGAAAAAGCAAAGGCGAAACCATAGAAGACTTAACCCATTATCTAGATTTAGTGGCTATTGCTATTGCGGCAGATATTGTTCCGATGACAGGAGAAAATCGTGTTTTGGCCTATTTTGGTTTGCAAGTCATTAATTCTGATCCAAGACCAGGAATAAAAGCAATGATTACGTCCTCAGTTCGCCCTACGGGTTCTGGAAATCAAACCAAACAAAAAATTCTCGACATTACCGATGTGGTTTTTATTCTTGCACCTAGAATAAATGCTGCAGGAAGAATCAAACACGGTAATCATGCTGTTGCATTATTGTCAGAATTTAATTTTGAGCAAGCACATCAATTTGCTTTAGAAATTGAAAAATACAATTCGGATAGAAAAGAATTAGACAAACAAATTACCAAAGAAGCATTATTACAAATCGAAAAAAATAATGAGCAAGACCGATTTTCAACGGTGGTTTTTCAAGAAGATTGGCACAAGGGAGTTATCGGAATTGTGGCATCTAGGTTGATAGAAACCTATTATCGACCAACGTTAGTTTTCACAAAAAGTGGCGACAAGCTAGCGGCTTCTGCCCGCTCTGTTATTGGGTTTGATGTATATAATGCACTAGAGGCATGTTCGGAATATTTAGAACAATTTGGCGGCCACATGTATGCTGCAGGAATGACTTTGAAAGAAGAAAATTATGAACTTTTTAAAGCAGCTTTTGAAAAAGAAGTAGAACGGACTATTCTTCCAGATATGTTAACGCCCCAAATTTTGATTGATGCCGAAATAGAGTTCAATCAAATTTCTCCAAAATTGATTCGACTCATCAATCAATTTGAACCTTTTGGGCCTAAAAACAGAACGCCTGTTTTTTTATCTAAAAACTTAAAAGATACAGGGTATGCAAAAAAACTAGGCGAAACAGAAGATCATTTGAAACTATTTTTAAGCCAAAATAATTCGGAAAGATTCGCTGCTATTGGGTTTGGTTTAGGAAAAAAAATGGATATTGTTGCAAATCAAAAATTATTTGATGCTGTTTATTGTATAGACGAAAACGAGTTTAACGGAAAAACGTCAGTGCAACTTCGGTTGAAAGACATTTGCGACAAAGAGAGTCAATAGAGTATTCAAACAAAAAAAGGGGAAATATATTATTGAAATTTCTTCAGTTCAAATTTTTCGCCATCAAAAACGCCGTAAGTAAAATAACCAATCCAATCTCCGAGGTTTATATATTTTGAGGTTTTGCTGATTTGAATTTCTAGTGGCAAGTGCCGATGGCCAAATACAAAAAAGTCATAATGTTGCGTTTCTAGTCTTCTTTGGGCGTATTTTACTAGCCATTCATTTTCTGCTCCAAGAAATTTAACGTCTTCTTCGCCCGAAATTAATTTGTTTTTCACAGAAAGATATTGTCCTAATTTTACGCCTAAGTCTGGGTGAATCCATCTAAAAAGGCGAATAAAAAAAGGATTTGTAAATACTTTTTTCATGCGTTTATAGCCAGTATCGCCAGGGCCTTTTCCGTCACCATGTCCGATTAGGAATTTCTTTGAATTAAATTCAAATTCTTTGAGGTCGTGATATACAGGGATATTTAGTTCGGTTTCAAAATAATCATTCATCCAAAGATCGTGATTTCCAACAAAAAAATATATTGGAATCCCGCTATCTCTAATTTCTGCTAATTTTCCTAAAACCCGAACAAATCCTTTTGGGACAACGGTTTTATATTCAAACCAAAAATCGAATAAATCGCCTAATAAAAAAATTGCTTCTGCATCAACTTTCACTTCATCAAGCCAAGCAACAAATTTCTTTTCACGAGGAAAACTAAATTGCATATTTGGTGCTCCAAGATGTTGGTCGGAGGCAAAATATATTTTTTTCTTTGAAGTGTTTTGCATTTGGCAAATTTATAAAATAATTTTATCTATTATCGCTATCAAACCATTCTGCAAAGGAGGTTTCGGTTTCTTGTAATTTTAAAGAAAACAAGGAGATATTTTTTGGAAGTCGGTTTTTGATTCTATTAGAAAAATCAATTACCATATTTTCACTAGTAGGTTGATAGTTAACCAGTATCACATGATGTCCTCGGGACTCCAGTTCATGAGCTAATTCTACGTGAGGAGTGTTTTTATTGAAGACGGTAGCATGATCAAATTGATCTACTATTTCTTCTTTTACAATTTTTTTCAAATCGGTAAAATCAATTACCATTCCGAATTTTACGTTTTGAGCATCACTAATTGGAGTGCCGATTACCGTTACTGATAGCTTATAACTATGGCCATGCACGTTTTTGCATTTGCCATCATAGCCATATAAAGCATGCCCAGTTTCAAAACTAAATTGTTTAGTAATTCTAATGTTGCTCATTATCTAATATTTGTGCAAATGTAATTACTTTTGGTTAATTATGGATTTTCTTCAAAAGTTTGTACTTCGTTTATTTCGGAAGAACGACAATTGATAACAGTATTATTGCTATCTATCAAAAATGCTACAAAGGATATATGTGTATTATTTTCGACTGCAGCAGGCACGGGCATCGAAAATGTTTTTGTTACTGTTTTTCCAAACAAAGTTTCGCCAACAACAGCATCACCCAGAATATTTGTTAATGAATTTCTCAACACATGGTTGTGTTGATAGTTAGGGATTGTTGGGTTGTTATTTGCACCATATAAATCAGTATAATTTCTTTGATCATAAATCAAACCACTCTCTAACAAATAAACCACCATTCTTAAATTAGAATAATTTTGAGCAAATTTTATATTCACGTCCAAATCAATCATATTGTTGACTAGTTCCGAATTCATTGCTATTCCCAAACCAGAATTATTGCTCGTTAGATTTTTTGCTTGTGGTATGTTCAAATTTTCGGGATAAGTCCAAATAATAGTACGATTTAGACGAACAGTAGGTAATGGGAAACTAGAAAAATTAGGATAAATTTGATTTCTTAAAGGTTCAATTCCATCAAAATGATAAGGGTCATTTCCGTTATGAATCGCCACAGGCACCGCTCTGTTTGTTAGCTCTAATACTTTATCAATGCTATAAGAAACGCGTGTGCAATTGCCACACCAAGTCCCTGTAAAATCCTCTATAAGAACATGTTTTGTAAATTGACCCGCAACAGGATCGGCATCAACAGTGTCATCAATAATAATTGGAGGATAGATTACGTTAGTTTTACTACAAGAAAACAAGGCGAAAAAGACCAACAAGGTTAAAATATTTTTTAGTTTCATGGCTATTGTTATATATGTTATAATTTGAATACAAATAAAACAAATAAAATTGTACTATATTAATTTTAATTGTTTTATTTGTAGCAATAAAAATATAACCATGAAAAACTACTATTTTTTACTGCTCTTTATCGGAATTAACCTTTGGTCTCAAAAACAACTTCCGGATTTATCACTTTCTAATTTAGAAGGAAAACAGCTCTCCCTGAAAAACGATTTTGCCGAAAAAGACAAAATTTATGTTTTTTCGTTTTGGGCAAGTTGGTGTGCCCCCTGCATCAATGAATTAGAAGAAATCAACGACATGCAATCCGAATGGAAGAAATCTTTAAACTTCGAGATTATTGCAGTTGCCACTGATGATTCTAGAACCCAAAAACGCGTAATGCCTTTAGTGAAAGGGAAAGATTGGACTTATATGGTTTTATTAGATACGAATCAAGATTTCAAACGAGCACTTTCTATCGTGAATATTCCTTATACTATTGTAGTAAAAAATCAAAAAATAGTTCATATTCAAAATGGGTATGTACCAGGAGGTGAAACGGAATTGTTCGAAAAAATGAAATCACTATAATATGAAAAAGTATATTTTTTCTATAATTTGTTTAATTTCTATTTCTTTTTATGCCCAAGAAAAAGGAAATTTTTTTGGAGGATTTGAATCAAATTCTCAATGGTATTTAAACGATAAAGGACTTAAAGTTGCTCACCCTGAGAACCCAATACGATCCAATAACTATCTATTTCTAAATTATTCATACAAAAACTGGTCTGCCGGAATTCAAGGCGAATCCTATATGGAAAAAGCGTTATTAAATTTTAATCCAGGCTATAAAGATACAAATGTAGGCACCTATTTTGTTCGATTTATAAATAAGAAAATAGATTTGACTGCGGGTTATTTTTATGAGCAATTTGGAAGCGGATTACTGCTCCGAACCTGGGAAGACAGAGCATTAGGAATCAATAATTCATTGCGAGGCGGCAGAGTAATTTTAAAACCAACCAACTATTTGACATTGAAAGGAGTTTATGGCCAACAACGAACTGGATTTAAAGTTTCTGATGGAAAAATATATGGGTTTGATGCTGAGATTGCTTTGGCGGAAGCCTTAAAATTTGAAAAAGCAGAATTAACTTTCGGAGCTAGCTATGTAGGTAGAGATGAAATCACACCTTTTGAAAATCCTAATTTCAATAGATTAACAAATGCATTTGCTGGGCGTTTGAATTATTCTTATAATTCTTTTTATGCTTCAACAGAATATAATTATAAATCTAAAGATGCAATATCGGAAGTGCTAGGTCAGATTCAAAACACCTTCGTTATGCCAGGCTCTGCCTTATTGTTTAATGTTGGATATTCGGGAAAAGGATACGGGATTGACGCCACTTTTAGACGTTTGGAAAACATGAGTTTTTTCTCAGAAAGAACGGCTAAAGGAAATCCATTTAATGACAAAATAATGAATTTTGTACCTAGTTTGACAAAACAACATCATTATAATTTAGCGAATATCTATACTTATCAAGCCCAGCCAAATGTTATATTAGCTGATGCGTCACTTGTAAAAGCAGGAGAAATAGGGGGTCAAATAGACTTTTTCTATAACTTCAAAAAAGGGTCAATGATAGGTGGAAAATATGGAACAAAAGTGTCCATGAATTTTTCAAATTGGAATGCTCTTGGCGGGACTTTCTATATTTCTAATGAAAAAGATTATAAAACTGATTTTTTCGGATTAGGAAAAAAATACTTTTCAGATGCCAATGTTGAAATTTCAAAAAAATGGTCAGACAAATGGCATACTATCTTTTCATACATTAATCAATACTATAATAAAAAGCTGATAGAAGAAACAGATGGGCTTATAAAAACTAATATTATTACTGCCGAAGCTACCTACAGAATTACATCTTCAAAATCGATTAGAATGCTCGGAGAGCATCTTTTGTCCGATTCAGGCAAAAAGGATATTGCAAGTTCTATAGATGGAGATAAAAGAAAAGGAAATTGGGCAAGTGCTACGGTAGAATTTAATCTAAATTCTAAATTTTCTGTTTTTGCTTCGGATATGTATAATTATGGGAACGAAATAAAAGAGCTCAGAAATCATTATTATAATGTTGGAGGTTCTTTTAGAAAAAAAGCCACCCGTTTGTCCTTAAATTATGGACGACAACGTGGCGGCTTAGTTTGTGTAGGCGGAGTCTGTAGATTTGTTCCTGAAAGTTCAGGAATTTCTGTTTCCTTGAACACTAATTTCTAAAAAAGTAATTTATTTTTTTACTATTTTTTTAGAAAAAACATTTCCTTCTTCATTAACAAATGTTAAAAGGTAAAGGCTAGAGTTCAAATTTGAAACATCAATAACATGATTTCCGCTATCTAAATGACTAGTAAAAACTAATTTACCATTTAGATCATATAACTTCATATCCCCTCGATTTTCAGTCGTTATTTCTAACGACTCAGAAACCAAAGTAGATTTTAATGCAACACCCAAGTTGGGTGTTGCATTGTCTATAGTAGCTAAATTTGGGTCAAACCTATAAGTGAACGTAAAAGGCGTTCCAATCTCCGAGCCAAAAACATCTGCTTGATATATTTTGAAAACATAATCAATAGGGAAAACTCCTGCACCTTGGTCGTTGTTATGAAATTTTGCCGAGGTATCAGTTGCACCATTATTAATGGTCACATAGCCACTACCAGTTGTAGGCAAAATTTGATTCACAGCAATAATATAACAATCTGGTCCAAAACAAGTTTCCATATTTGGACCTGTTGCGTTAGTAATACTTAAACATTTAAGTTTGACATTAATCGGAGCAGTTGTTGTGTTTGTGATTTTTAAAGTTATCGCAGCTTGTGCATACGTAGTTGTTGAAAAACCGATTATTGTTCCGCTAGGGACAAGTGTATTGTCTGTACGATATACAGAAAATTGGGCATTTGCAATACCGCTAACACAGATTAATAAAATTAAAATTAACTTTTTCATATCTAATTAGTTAACTATTAATTGTTTGGTCAATGATGATTTTCCAGAAGCAATATTTACCATATATACCCCTTTTGCAAGATTTGACACAGGAATTGTTAAAGTTCCGTTTTCACTAACAGTACGATTTTCGTTTGATTGTACCGCTTTTCCTGAAATATCAAAAATGGTCACATCATAATTAGTACTTTCTAAGTTGCTTAAAGTAAAGAAATCGCTAGTTGGATTTGGAAACATTGTGATTTCTGATTTCTCTTTAATTTCATTATTTGCCAAAGTTAGAGAGGTTAATAATGCAGATTTAGCATTTACTATTGCTCCAG
>CAIJXW010000167.1 GCA_903824755.1 uncultured Bacteroidota bacterium | reverse complement strand
CGCGTTGGAAAGTTTTCCTATCTAGTTAAAATTTAATTAACAAGGAACGGTTTTATATGTTTTCTTCGTTATTTTGTATAAAATTTAGAATTACATGATTTTTAGAATTATTTTTTTATGTCTACTATTACTCATAATAGATATTTATGCATTTCAAGCTTTACGAACTTTAGTAAAAGTTAAGTGGATGCTAGTTTCCTATCAAGCAATAAATTTTATACTTTTAGTATTTATTCTTTATTCTTTTACACAATTTGATCGTTCTGTTGGACAAACAAAGCAAACGCTCTTCACGATGGGGCTTTTGTTAATGGTTTATTTACCAAAAATGATATTGTCTCTAGTTTTGCTTGGAGAGGATATCTTTAGAATTGGTGCTGGGTCTTTCAATTATTTTGCTGGAAATGAAAGCGATTTAGATTTTCTAGCCTCCCGACGAAAGTTTGTTAGTCAATTGGGTTTAGGCCTTGCGGCTGTGCCACTTTTGTCCTTAATATATGGTATTACAATTGGGAAATATAATTATAAAGTAATCAAGCAACGCATCTATTTTCCTGACCTTCCTGACGCTTTCGATGGATTTAAAATTACACATATTTCCGATGTTCATAGTGGCAGTTTTGATAACCCCGAAAAAATAAATTATGCAATTGACCTTATCAATCTTCAAGATTCTGATATGATTTTGTTTACGGGGGATATTGTCAATACCGATGCAAAAGAAATGCTCCCTTGGATTGATACCTTCAATAGAATAAAAAAACACGAATACGGAAAATATTCTGTTTT
This sequence comes from uncultured Bacteroidota bacterium, assembly GCA_903824755.1. Taxonomy (GTDB): domain Bacteria; phylum Bacteroidota; class Bacteroidia; order Flavobacteriales; family Flavobacteriaceae; genus Flavobacterium. The sequence continues at coordinate 10,649 of CAIJXW010000167.1, read as the reverse complement.
AGGAAACCATGATTATGGCGAATATGTAACGTGGCCTTCAGAAAAAGAAAAAGAAGATAATTTTCTCGCTATAAAAGATTTACATCGACAAATTGATTTCAAACTTTTATTGAATGAGCATCGATTTATTGAAAAAGGAACCGATAAACTGGCAATAGTAGGTGTCGAAAATTGGGGAAATAATTTCAAAAAAGCTGGAGATATAAACTTGGCTTCCCAAAATTTAACAAAAGATGATTTCAAAATACTAATGAGTCACGACCCCTCTCATTGGGAATATGAAATTCAAAATCACGACAAGAATTTTCAATTAACGTTGTCTGGTCACACACACGGAATGCAATTTGGAATAGAAATTCCAGGCTATATAAAATGGAGTTTGGCACAATATGTGTACAAACAATGGGCAGGATTATACGAAAATATGGGAAGATACGTTTATGTAAATAGAGGTTTCGGGTTTCATGCCTACCCAGGAAGAGTAGGGATAATGCCAGAAATTACCGTTTTAGAGCTAAAAAAAAGCAAAAAAATAGCATAATATACTAAAAGTACTATATTTGTACCGTATTATCTAGTCAAAAAAATTTAAATTTTTGGTTTTATGTCAAAATTTGGAGAACTTATAAATACTCAAGTGCCCGTACTAATTGATTTTTTTACGGAATGGAACGAACCATCTGTTTCTATGCACCCTGTTATTAGAGATGTTGCAGCTGCCCTAGGAGACAAGGCAAAAGTGATAAAAATTGATATTGATAAAAATCAAGAACTAGCAGACGCTCTTAGAATTAAAGGGCTTCCTACCTTGATGATTTATAAAGAAGGAAAAATGATTTGGAGACAATCCGGAGAATTAGATGCCAATACGATTATTGGTCTTGTTCAGGAGCAAATCTAAAACTTATAAAGCATAAAAAAACCCTGTATTTCAGGGTTTTTTTATGCAATTTTTTGTTCTATTCTGCTTTTCTTTTGAATCTTTCAAAAATTCTATTGTAGGAATTAAACTTGGACTTACTCCCGCTATAAAATTCACTATCGCCTCGATCCTTCATCACATGAAGCAAACTTCGATAACGCTCAATGTCTGTTACAATATCTATTGCAATATCATTTTGTTCGGAAGGAGTTAGGTTACTATAAAACTTTAAATTTTCGTTATATTTTTTTATTAATTTGTTTAAAATCTCTCTCGCTTTTGCTTTGTCACCGATAGCATAATAGCCACCCGCAAATGGCTCAACCATTGTATAATAGCCATAATAGTCTATAGGCATTTTTTTCATAGCCATATCGATAATGATTTTAGCTTTATCTTTTTTGCCTTCATTGATTAGTTGTTCCATCAATCTAGCCATATTGGTTCTATATGAAATACTGTTTTTTCTAGTTTCAGGGTCATGATAAATGGTTTTCAAATCACCATTGCCCCAATCCCATTTTGTAACTATATTGAACATTTTTTCGGAATCAATTTGACCCATTTCGATGTCTCTTTCTTTGTTACTTTTTATCGTTTTTATTGGAATTAATTTAAAAACTAAGCCGTCCAATTGAAGATAATCTTTCATCCAAATATAATCGTCATCACCAAAGCTACCTCCAGTAAAATAAATAGGTCTTTTCCAGTTATTATTTGCAACAATATCAAGCATCATAATTCTGTTTTTGTATAATCCTTTTCCGTTTATATCAATATCTATATAAGGAACGATAGAGTCATATTGTTTTGGATTTACAACTTTGTTTTTGATAATGTTATTTTTATCAATTGGAATTCTAATTTTATCCGTTGGATAAAAATGCAAGAATTGCCCATTTTGCATTTCTACTTTTGTTTTTGGATCATCACTTTTAATAAAATCCATTAAGTTTTTAATATCCCATCGGTTTTCGGTGATAGGATTAAAGAAAACATAATCCAATTTATCCCCTACATATTGATTGTGAGTAAATGAAATTGGGAGTCCTTGAGATTCATAAGATTTCATTTTCATTTGATCAATATACCAATCCGTCATAAACAAACTAGTGTTTACAATTTTTATGTCAGGTCTAACATTTTCGATTTCTTGAGCATACCATAGCGGGAACGTATCGTTATCGCCAATAGTAAATAGAATGGCATCTTTGTCGCATGAATTCAGGTAGTTTTTGGCCATTGCTACAGCGGTATATTTATCTGAACGATCGTGGTCGTCCCAATTTTGTGTTGCCATTACTACCGGAGCAGCAAGAAAAGTTACTGCTATCACGGCGGGGCCTACAAGTTTTGATTTCCAATATTGGGTTATAAAATCATAGATAGCATAAACCCCAATTCCAATCCAAATTGCAAACACATAAAACGAACCTACTAGAGCATAATCCCGTTCTCTAGGCTCAAATGGTCTTTCGTTGAGGTAAATTTTTAGAGCAAGTCCTGTGAACAGAAATAAAGCCAAAAGCACATAAAAACTCTTCTGTTCTTTATTTGCATGATACAATAGACCAATTATTCCTAGCAAAAGTGGAATGAAAAAATATAAATTCCGCCCTTTATTATTCAATACATCTTCTGGCAAATTTGCTTGAGAACCTAAATGCAATTCGTCTATAAACGTAATTCCGCTCAACCAATTCCCGTCAAGATTGTCATATTTACCTTGAATATCATTTTGTTTTCCTGTAAAATTCCACATTAGATAACGCCAGTACATATAACCAAATTGGTATTCAAACATAAATCTAAAATTATCGAAAAGGGTAGGTTTTTCGACAATCAAATATTCGCCATAACTTTTTATAAAAGTAATATAATCCTCGGCATCAATTTCTTGTTGAGCATTTGCAATCCGAAATTCATCAACCGTTTTTTTGACTTCTCCTCGAAGTTGTTCGGCGGCTCTTGCTACTTCTTCCTCGGTAAGATTAGATATATCTATCCCATATTTTCCTAAATCATCTTCATAAGCATAATTTGGATTAATAGAAAATTCTGGCGGACTTGTAAATTTTATATAATTTTCTGGGTGAGATTGCCCTTGGTCACTACTCCACATTCTTGGCAAAATAGCTTTTTGTTGATCATCACTATTCTGTTCGGAGTTTTTAAAATTATTTGTAATGATATATTTTCCTGTTTTATAATCTCTTTCATAATTGGGTGCGCCATCTAGATAAGGTTTGTCTTTGTCTAATCCTGCAAACATATCGGTATATTGTGGGCCATAAAAAAGAGCGGTTGCTCCATATTGTTCCCGATTATAGTAGGCAAGAACTTCTCGAGCATCGGAAGGTTTATTTTCGTTTATTACGGTATTTGCATTGGCACGAATAGGAAGCATTAGCCAAGTAGAAAACCCAATAAATAGGAACAGAATACATAAAAGCAACGTGTTTATTTGAACATAGTTTTTGTTTTTAGTATAATTTAATCCAAAATAAAACAAAGCAATAAATAGTAATGTAACAAAAATAGTTCCTGAGTTGAAAGGCATTCCTAATTCATTGACCATAAAAACTTCTGCGTTTGCAAAAAATGACATCGTTAGTGGCAATAATAATTTGAAAATAAACAGCAAAACAGCAACAACAACAATATTTGCGACAATGAAATTCTTAATGGTTATTGTTTTATATGTTTTAAAATAATATAAAAAACCAATCGAAGGAATTGTTAATAGTGCCATAAAGTGAACACCAAACGAAAGTCCTATAACTAATGAAATCAATAACAACCATCTATTTCCTCTTGGAGTATGCATTTCTTGCTCCCAACGCAAACCAAGCCAAAAAAGTAAAGCTATAAATAAGGAAGCCATAGCATAGACTTCTGCTTCAACGGCATTAAACCAAAAACTATCAGAAAATGTAAAGGCCAATGCGCCAATAAAAGCACTTCCTAAAATAACAATTGATTTGTTTTTGTCCAATTCAACAACGGCATTTTCTTTATTATTTGATACCGAAGCAACAATTTTTTTCAAGAAAATAGTAGAAGACCAATACATAAACAAAATAGTGAAGGCACTAGAAAAAACAGACATCATATTGACCATCAGGGCAATGTGTTTTTCATCAAAAGCAAACATCGCAAAAAACGCTCCTATCATTTGATATAATGGAGCTCCAGGAGGATGTCCCACTTCTAGTTTTGCTGCAGTAGCAATATATTCGCCACAATCCCAAAAACTCATCGTAGGCTCTACTGTTAGGGAGTAGGTGATAAGAGCAACAGCAAATGTTGCCCACCCGAGAATTGTATTCCATTTATTAAAGTTGAAATTTACCATAGTAATTGTCTGAATTTTACCTTATTAATTTGCGATACAAAGAAACTATTTTTTTGCTTAAAGAAATGCTAAAAAAATAATTTTAATTTTTTTTCTAAAATATTTGTGAGACATTATTTTTGTGCTAAATTTGCACTCGCTTTACAGCAGTGGAATTGGTCTATGGTGTAATGGTAACACAACTGTTTTTGGTGCAGTCTTTCAAGGTTCGAGTCCTTGTAGACCAACAAAAAACTCCTCAAGAAATTGAGGAGTTTTTTTATGCAAATTCACTAAGTGTATTAGATTTTAAAAGTAATTACAGGTTTTGCGGTGTGATTTACTAAGTCCTCACTAATACTTCCGTTAAAAAAATGGGCAAAACCAGTTCGGCCATGAGTACACATTCCAATTAAATCTGCATTTACTTTGGCAGAAAAATTCAGAATCCCTTTTTCAACATTCACATCATTATATATATTTAATGAATAGTTAGAGAGGTTATATTTTCCGACAAATTCATTCATAATTTTTTCGGCAACCGCAGTTGATTTAAAACTATTAGGAGTGTTTATCATCACAAAATTAAGATGAGCATTATATAATTTTGAAAATTCTAACAATTTTTCGAATGGTTTTGATATTTCTGAAGAAAAATCGGAAGCAAAAACGAAATTTTTTGGGTCAAAAGAATCGACTTCATTTTTTATAACCAAAACAGGAATTTCAGAAGTTCGAACTACTTTTTCAGTATTGGAACCAATAAACAGTTCCTCAAATCCAGAAACTCCATGAGAGCCCATTACTATTAAATCTACGTTATTTTTTTTGCTAATACTCATAATCCCTTCAAATGCTTTTTCAAATTGAATAATTTCGGATACATTTATTCCGTCAAGAAAATCAATTTCCATCAAATCATCAAGTTTTTCGATGGCTTTTTCTTTATATAGCATTATTTGCGGAATTGCACTCCCGCCATTAATAGCGTCATTTCCTTGGTGAGGAAGTTCGAGCATGTGCAGTAAAATAATTTCACTATTGTTTTTTTTTGCAATTTGAGCGGCAACTTTCAGAGCATATTCTGCATGCTTTGAGAAATCTGTAGGAACAAGAATTCGTTTCATTTTGATTGTGTTTTATGTTTAAATAATAATGTTTCATAATGTAAATAGGACACATTAAAGTTAATAAAAATAGTAACATTATGCAATGATATTTTGATTTATAAAAAAAACACTATATTTGCACAGTTATTTATTAAAATTTAAATAATGAGGCACGCATTGCGTGCCTATTTTTTATAAAAGATTATGACATTTAAGGAAAAAGTAAATCAATTATTGACAGAGAGTCTGCAAGAAAAACAATCCATTTTTCTTATTGATTTAACAATAACAGAAAGTTTCAAAATTATTGTAACTTTAGATGGTGATAACGGAGTTGTTTTGCAAGATTGTATTGATATTAGTCGTGCCATCGAAAACAATTTGGACAGAGAAGAACAAGATTTTTCTTTGGAGGTAGCTTCGGCAGGAGTTTCATCGCCCTTAAAACATTTTAGGCAATATAAAAAAAACATAGGTAGAACGTTATCCGTAAAAACAAATAATGAGACGATTGAGGCCGTTTTGACATCAATAATTGAAGATAAAATTGTTTTGGAATGGGAAGCGAGAGAGCCAAAAAAAATTGGAAAAGGAAAAGAAACCGTTCAAAAAAGAGTCGAAATTCCTTACAATGAAATAAAAGAAGCAATAGTTATAATAACATTTTAATAGAAGAATGGCATGGAAAATTTAGCATTAATCGATTCATTTTCAGAGTTTAAAGATGATAAACTTATTGATCGTGTAACGCTTATGGCGATTTTGGAAGATGTGTTTAGAAATGCATTGAAAAAGAAATTTGGATCAGATGATAATTTTGATATTATTATCAATCCTGATAAAGGAGATATGGAAATCTGGAGAAGAAGAGTTATCGTTGCTGATGATGATTTAGACTTAGAGAATGAAGAAATAACATTGACAGAAGCTAGAAAAATCGAACCTGATTTTGAAATCGGTGAAGAAGTTTCGGAAGAAGTAAAGCTAGTAGATCTTGGAAGAAGAGCTATTTTAGCATTGCGTCAAAATTTAATATCAAAAATTCACGAACACGACAATACAAATCTATACAAACAATTTAAGGATTTAGTAGGCGAAATTTATACTGCAGAAGTGCACCATGTTCGTCCAAGAGTTGTAATTTTGATAGATGATGATGGAAATGAAATCGTTTTACCAAAAGAAAAACAAATCCCTTCGGATTTTTTCAGAAAAGGAGATAATGTTCGTGGAATTATTGAAAGCGTTGAATTAAAAGGAAATAAACCTCAAATTATAATGTCTAGAACAGCTAATTCATTTCTAGAGAAATTATTTGAACAAGAAATTCCTGAAGTTTTTGACGGTTTAATTATGGTAAAAAACGTAGTTAGAATTCCAGGTGAAAAAGCAAAAGTAGCCGTAGATTCTTATGACGATAGAATAGATCCAGTTGGAGCTTGTGTAGGAATGAAAGGGTCTAGAATTCACGGAATCGTTCGTGAGTTAGGCAACGAAAACATTGATGTTATCAACTATACAACAAATATTCAATTGTATATCACAAGAGCTTTAAGCCCTGCAAAAGTTTCTTCTATTAAAATTAATGAAGAAACAAAAAGAGCAGAAGTTTTCTTGAAATTAGAAGAAGTGTCAAAAGCCATCGGAAGAGGAGGACACAATATAAAATTAGCAGGTCAATTGACGGGTTATGAATTAGATGTTATTCGAGAAGGAAGTCAAGTAGAAAGTGAAGATGATGTTGAATTGACAGAATTTTCGGACGAAATTGATGCTTGGATAATTGAAGAATTTGCCAAAATCGGATTGGATACAGCCAGAAGTATTTTAAACCAAGATGTTAATGACTTGGTTAGAAGAACAGATCTAGAAGAGGAAACAATTTTAGACGTTATTCGAATATTAAAAGACGAATTAGATAGTTAAATTATAACTATTGCTGCCGCAAAACAACAAAAAAGATACTAATAAAAGGTTTTTATGTCTGAAGAGAGAGTAATTAGAATAAACAAGGTTTTAAGGGAATTAAATATTTCGTTAGAAAGAGCTGTGGATTATCTTAAGGATAAGGGGATTGCTATTGAATCAAATCCAAACGCAAAAATTTCTGACAAAGAATTTGGTATTCTTCAAAGCCAATTTGCAGGCGACAAAGGCAATAAAGACGCTTCTAAAGAAGTAGGAGAAGAAAAAAGAAAAGAAAAAGAAGCACTTCGTGCTGAACGAGAAAAAGAAATTGAAGACAAACGTAAACTTGAAGAAGAACGTCAAAGAAATCAAGAAGTCATTAAGGCTAGAGCCACAATTTCGGCTCCTAGACAAGTTGGTAATATTGAATTAAACTCAAAAACAGCTTCAGCACCAGCACCCAAAGTTTCGGCGAGTATTCCAGCCGAAAAAATTGAGCCTAAAGTTGTTGTTGAAAAACCAACACCAACTGCAGCACCTATAAAAGCAGAAACACCAGTTGCGAAAACTGCCAAAACCGACATTGTTGAAGAAAAGAAAAAACCTGTTTCAACAAAACAGGCTGATGAGATTGAAGTAATTGCACCTCTTGACGAATCTTTCACAACACAATATCAAAAATTATCAGGGGCAACTTTGACCGGACAAACAATTGATTTGTCACAATTTAATAAGCCTAAAAAGAAAAAAGAAGACCCGAAAATAGCACCGAATAAACCAGGAACAAATCCTGCAATTAGTGCAAATAATGCTAATAAAAACAAGAGAAAAAGGATTGCTCCAAAACCTGCTACACCTAGACCGCCAGGTGTTCCTGGAGCTCCAAACCCAAATAAAATTACACCAAATGCTCCTGGGGCAGGAGGTGGATTTAATGCCAATAGAAGTGCTCGTCCAGGATTTGTAAAAGGAAATCGACCAGCAATTGTTGCAAAAGTAGAGCCAACAGAGGAAGAAGTAAAAAATCAAATTAGAGAGACTTTAGAAAAACTTCAAGGAAAAGGAGGGAAATCTAAAGCAGCTAAATATAGAAGAGATAAACGAGATACACATCGTCAAAAATCTGATGAAGAACAAAGGGCTATTGACGAAGGTAGCAAAACAATAAAAGTAACCGAGTTTGTTACGGTAGGCGAAATTGCCATTATGATGGACGTGCCAATTACAAAAGTTATTGGAACTTGCATGTCGCTAGGAATTATGGTTACGATGAATCAACGCCTTGATGCCGAAACATTGACAATTGTTGCCGATGAATTTGGATATGAAGTAGAATTTATCACCGTAGATATCGAAGAAGCCATTCAAGTTGTTCCTGATAAAGAAGAAGATTTGGTCTTTAGAGCGCCAATTGTTACAGTAATGGGGCATGTTGATCACGGAAAAACTTCTTTGCTAGATTATATCCGTAAAGAAAACGTAATTGCCGGAGAATCAGGAGGAATTACCCAACATATTGGAGCTTATGGAGTAACCTTAGACAACGGACAAAAAATAGCATTTTTAGACACACCAGGTCACGAAGCCTTTACGGCAATGCGTGCTCGTGGAGCTCAAGTTACAGATATTGCAATTATTGTAATTGCTGCTGATGATGACATAATGCCACAAACAAAAGAAGCAATTAGCCATGCACAAGCTGCAGGCGTTCCGATAATTTTTGCTATCAATAAAATTGATAAGCCAAATGCAAATGTTGAGAAAATAAAAGAGAAACTTGCAGGAATGAATTTGCTAGTAGAAGATTGGGGTGGAAAAATCCAATCGCATGATATCTCTGCAAAAGTGGGAACAGGCGTAAAAGAATTGCTAGAAAAAGTATTGCTTGAAGCGGAATTATTAGACTTAAAATCAAATCCAAACAAAGCCGCTCAAGGAACAGTTGTAGAGGCGTTTTTGGACAAAGGAAAAGGATATGTATCAACAATATTAGTGCAACACGGAACATTGAGAGTTGGCGATTATATGTTAGCAGGAAAGCATCACGGAAAAATTAAAGCGATGCATGACGAACGCGGTCACATCGTTACCGTTGCAGGGCCATCAACACCAGTTTCTGTTCTAGGGCTAGATGGAGCGGCAACTGCGGGAGACAAATTCAATGTTTTTGAAGACGAAAAAGAAGCAAAACAAATTGCTTCCAAACGTTCTCAATTGATGCGTGAACAATCTGTTCGAACCCAACGACATATCACATTAGATGAAATTGGAAGAAGAATCGCGTTAGGACAATTTAAAGAATTAAACATCATTCTTAAAGGAGATGTTGACGGTTCAGTAGAAGCATTGTCAGACTCGTTTTCAAAATTATCTACCGAAGAAATTCAAATTAATATTATCCATAAAGGCGTTGGAGCAATCACAGAAACAGACGTTATGTTGGCTTCAGCATCAGATGCGATTATCATAGGATTTAATGTTCGTCCAGCTGGAAACGCCAGACAACTTGCCGATAAAGAAGAAATCGACATCCGTTATTATTCAATTATTTATGCCGCTATTGACGACTTAAAAGATGCAATGGAAGGAATGCTAGCTCCAGAAATGAAAGAAGAAATTCTTGGAACCGCAGAAATTAGAGAGATATTCAAAATCTCTAAAGTTGGTTCAATTGCAGGAAGTATGGTAATGGACGGTAAAATTGTCAAAAATGCAAAAATGAGAATCATTAGAGACGGCGTTGTTGTCTTTACTGGAGAATTATTAGCATTGAAGCGTTTCAAAGACGACGTTCGAGATGTTGCCAAAGGATATGATTGTGGAATTCAAATTAAAGGTTATAATGATATTGAAGAGAGAGATATCATCGAATCGTTCCATGAAGTAGCTATAAAAAAGAAACTCAAATAGTTTTTACTTACAAAAAAATGTCCCGATTTATCGGGACATTTTTTTATATAATATTTTTGATTTATTTATTAGGCTGAATCACTAAAGCACTAGGATATTTTTTTTTCAATTCAACCAAATTTCTTTCAGCTTCAATTCGAGTTTTGAAATTTCCAACCCACACTTTATAAGCTGGAGTATAAAAAACAATAGTCCCATCTAAATTTTTATGGTCACGTTTAAAATCCATTAGTATTTTTTTTGAAATTTCGCTATTTCCATTGTAAATCTGGATTTTAAATCGGTCATTTATAGTAATTGAGCCATTTATTTTTCTTTTTTCATTTAATAATTTTTCAAATTTAGGGTCTTGATTTACCGTTAGGTTTGTTTCTTGACAAAACAAATTTGATGCGCTAGAAAATAAAAATAAAAGCAATAAATAATTTTTTTTAAAATAAATAATTTTCATAAAGTGGTGATTTTT
>CAIJXW010000166.1 GCA_903824755.1 uncultured Bacteroidota bacterium | reverse complement strand
GTTTCAGGAATAATATTATTAAGTAAAGTTCCAAAAAAAACATTGGTAATAGGCTAAAAATATTCTACATTTGAAAAATAATTAAACATATTAAATAATGAAAAACATAAAAATTAAAGCAATAGTATTTTCCTCTTTAATCGCCTTGAGTTTTACTTCTTGCACAACTAATATTGAACCATTAGATCCTTCAATAAATATTAATTCTTTTTCAAGCGTTACGGGAGTTTATTCTATGACGGCATTTAATACCTCTGTCCCTACAGATTTGGACGATGACGGGACTTCGTCAACAAATCAAATGTTAGAAACAGATTGTTTTAACGGAAACACACTAACTATTTCTGGAAATAATACTTTTACTGCAACCTCAAGAGGGGTTGATATCACTGTTACAGGTACGACTTCTTCACTGGGTTGTTATTCCGAAGATGATGTTACTGGGACATGGACTTTGGTTGGAAATGTGCTAACACTTTCCTATACCGATGCAGGAACGCCATATACTGAAATTTTTATTTTTTCAGCAACAAATAGTACCTTAACATATACAGAAACACAAGGTGAAATTGTTGGGACGACTTCAACAAATGAACCTATATTTTTAACTTCTAATATAGATATTATCTACAAAAAATAAATTTTAGTTTTTAAATTATAAAAGCTGTCCTAGGATGGCTTTTTTTTTGAATGGCACAAAGATTGCATTATTTAGTTAGGAATTAAAAAAAGGATTAGTATTAAAATTCAATCTTTATTTCAATTGAATTTGACCCTTTTTTTCTTCCTTTAAATAAAAAAAACAAAATTTATAAACTTTTAATGTCAAAATGACTTAATTATACTATGTCAAATCCAAAAATATTTTCGCTTGACAATTTGTCACTTCAAGACTTTGACTCTGAAGCAGAATTAATTCCGCTGTTAACTCCAGAAGATGAAGAAGAAATGAACAATGAAGAGTTGCCAGATTCTTTACCCATTTTACCATTAAGAAATATGGTGCTTTTTCCTGGAGTCGTAATTCCGATTTCCGCAGGAAGAGACAAATCAATTAAGTTGATCAATGACGCAAATGCACTCGGAAAAGTAATTGGCGTTATTGCCCAAAAAAATGAAGAAGACGAAGATCCATCAAGAAATGATATTCACACAACTGGAACCGTTGCAAAAATCCTCCGAGTTCTAAAAATGCCCGATGGGAATATTACGGTAATCCTTCAAGGAAAAAAACGATTTGAAGTCGTTGATTTTATTTCAGAAAAACCCTATATTACTGCAAATATTAAAGGTGTTTCAGAATCTAGACCAACTAAAAAAGACACAGAATTTCTAGCAATAATAGAATCTATAAAGGAATTAGCTATACAAATCATAAAGGAAAGTCCAAATATTCCTACCGAAGCTACTTTTGCAATAAAAAATATAGAAAGCCCCTCGTTTTTAGTCAACTTTGTTTCTTCAAATATGAACTTGTCTGTCAAAGAAAAGCAAGATTTGTTGTCTATTAATGATCTAAAAGAAAGAGCTTTAGAAACGCTTCGTTTTATGAATGTCGAATTGCAAAAACTCGAACTTAAAAACGATATTCAGTCAAAAGTTAGGTTTGATTTAGACCAGCAGCAAAGGGAATATTTTTTGCATCAGCAAATGAAAACCATTCAGGAAGAATTGGGAGGAGCTTCCCAAGAAGAAGAAATGGACGACATGCAAAAACGTGCTTTATTGAAAAAATGGGACGACAAAACCAAGAAACATTTTGATAAAGAAATTGCAAAAATGAGGCGAATGAATCCTCAAGCTCCCGATTTTGGTATCCAGAGGAATTACCTCGAATTGTTTTTGGAGCTTCCATGGAACGAATTTTCAAAAGATAATTTTGATTTAAAGCGAGCTCAAAAAATATTAGATAAAGACCATTTTGGTCTTGAAGAAGTAAAAAAACGAATGATAGAACATTTGGCCGTAATCAAATTACGCAAAGATATGAAATCACCAATTTTATGCCTCACAGGACCTCCAGGAGTGGGAAAAACCTCTATCGGAAAATCGGTTGCTGAAGCATTAGGACGTGAATATGTCCGCATTTCTTTGGGAGGTTTGCGTGATGAAGCCGAAATCCGAGGACATAGAAAAACCTATATTGGGGCTATGCCAGGAAGAATTATTCAGAGCTTGAAAAAAGCAGGAACTTCAAATCCAGTATTTGTTTTGGACGAAATTGACAAACTTTCTAGCAGCAATCAAGGCGATCCTTCGTCTGCATTATTAGAAGTTTTAGATCCTGAACAAAACAGCTCTTTCTATGATAATTTTCTAGAAATGGGTTTTGATTTATCCAAAGTTATGTTTATTGCCACTTCTAATAATATGGCAGCCATTCAACCAGCATTGAGAGACCGAATGGAAATTATAAAAATGTCTGGATATACAATTGAAGAAAAAGTAGAAATTGCTCGTCAACATTTGTTGCCAAAGCAACTTGCCGCTCATGGATTGACCGCAAAAGATTTAACAATTGGCAAACGCCAACTTGAGAAAATTGTAGAAGGCTATACGCGTGAATCTGGTGTTCGTGGCTTGGAAGTAAAATTAGCTCAAGTAGTTAGAAATGCTGCCAAATCTGTTGCTATGGACGAAATCTATAACAAAAAAATAACGGATCAAGATATTGTTTCTATTCTAGGAGTGCCAAGATTAGAAAGAGATAAATATGAAAATAATGATGTTGCTGGAGTAGTGACAGGACTTGCATGGACAAGTGTTGGGGGAGATATTCTTTTCATTGAATCATTGATTTCTAAAGGAAAAGGAACGATGACCATCACTGGAAATCTCGGAACCGTAATGAAAGAATCGGCTACAATCGCATTAGAATATATAAAATCAAATGCCGAATTTTTGGGAATTGATCCTGAAATTCTGCCGAAATATAATATTCACTTGCATGTTCCAGAAGGAGCAACCCCAAAAGACGGACCAAGTGCAGGAATTGCAATGCTAACGTCTTTAGTATCTTTATTTACTCAAAAAAGAGTGAAGAAAAATATTGCTATGACGGGCGAAATTACACTTCGAGGAAAAGTATTGCCTGTTGGCGGAATAAAAGAAAAAATATTGGCTGCAAAACGGGCAAATATTAAAGAGATTATTCTTTGCCAAGATAATAAAAGCGATATAGACGAAATAAAATCAGAATATCTAGAAGGGCTTACTTTTCATTATGTAAAAGAAATGAGCGATGTGCTAAAAATTGCAATTACAAATCAAAAAGTGAAAAACGCGAAAGAATTATAGATTTTTATTCTATACAAAAGAGGCAAAAGCAGTATTAATTTATCGATTATTACACTTTTGCCTTTTTACTTTTTAAGTTTGAATTAAAAAATAATATCTTCGCAATTGCGTTATGATATGCAGAATAGCAATTATGTCAAAAAAAACCTTCATTTTTTCTTTTTTACTTCTTAGTTTTATTTCTTATAGTCAAATAGGAGGTCAATCTGTATATCAGTTTCTGAATTTGATAACTTCGCCAAGGCAAGCGGCTTTGGGAGGCAAAACAATAACAATTTTTGATGAAGATGTCAATCAAGTGCATTTTAATCCTGCCGTTATAAACTCAGAAATGAACAATCGTTTGGCTCTAAATTATGGAAGTTATTATGGAGATGTTTCCTATGGGACAGCTTCCTATGCTTATTCCTATGACCGACATATTCAAACTTTTCAGGCGGGAGTTAATTATATCAACTACGGAAATTTTGACGGAAGAGATGAAAACGGAAATAAAACAAGCGATTTTTCAGGAAATGAAGTGGCACTTTCTTTGGCGTATGCCTATGAAATTCCAAATACAAAATTGCGTATTGGAACAAGTGCTAAATTGATTTCATCACAGCTAGAAAGTTATTCTTCGTTTGGCGGGGCTTTAGATTTAGGGGCTTTATATGTTGACGACACCAATAAAATGAATTATGCGTTGGTGGCTCGAAACATAGGAACACAATTCACAACCTATTCTGGAATTAAAGAAAAATTGCCTTTTGAAATCTTATTTGGAATTTCAAAACAACTCGAAAACGTTCCCATTCGCTGGCATCTAACAATAGAAAACCTTCAGCAATGGCAAGTTGCTTTTTCTAATCCTGCACGAGCTATCAATTCTATTGATGGCGAATCTACTCCTGAAAAAGTATCCTTTTTCAATAATGCATTACGACATGTTGTTTTTGGTGCAGAATTATTTCCTACCAAAGGATTTAATTTTCGCTTGGGATATAATTTTAGAAGGGGAGAGGAGCTTCGGGTATTGGAACAAAGAAATTTCTCAGGTATTTCTTTAGGTTTTGGATTGAAGATAAAAAAACTAAAATTCAACTATTCCTATTCAAGATATACCTTGGCAGCCAACACGAGCCTGCTAGGATTATCGATTAATTTTCAAGAATAATAATTATAAATAGAAGGATAAATATATTTTGGACAAAAAAATTACAATTGCAATAGACGGATTTTCGTCAACAGGAAAAAGCACCATAGCTAAACAATTAGCAAATGCACTTGGTTATGTTTATGTCGATACAGGTGCGATGTATAGGGCGATTGCTTTTTATGCGATGCAAAATAATTTAATTTCAAAAGACTACATCAACAAAGAAAAATTAATAGAAAGTTTGCCTCAAATAAACCTTCAATTCCTATTTAATCCAAATTTAGGATTTGCCGAAATGTATTTGAATGATACTAATATTGAAAAAGAAATTCGAACCATAGAAGTGTCAAATTTTGTAAGCAAAATTGCTGAAATTTCAGAAGTACGATCAAAATTGGTCGAACTTCAAAAACAAATGGGAAAAAATAAAGCCATTGTTATGGACGGAAGAGACATCGGAACGGTTGTTTTTCCTGATGCCGAACTCAAGATTTTCATGACAGCCAGCTCTCAAACACGAGCCAAAAGGCGATTTGATGAACTGCAACAAAAGGGCGATACGGTTTCATTTGAAGAAGTGTTAAGAAACGTTGAAGAGCGAGATTATATCGATACACACCGATCAGATTCGCCGCTCGTAAAAGCCGAAAATGCAATCGAAATTGACAATTCTTTTTTGACAAGAGAGCAGCAATATCAAAAAGTAATGGATTTAGTAAACGCTATTTTAAAATAGCTTTATTTAGCAAATTATCACTCATTTTTTTGCATATTTCAATACTATTAGTAGCTTTACAGAATACTAACCTACAAAGATTATAGACTATGAATATTAAAAACAGGCTGATTTTTATGAGTTTTCTCCAATTTTTTGTTTGGGGAGCTTGGTTGATAACTGTTGGAAATTATTGGTTTGGAACCAAACAATGGAGCGGTGAGCAATTTGGAGCCATTTTTTCTACTTTAGGATTGTCTTCTATAATCATGCCAGCCATTACTGGAATTATTGCAGACAAATGGATTAATGCCGAAAAATTATATGGTGTTCTCCATGTTCTTGGCGGTCTAGCGTTGATTTATATTCCGCAAGTAGAAGACCCGATTACTTTTTATTGGGTAATTTTTGGGGCAATGTTGTGTTATATGCCAACAATTTCACTATCAAATTCGGTGGCCTATACTATTTTGAAGAATAATAATTATGACGTTGTGAAAGTGTTTCCACCCATTCGTGTTTGGGGTACCATTGGTTTTATTGCCGCTATGTGGCTCACCAATTTATCAGGCAATAAAGCATCGGCAAACATGTTCTATATCGCAGCTTTAGCGGCTATTGTTCTAGGGATTTATTCTTTTTCATTACCAAAATGTCCACCTCAAAAACTAATTTCAAAAGACGCAACTTTTGCACAAAAATTAGGATTAGATGCTTTCAAATTATTTGGAACTTATAAAATGGCATTGTTCTTTATATTTTCGATGTTTCTTGGTGGTGCATTACAATTGACTAATATGTATGGCGATGTTTTTTTATCAGAATTTGGTAAAATGCCAGAATATGCAACGAGTATTGTTGTTACAAAATCAACACTAATCATGTCTATTTCACAAATATCGGAGACCTTATTTATCTTGGCAATTCCTTTTTTCTTGAAGCGATTTGGAATCAAACAAGTGATGCTAATTTCGATGTTGGCGTGGGTATTGCGTTTTGGTTTGTTTGCCTATGGCGATCCAGCAGGCGGGCTTTGGATGATAGTTTTGTCTTGTGTAGTGTATGGAATGGCATTTGATTTCTTTAATATTTCGGGGTCACTATTCGTAGAAACCACCACCGATTCTAAAATGCGATCTTCGGCACAAGGATTATTCATGATGATGTCCAATGGTTTTGGTGCTTTTTTTGGTGGAATAGTAAGCGGAATCGTAATTGATAAATTCTTTACAACTGATGGTGTTCGTGATTGGCACAACATTTGGCTTGCGTTTGCAGGCTATGCTATGGTGATAGGAATTGCTTTTGCAATATTCTTTAAGCACAAACACAACCCCGATGAAATAGTCGATAGGAATCATTAGAAACACATAAATAAAAAACCCGATATCTATATAGCTATCGGGTTTTTATTTTATAAGTGTCTTGTCCTGAAACAGCTATACACAAAAAGTCTCCTTATAGAAAATCACTACCCGACTATGCTTTTTGTATATCATAGCTCAATGGTGGTAGACTTTGCAAAGCACATTGGTCATAATTAGAACACTTTGCGGAGTGGGCGGATTAAGGAAGTCTAAACTTTGGTTAAACACTGACTTTGCTAGTACAAAACAAACTTTAAATAAATACCGTGCCTCGCCATTTTTGCAAACTGCTGTTAGCTGTT
>CAIJXW010000165.1 GCA_903824755.1 uncultured Bacteroidota bacterium | reverse complement strand
CCCAATGTAATCTATCAACATTTACTTTGGCAGGAAATAATCCAACTATCGGGTCGGGGATTTGGACAGTAACAAGCGGAACAGCTACTATTACATCTCCCGCTTTATTCAATTCGGGAGTTACAGGAATTGCAGCAGGAACGAGTGCCACGTTGACTTGGACTATAACTAATGCCACTTGCCCTCCATCAACATCAACGGTAGTTCTTACTAATAATTCTTTGCCTATCACTTCAGCGATATACCATGATTAATAATCAAAAATAAATGAACAATTACGTAATAAACAGATTTAGTTTTTTAGTCTTGAAAATTTCGAGACTAAAGACCTGTTTATTACTTTTTTTCTTGTTGTGTAATTCTAATTTAGCATGGTCTCAGCAAACTATTTGCATGGGAAGTATAAAAAATTATACCGTAGATTCTGCCGAAAATACAGGCTCAGGAACAACAGGCTCTACCTATACTTGGTCAGTTATAGGCCCCTCATTTTCAGGTACTATCACAAATACAAATATAGGATCCACAAATGCTTCAACTATAAATTGGGGGCAATCTCCGCCAGGAAATTATATTGTTTCGGTCAAAGAAACCAATACTAATGGGTGCTCAAGTATTCAAAATTTACAAGTAATTATTAAGCCTTTACCAGTCGTTCATTTAAACGATTTAATTATTTGCACCGATCCCGTTACAGGAAATTTGTTAAACCAGGGAATTATAAATACTGGGCTTTCTTCAAATGTTTATAGTTTTGAATGGCAAAAAGATGGGATAACACTTCCGTTTACATCTTCGTCAATCTATGTAAGTCAAGTAGGTGTTTATTCAGTCAAAGTTACAAATATTTTAACAGGTTGTCAGGCAACAGATTTAGCTTCAGTAAGTATTTCTTCTCTTCCACAAGCAACGGTGACAATCACAAATTCTTTTGAAGATGTTCAAAATATTGTTGTCACAATTTTAAATGGTATTGGGAGTTATGAATATTCGATTGACGGAATAAACTTTCAAGACACAGGCACCTTTACAGTTTCTTTACCCGGTCAATATAACGTTATCATTAGAGATAAATTCTTTTGCGGGCAAATTATCTTACCCGCTTTTGCTTCTGGATATCCTCATTTTTTTACTCCAAATGGTGATGGTTATAATGATTTCTGGAATATCGTTGCGATACCAAATCCATCAAAAGCAAGAACGTATATTTATGATAGATATGGCAAACTAATTCATCAAATCAATGCAAAAAATCAAAATTGGGACGGAACCTTTAACGGCGAACAATTACCCGCTGATGATTATTGGTTTTTGCTAGAATATTTTGACACTTCCAATAATTTTCAAACCTTCAAATCACATTTTTCATTAATGCGATAGCCAACCAGCATAGCAATTATTCAAAAAAAGGCTAAAGATTTTTTTTAGAAGCACAACTTTTATTTTTTCTAATCACTATTCTACCCGCTATTCGCTATATCTCTTGTGGCTAAAAAACGCCACAACAGGATACCGCTACTATCGGGGCTAGATATCACGATTGGTATCCATAATTACTTATGCAAAAACCCAGAAATAACCTCAAGATTTCAATAAAACTACTCTGATTTCCTGATTTCCGAAGCTGGGCCAATTCCGTTATTATTGAATGCTTCAATTTTGAAATAATACACATCAGACTTATCCAATCCATTAAAATAATATTCGGTTTTTCCATAAACCATAATAGAGCCATAGAGTTTGTCGGGAGATTTTCCAAAATAAATTACATAACCATTAGCATTTTGTTCTTGTTGCCATTTGAACCAAACATTACGTCTTTCGCCTTTAATTTTTGGAGCTGACCGTAACGCTACAAAATTTTTGACAGCATCAGGTTTTGCTCCACTTCCTTTTCCAAAAACTCGAAGTCCACTCAAAGCAAATTTACCCGTAGGCATTTGAATATTTACTAATTTGATAAATCGAGCCGAAAACGGGCGTTCCAATTCAATATAATCATGAGGGATATCAGAGGCATTTTTACTTTTGTCTATTTCTTTTTTCCACTTTTTCCCATCAAATGATGAATAAATTATATACTGATGCCCTCGAGTTTTCTCTGGTTTACCCATAAATTCAGCATCTTGATCAGCATAGTTTATTTGAATAGCGTTAACCGTACTTTTTTCGCCCAAATCAGAAATAAGAAATTCCCCCGACTCATTTGTTTTGGCAGACCAGTACGTTTTTATATCCTCATCAACAGCAAAATTTGGTTGATATCCACCCAAAGTAGAAGAAACCAAAATAGGTTTATTATAATTGAGAAGCATCCACCCCGCAAAATTTTGATTCAAATGATTTTTGTTTTCTGATGGTAAAAAAGTAGGATAATCACCATAGGAAGTATTGGAATATAGAATTCCATCATCATCAAATCCTGCAGGCCATATCCCTAAACGTCTTTCAAAATTATTTTTGGTGCAAATTCCAATTGTAGAAATGTGCCAATATTTTTGATAAGAATCTTGAAAAGTAGCTCCGTGTCCCGCACCTCTTGCAAAACCACCTGGCTTATAGGAAAATGGATTGTGAGATTGATAGGAAAAAGGACCTAATGGATTTTCGGACACATAAACTCCATCGGCATATCCGCTAAATTCTGTTCCAGGAGCACCATATTGTAGGTAATATTTAGAGTTGAATTTGGTCATGAAAGCACCTTCAGTAAAAGGTTGTAAAAAAGTATTATCATTGTTTTCGCCAAATCGTTCCCAGCCATGTTCGTCATCATTTAGGGCTAAAAGCGGAAATCTTTCGCCTTCAGGCTGAAACGTTTTTCGGTTGAGTTTCATGCCATATAAAGGATATAGATTGCTTGAGCCATAATATTCATAGAGTTCATCTTTTTCTTTGTCCCAGAAAATTTGTGGATCCCACGCCCCTGCCTCCGACTGGTGAACTAGTTCTTTCCATAGATTTTGGGTGGGATTTGTACTCATCATTATGGGAAATTCTTTTCCATGCGTTGAACCCACAACAAGCAGCGTATCGTTAACAAATGAAAGAGATGGGGCACATAATTCGTCATAGACTTTATGTTCTGGTCGTAGGAATTTTTTTGAAATAAATTTCCAATTCAGCATGTCTTTACTATGCCAATAGCCCCATTGATTTGTTGAGAATAAGTAATATTCCCCATTAAAAAAGGTAATTACAGGATCGGCAGTTGCTCGATGTTTTCCTTGTTTTACAAAATCTGGAATGGGACAATATCCGTAGTCAATGTTGATGGGATTGCAGTACGTTTTTTGTTGTGAGTAGCAAATATTGGTCGTATTTAGAGCAAAAATCAAACTAGCCCCGATAGAAATGGAAAGCCATTTGGGTTTGATTTCTTTATTTTTCTTATTGAAAAAGAGCGACCTTGGAAGCTCCTTTTTTAATTTAGAAAAAAAGAAAAAAAGCCAAATGCTTGAAATGGATAGCGGGAAAAAGCTCCTAATTATTTTCATAATGAAGGTTTTAAGATTTAAAATAAATAAAGCCCTAAAGTGTTATTTATAGGGCTTTATTTTGACTACAAACTCAAATATTTAATTAATCAACTCAAATGTTTCTTTATAATCGGCGGTTGAATTTCCACCGATAAAAATTTCAAAAACTCCAGGTTCTGATGAATAATTCATGTTTTTGTCATAGAACATGAGGTCATTTGATGTTATTTCGAAGGAAATTATTTTTGTTTCTCCTTTTTTGACAAAAACTTTATCGAATTTTTTTAGCTCTTTTACGGGCCTTGTTACCGATCCTACTAAATCTCTAATGTAGAGTTGTATCACTTCGGCACCATCATAATTCCCTGTATTTTTGAGATTTACTGTGATATTTAATTTTTCGTTTTTGGAGATTTTTTTGGAAGATAATTTCAAATCCGAATATGAAAAAGTGGTATAGCTCAATCCGTATCCGAATGGAAATAACGGGCTATTGTCGGCGTCTGTATAGCGTGATTTATATTTTTGTTCAGGATCTGAAAGTCCTAAATAGGGTCTTCCTGTGTTTTTGTGATTATAATAAATTGGGATTTGGCCTATGTTTCTTGGAAAAGAAATTGGAAGTTTTCCGCTTGGGTTATTGACGCCAAAAAGCGTTTGTGCAATTGCATCTCCGCCACGAGTTCCTGGCCACCAAGCTTCTAATATTGCATCAATAGTTTCGTTTTCCCAAGAAATTGTTAGCGGTCTTCCGTTCATTAGTACTAAAACAATTGGTTTTCCTGTTTTTTTGAGTTCGGCCAAAAATTCTTTTTGAAGTCCTGGCAAATCAATATTTGTTTTAGAACCAGCTTCTCCAGACATGTTTTCGCTTTCGCCCATAACAGCAACAATTATATCTGCTTTTGATGCATTATCGATGGCTTTTTGCATCATCGATTTGTTTGAGCTTTGAATTTCTACACCCATATCAAAAGTAACGTTTGCATTATTTCCTAGCAAATTTATAACGCCTTCTTTGACACTTGTTGCATATCCATTTCGGTCACCTAGAGCTGCCCATGAACCAATTATATTCGATTCGTCCGAAACTAATGGGCCGACAAATGCAATTTTTTGATTTCTATTTAAGGGCAAAATCGATTGATTATTTTTAAGCAATACCAGCGAATTATTTGCAACTGTTAGTGCTGTGTCTAAAAATTCTGGTTTATATATTGTGGCTTTTTCACGTTCTTCATGTGAATATCGGTAAGGATCTTCAAATAAACCTAGGTCATATTTTGCTTCTAATACTCGTTTGCAAGCATCATTAATTATTTCGATTGAGACTGTTCCTTGATTGTAAGAATCTTTCAGTGTGTTCATATAAGTTCCTCCCACCATATCCATATCGAGTCCTGCAATAATCGCTTTTTGGGCAGCGTCTTGCTCGTTATTTGCAAAACCGTGAGCTATCATTTCGTTAATGCCTGTATAGTCAGAAACTACAAATCCATCAAATTTCCATTCGGATTTCAAAATGTCACGAAGCAAAAAAGAGTTTGCCGTAGATGGAATGCCGGAAATCTCATTGAAAGAAGTCATAAATGTTCTTACGCCAGCATCAACCAAGGCTTTAAAAGGAGGTAAATAGGTGTCTCGTAAAACTCTTTCGGACATATCCACTGTATTGTAATCGCGACCTGCTTCGGCGGCACCATAGGCTGCAAAATGTTTTGCACAGGCTAAAATGGTATTGTTATTTGATAAATTATCACCTTGAAAACCCTTTACGTTGGCAATAGCCATTTGAGTTCCTAAATAATTGTCTTCGCCAGAGCCTTCAGAAACTCTCCCCCATCTAGGGTCACGGGCAATGTCAACCATAGGAGCAAAAGTCCAATGAACTCCTGCAGAGGAAGCTTCTGTTGCGGCAATTCTTGCCGCTTTTTCGACTAATTTTGGATCAAAAGAAGCGGCCATACCAAGATTTATTGGGAAAATGGTTTTATAGCCATGAATAACATCGTGTCCAAATAATAAAGGAATTTTTAATCTAGAATTTTCGAGATTAATTCTTTGTATTTCTCGGGTTTCTATAGCACCAGTAGCATTCAAGACAGATCCTACTTTTCCTTGTTGGATTCTAGTTATAAAATTTTCTCCAGTTGCAGGGCCAGTTGTTGTTCCGTCAGAAGTAAATTGAACAAGTTGATATATCTTTTCATCAATTGTCATTTTTGACATTAAATTAGATATAAATTCTGCTTTTGAATTGTTATATACTGCTTCCTTTTTTAGTTTTTGAGCGACACAAGAAAATGAAACTAATAGAGTTAGTAGTAAATTTGTGGTTTTCATTTTATTAAAACTTATAATTTTCATTTTCGAAGAACAATTATTATTTAAAATCCGTGTTGGGTTGAAGTAAACCCTAAATTTTGTAACCCGTTTCTGATTTCTGGGGCTTGCATAAACAAATTCCACAGAAAACCTGTTCTGTAATTTTCTATCATTGGTGCAATTGTTCCTTGATCGATTGCTAAATATCTTTTTGTAACCCAGTCATAGTGAGGAGAGAACGCATCAAAAGGGCCTGCAACTCCAATTAATTTAGTTTTCCAATCTGCATCTTCATAAAAAAACCTCAGGGCTTTCATTGATTCTGTTGGTGTATATGGAAAAGATGATAATGCTGCTGTTGGTGAAATTACGCCGCGATCATTACCAATTTTATGATCTGTATATCCTACAGTTCCATTGCTGTTTCGAGAATAACTAGCCGTTAATCCCCAACAATTTTCGCCATATCCAATCCAGCCCACTGGATTTGTAACACAATATTTATTCATAATTTTGGCATGATTTTGAGTCAATGTCCAATAATTTGCATATTGATCTGACAATCCATGTGGATCTAAACCTAAGTAGGAATAATGCGCCCAAAACATTGGCCCAACGCTTCCTGTAGAACCATTATAATTAAAAATAACCGGTAAATCATAGCGAACGCTTGAGTTAATTATTGCCCCATTTCTAGCCCAACCTTCTGTATAGGCAGCTGTAGGGATTGGATTTGTTGGAGATGATGCTGCCATTACATAAGTAATTAGACATTCATTATAGCCTTCCAATTTAAAATTTATTTGCCAACCATAATTTGGTGACCAATGCCAATACATCGTATTTTCGCCTTTGGTATACCAACTCCATTCTACTCCTTTCCACAAATCATCTGCTTTTTGTGCCAAAGCTTGCTCGGCAGAATTTCCATTTTTAAAATATTCACGAACACAGATTAATCCTTGACAGAGAAAAGAAGTTTCGACAATATCGCCTCCATTATCTATTGTTCCAAAAGGGACAACATGTCCTGTCGAACCATTAATCCAGTGGCTCCATGCTCCATGAAATCGGTCAGCATTTTGCAAAAAGGTTAAGGCAGTATTTAATCGTGATACCGCTTCCTCTCTATTGACAAAACCCCGCTGAACGCCGACAAGTATTGTCATTAGGCCAAATCCTGAGCCACCTGTAGTAACTAGATTTGCATCTACAAAAGGTTCGTCTTGGTGGTATCGTTCTCTGGCAAGTTTTGAATTTGTTTCGGCATAATCCCAAAAATATTTTAACGCATCTTTTTGAGCTAAGTCTAATAATTGATCATCGGTTAGGACTACAACTTCATCTGGTTTCGGGCTATTTGATTGATTTGAACAAGAGCACGAAACAAGAAAAAAATGGATAATAACTAGAGATCGGATTAGAATTTTCATAAAAAAAAGGTATAAATATTTTGGTACTATGTTTTTAGAAAAAAACCTAATAGGCATTAAACCTATTAGGTTTTTTAAAATTTATTAGATTTGGAATTATCTTCCTGCTTTTTCCAATTCGTATAAAGCTCCTATTTCTGCTGTTGTTAAGGTTTTGTCATAGATTCTTAACTCATCAACCGATCCTTTTAAAGCGGCATTCCAAGAATCTGTGTTCGTTCCAGTCACTACAGTTTCTAAAGCACCAATTACTGGTCTTGTAGGTGTGAAGTGATTTAAAGGAAACGCTGCTCCATCATTTCTAACTTCCCAGGCTCCATTAGAAATTTTCACTCCATTTACATAGATTTTGTTAGTAGCTGTTGGCCCGTCATAAGTATAAACTACGTGTGCCCATTTACCTCCAATTTTGTTTGCATTCCAATTATGAGTTGCATCCATCCAAGGTTCTTGTTTGATCATATTAACAGCATCTCCACCGAATTCAGTTCCGTCTGGTTTTTTAATTCTAAATACACCTTTCATTTGAATTGAATCACTTGTAACTAATCCGTGAGTTTCGGCCATTAGATTTAAATTTCCAAAAGCTTCTCCTGTTCTAGTTAGAGAGAAAATTGGAGAAATTGAACTTGAAGCTGATGGATTTGCTTTATTGTTGTTAACAAATACCCAGCAACTAATTGAAACACTTCCAGAAGTAGTTGCTAATGCAGAAATTGATGGATATGCCATATATCCAGAGTTAAAGTTGGCTGCTTGTCCTTTTACACCTGTAATAAAAGTAGTTGCAACTGTACTTGAAGGAGCAATGTTTGATTTTGATTCTTTTCCGTCCCCGTTCAAAGGCCAGTAGGCTTTCAATGAAGAAGCAGCAACTTCATCAGCAGAGTTATATCCGCCTATTGGAGGAAGTGGATCTGATCCAGAGCTACAACTTGTGAAAGAAGCATAAGCAATTCCTAATGCTAATGCTGTCAAAAAAAATTTGTTTGTTTTCATAATAAAATTTAGTTAATTGTTAATGTTAATTTTTAATATCCTGGGTTTTGTTGTAAGCGACCCCCGCTTTTTATTATCTGTTCTGAAGGAATCGGAAACAATTCATGTTTTCCGATAATAAATTCTTTTCCGTTTGCTTGCATAGCAGCCTGAGCCTGTCCAGTCCGAACTAAATCGAACCATCGGTCGTGTTCCATAGCCATTTCCCAACGTCTTTCATTATACAATTGTTGGATAGTTAATGAATTTAGCGAAGCCAACATCGCTCTATTTCTTATAGCATTAACTTGCGTCAGAGCGGTGCCGTTGTTCCCTAAATTCAAAGCAGCTTCGGCATGAATTAATAGAATATCGCTATATTTCAAAATTCGTAAGTTTTTGGCGGTTTCACCTTTATTTCCATTCCAAGGTTCAGCAATACTACTTTGATAGGCTTTATAATTATATCTTGGGTTGTTCCAGGTTGATGGCCCAATAAATCCGTCCCATAAAGTGGAAGGTACCATCAAAATTGTTGCGTTTTTTCTAACATCACCAGGCTCATAAGAATTCATTAATTGAGACGAAGGCGTGTTGAATCCCCAACCTAAATCTGGTGTTCCTCTTGGACCTTGAACATCTGTATAGCCAGTTAGTCCTTTGGTTAAAGTTGCTTGAACTTCATAAATTGATTCCGATTTGTTTTCACCAATTTCTCTCCAAACATCAGCATAGTTTGACAATAAATCATATTGACCAGAAACAATAACATTCGAAGACATATCAAAAGCCAATTGCCATTTTTCTTGATATAGATACGCTTTTGCCAATAGTGCTTGAGCAGCTCCTTTTGATGCTCTACCTACATTGGAAGCTAAATATTCGCTTTTTAATGGTAGCTTTTCAATAGCATCGATAAGATCATTTTCTATTTGAGTATAGGTTTCGGCTTTTGATTTTCGATTAAAAACAATATTATTAACTGTTTCTGTATCATTAATATCAATTTTTGAAATTACTAATGGAACGCCTCCAAAACATCTCACTAAATCAAAATAATATAATGCTCTTAGAAATTTTACTTCGCCAATTAATCTATTTTTCAAAGTAGATTCTATGTTTAGTTTTTCCAAATAAAACAAAGCATCATTGGCGCGATATATCCCTTCATAACGTCCATTCCAAACATCATTAAATGACATATCAGTGGCATCGAATGTTAGATTATCCATTTTATGTTTATCCGTTCCAGTATCAGTGGCGGTCGAACCTTTGTCGGCATCATCAGATGTAATACTGGTCATTCCTATCCATGAAAAGGAATACATATTCCAATCCAATTGTTTATTATAGACCCCATTCACTAATTGAATTGCGTTTTCAGGGTTGTTTAAAAAATCAACTTCGGTCATTGCATCGTTCGGAACAACATCTAAATCATCTTCACAAGAAGAAAAAACCAGAGTAGCCAGCAAAAGGAAATGAATTTTATATTTTATATTTAATGCCATACTATTAGAAAATTACATTAAGTCCTATTAAAAAAGTTTTATTTGTTGGATACGCGTCTAATTCTATTCCCGCTCCCGCAAGAGGACTGGCGTTATCCGAACCTGATATCTCTGGTGAATATCCAGAAAATTTAGTTATAATAAAGGGATTGATCGCCGCTGCATAAATCCTAACTTTATTAATTTTATCAATAAATTTTGGCAAAGTATACCCTATGGTAATATTATTAACTCTTAGATAAGAACCATCTTCTACATAAAAGGTAGAGGCAATTGGTACTTCATTAAACGGAGTTGGATTAGCTGCATTTGGATTGGAAGGAGTCCAGAAGTTTTGCAATAACTCATACTCAACATTTTCCCCTCCAAAGCGTTGTGCTTTTTTTCCATTATATACTTTGTTACCGCCAACACCATACATATCTACCGAAAAATCAAATTTTCGATAATTAGTACCAAAATTAATTCCATAGGTATAAGTTGGCAAATAGGAACCTGCATTTACGCGTTCGTCACTATAAGTAAAGCCGCCATCTGGGTTCAAACCCGTAACTTGATAAACGAAGAAACTCCCAAGCGGCTGCCCTTCGACAACTTGCTTTGTCCATTGCCCATTTCCTAAACCACCACCAATTAGGTTGGTGAAAAATGAATTATAAACCTTTGATAATGTGTTTTTATTGTATGAAAAATTACCTCCAACCCAATAGGATAGGTTATCATTAATGGCATCATTCCATTTTAAAGAAAGCTCAAATCCTTTGTTTGTTACCTTCCCAGTATTCAAATTAACGGCTCCTGGACTTATCACAGAAGGAAGGTTTACGGGAAGAATAAGATTGTCAGAAACTCGATTATAGATATCAAATGACCCAGATAATTTATTATTATAGACAATAAAATCTAATCCAAAATCAAATTCTTTCATTGTTTCCCAAGTTAAATTAGGATCTACTTGATACGGAATACTTGAGCCTGAATATATGTTTTGGTTAGCTCCAAAAGCATAATTATAGCCAGGTGAAAAAACAATATTGTTCACGGCATTTCCGTTTCCATTTCCTACTTCACCATAACCAGTTCTTAATTTTAGGAAATTAATAAATTTATATTTTTCAAGGAAATTTTCTTTTGACAGAATCCAACCTGCAGATACAGCTGGAAAAAAGCCCCAACGTTTATTTGCAGTAAAGGAGCTAATTCCTTCTTTTCTCAATGATGCAGAAAAAAGTAATTTTGAATTATATTCATATTCAAATCTTCCAAAATAGGCAATCGAAACAATTGGAGTTGATTGAGAATTTGAAACTGAAGCTCCAGAAGCTAATGGTAAATTATAGGAAGATAAATTTAAAGACCAATAATTTGATTGTTCAGGTACATTCCAACGAGTTCCAGATAAATATTCGGAATTATTAATAGTAGATCTTGATGTTCCGCCAACAAAAGTTAAATCATGATTATCAATTGTTTTTTTAAACGTAAAATAATTATCCCAATTCCACAAATAAGAACTACCTCGCCTTTGCTCAAGAGTATTGATTGGGTTTGAAGCAGGATAGTCTTCGGATAAAGACGTTGGATTTTGGGACAACCAAATTTCTCTACTAGCAGAGAAAGTATAGCCATTTGACCAATCGAAAGTAGCACCAAAATTAGAATTAATTTTAAATGAATCTGATATTTTATATTCGGCTCCAACAGATCCAAACAATGTTAAATTTTTATTTTTTTGTTCGTTATAAAAAAGCTGAGCAGCAGGATTAGCTACATTATTATAGCGAATTCCTTGAATATCATTTATTCCAGAAGGGTTTAATAAAGGAACCGCCCAACGACCATTATCATATTTCACAGGCATAATTGGAGCCTGTTTATAAGCATTTGTAAAAGCAGACAAAGGTTTTGGTGTATTATTTACGATAGCAATATTTAGTGATTGATTGATTTTTAGTTTGTTGTCAAAAGCACGTATTTCATTTCGTGTTGTAAGGTTCGTTCGTTCAAATTGAGTTCCATTCAAAATTCCTTTTTCTTTATAATTTGTTACTCCCAAGAAATAATTTGAGTTATCAGAAGCTCCAGAAATAGAAATCGAATTACTGCTCGTTTGACCCGTTGATGTAATTTCGTCTAGCCAATTAGTATTATAGGGTTGCTCAAAATTAAAATAGGAAGAAGAACCTAAAGCAACATTATTATAATATACGAAGCGATAATAATCGGACATTCTGACTTTTCGTTGAATATATTTCTGTCCGTAGAAAGAGTCGTAATTAATTTTAACAT
>CAIJXW010000164.1 GCA_903824755.1 uncultured Bacteroidota bacterium | reverse complement strand
TTTACAAATAAAATATACATTTATTTTACTCATTTAATAATTTTAAAAAATTCAATTTAATGAATCTGTATCTTTGTGACAAATTTTTAATTATTAATAATGAATAACCCAATTGCTGGATTTTCAAAATTATCCAAAAACGAAAAAATTCAATGGTTAGCAAATACCTATTTTTCTAATGCTGATACTGCTATTCAGCAAATAAAAAAATACTGGAACTCGGACGAAAAACTCCAACAATTGCATGATGAATTTATTGAAAATACAATTACGAATTTTTATATCCCCCTGGGAATTGCTCCAAATTTTTTAATAAACGGAAAATACAAAACGATACCGATGGCTATTGAAGAAAGCTCTGTAGTTGCAGCTGCAGCAAAGTCGGCCAAATTTTGGGCTTCCCGTGGTGGGTTTAAAGCAACCGTTTTGAATACCGAAAAAATTGGTCAAGTCCATTTTCTTTTCAAAGGTGATAAATCAAAACTAGAAGCTTTTTTTGGCGAAACTAAACCAAAACTAATTGCTGCAACTGATGCTATTACTGCAAATATGCAAAAACGTGGAGGCGGAATTTTGAATATTGAACTTCGAGATAAGTCAATTTCATTAGCAAATTATTTTCAGTTGCACCTCACTTTTGAAACTAAAGATTCGATGGGTGCAAATTTCATCAATTCGTGTCTTGAACAAGTTGCAAAAACTTTTAAACTAGAAGCACAAACTTTTTCATTATTTACTGAAGAAGAAAAAAATATAGAAGTTGTAATGAGCATTTTGTCCAATTATGTTCCAAATTGTCTTGTTCGAGTAGAAGTCAGCTGTGACATTGAGGCTCTGGCAGACAAGAATATTCAAAATCCGAGGGAATTTGCAGAAAAATTTGTACAAGCTGTAAAAATCGCAGAGATAGAACCCTATCGTGCCGTGACTCACAACAAAGGAATTATGAATGGTATTGATGCTGTTGTGTTAGCGACAGGAAATGATTTTCGTGCTGTGGAGGCAGGAATTCATGCTTATGCTTCAAAAAGCGGGCAATATTCTAGCTTGTCTAAAGCAAAAATTGAAAATGATATTTTTCACTTTTCGATGGAAATTCCATTAGCTTTAGGGACTGTTGGCGGACTAACATCATTGCACCCAATGGTTAAAATGTCATTAGAAATGTTAGAAAAACCTTCCGCATCAGAATTAATGCAAATTGTGGCTGTGGCTGGATTGGCTCAAAATTTTGCCGCACTTCGCTCTTTGACTACTACTGGAATTCAAGAAGGGCACATGAAAATGCACCTCAACAATATTTTGAACCAATATCAGGTTACCGCAGAAGAACGGTTAAAAATAAAAAATCATTTTGAAGACACAACAGTAGTGCATAGCAGTGTAGTGTCGTTCATTGAAAATTTGAGAAAATAATTATTCGGATTTTAGCTCATGAAAAGTACATTTTATAGTAACGGAAAACTTCTAATTACGGGAGAATATGTGGTGCTTGACGGAGCAATTGCATTGGCATTGCCTACAAAATTCGGACAATATTTGAAAGTTGAATCAGGAGAAAACAAGCAAATTCATTGGAAAAGTTTTGATTATGATAAAAGTATTTGGTTCGAAGACACCTTTTCTTTTTCAGAAATTAGTAACCCAAATTTAGACGCCGAAGAATCAATTAAAAACACATTACTCCAAATTTTGCAGCAAGCCTATTTGCAAAACCCTTCCTTCATAAATAAATCTGAGGGTTATAAAATCACAACCGAGCTGACTTTTCCTAGATTTTGGGGTTTGGGAACTTCATCTACTTTGATAAATAATATTGCCCAATGGCTAGAAATTGATGCTTTTGACTTACTCAAAAATAGTTTTGGTGGGAGTGGTTATGATATTGCTTGTGCTCAAAATAACAGTGCGATTTTATACCAAATAATTAATGAAAAACCAGTCGTAGAAAAAGTGCTATTTGCACCAAATTATACTGACTACTTGTACTTTGTCTATTTAAATAAAAAGCAAAACAGCAAAGCTGCGATTGCTTCCTATTTTAATAAAAGAGCTTCTATTTCTGCTTCTATAAAAAGTATCAATCAAATTACAAAAGCGCTATTAAACGCTCCAAATGTAGAAACTTTTATGGATTTATTGAACGAGCATGAGGCAATATTAAGCCATATTTTGGAAATGAAAACAGTTAAGGAATCGCTATTTTTTGATTTTGATGGAGTTGTCAAAAGTCTAGGTGCTTGGGGTGGTGATTTTGTATTGGTTGTATCCAAAGAAAACCCTAAAAATTATTTCAGAGAACGGGGTTTTGATAGTATCCTTTCCTATAAAGAAATGATTTTATAAAACAAAAAATCCCGATTATCTCGGGATTTTTATATCTATTTTAATACTGATTTAGTAATTAAATTGAGGTCTATTGTCTTCAATTTTTGCATCTACTTTTAGAGCTGGAATAACTCTATTAGAATATGATGAAGTTTGAGATTTTAGTTTGGCAACAAAATCGGTATGATTTTTCAAAACGGGTGCTTTTAGAACTGCTGAAGTTTTCACTACATAAATTCCCGAAACCCCTTCAATAGGTGTAGATATTTTATTTACTCCTATTCCAAATGCAACACCTACTACTTTTGGCTCTGCCCCAACACCCTGCAATGTAGGATTTGCCATAGTTAAATCTAACGCTTTTTGAACAGTGCTTCCGTTTGCTTTTGCAATTGCTTCAAGACTTGTACCTGTCATTTTAGCTTTAATTTTTGCTGCTTTTTTCTTGTTTTTCAATATTGGCTCGATTGCTATTCTAGCTTCATCAAGTGGTGTCAATCCAGCTTCGTTTACTTTTTTCAGTTTTACAATAATGTTTCCAACATTTGTTACTTCAAATCTTTTTACATCACCTACTTTGGTGTCTTTTTCAAATGCCCAATGAACAATTTGTCTTTGGTTGGCTATGCTTCCAAATCCTTCATCCATAACTTTAACTTTCACAGAAGGATTTATCTTTAATTTTGCTTCTTTTGCTACTTTTTCAAAGTCTTTTTCGTTTGCATCAATTTCAAATTTTACTGCTTTATTGAAAGTAGCATTTACTGTTGATTCTGAAGGCTCAATTTTTTGGGCTATTGTAGCCAAACGAACAGCATCTTGCTTGTCAGTAATATTAATAATGTGATATCCAAAAGCGGTTTCTACCATACCGATTTTTCCTATTGGATTAGAAAAAACAAAATCGTTAAATGGTTTAACCATTTGTCCAGGTCCAAAATATCCTAAATCGCCACCTTGTTGTGAAGATGAATCATCAGAATTCATCAAGGCCAACATCATGAAACTTGATGGATTTGCTTGAGCCTGAGCTAATATTAAATCTGCTTTTGCTTTTGCTTGTTCTTTGGTGCGTTTTTCTTTTTTGTTTGGAACTTGAGTCCCTTCCCAACTAATTAATACGTGACTTGCTTTTGCATTGGCACCTGCTTTTCTTCCTAAAGATTTAGAAATACAGTAATAATTTCCTTTCAAATAGGGCCCGTAAACATCACCATAAGCTAAATTAAATAATTGTTCTGCACTTTCTGCTGGAAGATCTTTTTTGGCTACATAAGTAGAATCATAAGGAACATCCGAGTTCTCATTTACAAATTCGATAGTGTTTGCAGTAGCTTTGAACCCTGCTAAAGTATCATTTTTGGAGGCTGCATTATTATAGACAACTCTACCTGACAATAGCGAGGTGATATTTGTTTTTACTTCAGCCTCATCTTCAACTGATGCTTTATCTTCAATAGTTACATACTCTAATTCACGAGATTCTTCTGCTTTATATTTTTTTTCATTTTCTTTCATGAAAGCAGTAATTTCATCATCAGAGATTTTTACTTCACTATCTTTAACGGTTGAAAACAAAACCGAAACATAATCAAAACTAGCTTTGTTTGTTTCTGATTCATATTTGTATTTTCCTTCAGCTTCTGTTGTATAGGTGGCTGCTTTTACTAAAGAATTATAAATTTGAAATTTAGCATTCAATTCTGAATCTTTCTCACGATCTTTTATCATTTGAGCTTGTTCTGGATTTGCTTTGAAATATTCTTCAAATTTCTTTTCGTCAAATTTTCCTGCGGCATTCAAAAACAATTGATTTTGACCAATGTTTTGATCTGATTTCAATACTTCATAAATGTGTTTCTTTCCTACTCGAATTCCAAGTTTATCAAACTCGGCAGTCAATAATGCTATCGAAACTTCCTGATCCCAAACTCTATTTGCAGCTTGTGTTGCAGTAGTTCCTTGACCACTTTTTTCAACATTGCTCACTTTTATACGGAAATCTTCAAATGAAATATCTTTTCCATTAACTGTTCCTATATACTTTGAATTTGCACCAAAGTTTCCATTATTATATAAATCTTGTACAATAAATGCTAATAATGAAAACCCAATAACTAATATTAGTAGAAGGGAACGTTGTCTAATTTTTTGTAAAACTGCCATTTTTATTGTTGTTAATTTTAAATTCAGTCTGCGAAAATACAATTATCTATTTAATTATTATAGATGTTGACTAATAAATTGCAAAAAATTTGAAAATTTATTAAAGTAAATCTCACCAGACAAATTCGGTTTTATTTATTG
>CAIJXW010000163.1 GCA_903824755.1 uncultured Bacteroidota bacterium | reverse complement strand
CTGGAGCCGTTTTCTTTGCAGCAATGGCAGCAATTGCAATAGTTGGAATAATTTATATTCCAATACTATTATAAATAAAATTATTTTCTATTTTTAGTTTTAATTTCAAATAAAAAAATGGCAAAAAAGCAATCAAAAGTAGCTGATAATTCTTCCGAAAATAATTTGGAAGACAAAAAACCTTGGCAAATGAAACGACAACACAAAGTCCTATTGGGATTCCTGTTGGTGTTGCTTTCTATTGCTTTATTGTTAGCTTTCATTTCCTTTTTTATATACGGTCAACAAGATCAAAGTGCGGCAAACCAGTTACTAACTCAAAAAGAACCAGTTCAAAATTGGCTAGGAAAATATGGAGCCTACCTTTCCGAATTTATTATCAATAATGGTTTTGGAGTTGCTTCTTTTTTGTTTGTCAAAATATTTTTTCTAACAGGTGCCTACCTTGTGTTGGATATTTCGTTACAAAAATTAAAAAAAATATATTTCTGGGATTTATTTGCCATTTTAAATATCTCTATCCTTTTAGGTTTTTTGGCTACTGTTTTCCCGCAATTAGGGTTGCCTCAATTGGGCGGAATTATTGGCTATGAAATGACTTTATTTTTGCAGGATTATATCGGAAAATCTGGAACATTACTGCTGCTGATTTTTGGAATAATGATTTATCTAATTTATAAAATAAAAATAGCACCTGATGCAATTAAGGCCTTTTTTGAACGTTCCAAAAAAGAAATTGACGAAGAAATAAATAACACTCCCTCTCCATCAATTGAAAGTTTATATAACCTTGAGGAATATGCTGTAAATGAGGAAGTAGAATCTCCAATAGTTCCCGCATCACAATTTGAAATAGACAAAGATTCTTTGAAACCTACAATTAGTAATTCGTCCGAAATTAATAAAACTCCGTTCCTTAAATTAACACCCGAAGAACCTGTTGCAGAGCCAGAAATTAGTATCACTTCTGATGATGCTTTTGTGATTGAAAAAGCCCATGAAGAAGATTTGGTGGAAGAAAATTTAGCTTCTCGATTGGTGGCCGATTTTGGGTTGTTTGATCCAACATTGGATTTGTCAAATTATAAGTTTCCAACATTAGATTTGCTAAAAGAGTATTCTACGGGCGGAATTACAATAAATCAAGAAGAATTAGAAGAAAATAAAAATAAAATTTTAGAAACACTTCGTAATTATAAAATTGAAATTGCTCAAATAAAAGCTACTGTTGGTCCATCAGTAACCTTATATGAAATTGTTCCAGAGGCAGGAATCAGAATTTCAAAAATAAAAAGTTTGGAAGATGATATTGCCTTGTCACTCGCTGCATTAGGAATTAGAATCATCGCTCCTATGCCAGGAAAAGGAACAATTGGAATAGAAGTACCCAACAAAAATCCAACTACGGTTTCGATGAAGAGCGTTATTGGCTCAACCAAATTTCAAGAAGCAGAAATGGAATTACCGATTGCACTCGGAAAAACAATATCCAACGAAACCTTTGTAGTTGATTTAGCAAAAATGCCCCATTTGTTGATGGCAGGAGCTACTGGACAAGGAAAATCGGTGGGTTTGAATGCCGTTTTAACTTCCTTATTATACAAAAAACATCCCGCAGAAGTTAAATTTGTATTGGTCGATCCGAAGAAAGTCGAATTGACCTTATTCAATAAAATTGAGCGTCATTATTTAGCAAAACTTCCTGATTCTGGTGATGCTATTATAACGGATAACACAAAAGTAATCAATACATTAAATTCTCTTTGCGTAGAAATGGATAATCGCTATTTGCTGTTAAAAGATGCGATGGTTCGAAACATAAAAGAATATAACGACAAATTCAAATCACGAAAATTAAATCCAGAAAATGGGCATCGCTTTTTGCCTTATATCGTTTTGGTTGTCGATGAATTTGCGGATTTGATTATGACCGCTGGAAAAGAAGTAGAAACGCCAATAGCACGATTAGCCCAATTAGCCAGAGCAATTGGAATTCATTTAATTATAGCAACACAACGTCCTTCAGTAAATGTTATTACAGGACTTATAAAAGCCAATTTTCCTGCAAGAATTGCATTCCGTGTGAGTTCAAAAATTGATTCAAGAACCATATTAGATTCGCAAGGGGCCGACCAATTAATTGGTAGAGGAGATATGCTTTATACCAATGGAAATGATGTTGTTCGGGTGCAATGTGCTTTTATAGACACTCCCGAAGTTGACAAAATAACAGAGTTTATTGGCTCACAGAAAGCCTATGCCGATGCCTACCTCCTACCTGAATATGAAGGTGAAGAAAATGGAATTTCGCTAGACATGGATATTTCTGAAAGAGACGCTCTTTTTAGAGAAGCTGCCGAAATTATAGTTACGGCACAACAAGGGTCTGCGTCTTTGTTGCAACGAAAGCTAAAATTAGGCTACAACCGAGCAGGAAGATTAATCGATCAGCTTGAGGCTGCTGGAATTGTGGGCCCGTTTGAGGGAAGCAAAGCTAGAGGCGTAAATTTTAACGACTTGTCCTCGCTAGATCAATTTTTCAAAAACGAACAAAATAATTCATAGCATGTCATTAAAAAACCAAATCAAAAAAAATAGTTCTTTCTTTTTTTTACTCTTTTTTATTTTTACGTTACCTATTCAGGCACAGGATCAAAAGGCAAAGAAATTGCTAAATGAAGTGACAACAAAAATAAAGAGTTATCAAACCATTGCTATTGACTTTAAATATGCTTTAAATAATTCAAAAGAAAACATCAACCAGGAAAGCAAGGGAAATGTGGTGATGAAAGGCAATATGTATGTTTTGAATTTGATGGGAGTAACGAAGCTTTTTGATGGAAAAAAAACCTATACCATCAATCCAGAAGACGAAGAGATTACGATTTCTAAATATTCGGAAAAAGATGAAACGGCAATAACGCCTTCAAAAATGTTAACTTTTTTTAATACAGGCTACAAATTTTCTTGGGATATTGTTCAAAACATTAAAGGAAAAAAAATTCAATATATAAAGTTGGTTCCAAACAATTCTAAAGACCAACGAAAAGAAATTTTGCTTGGAATAGATCTTGCAACAAAAAATATATATACCGTAATCGAGATTGGCAAAAACGGAACAAAAACAACATTGACCGTTAATTCTTTCAAAACCAATCAACCCGTTCCAAAAAATCAATTTACCTTTGCTGAAAGTAAATATCCAAATTACTACATCAATAAATTAGATTAAATTTAGGTGAAAATACTAGATAAATATATTCTTAAAACATTCATTACGGTATTTTTGACGGTGTTTATCATCTTGTTTTTTATTTTCGTTTTGCAAACCGTTTGGCTTTTTATTGCCGAATTGGCAGGAAAAGACTTGGATTTTATTTTGGTATTAAAATTCCTTTTGTTTGCTATGCCTAGGATTATCCCTCTGGTTTTGCCCCTATCAATATTATTGGCTTCAATAATGACTTTTGGGAATTTGGCCGAAAATTATGAATTTGCGGCTATGAAATCGGCAGGAATTTCGTTGCAACGGGGAATGAAGAGTTTGATCGTTTTTATTTCATTATTGAGTGTTTTGGCCTTTGTTTTTGCCAATAATGTGATTCCATATTCAGAATTTAAGTTTATCAATTTTCGTAAAAATATTGCTCAACGAAAACCCGCTATGGCTATTGGTGTGGGGCAATTTAACGAAATTGGAAATTATAATATAAAAGTAGATAAGAAAATTGGCGAAAATGGAAACCAATTAAAAGGGGTCACCATTCATAGAAAATCGTTGGAGGGTAATGGTTTAATTACTGTAATTAAATCGGAAAACGGGAAGCTAATTAGTAGTGAAAATTCAAATATTTTGCAATTAGTGCTTTATGATGGTTATTATTATGAGGAGGTTGTTCCGAAAAACTATAATGACCGAAAGCGATTGCCTTTTGCGAAAGCAACCTTCAAAAAAGAAATTATCAATATGGATTTGTCAAAATTAAATCCTACTGATATGAATGACCAAAGTGTAACAAACACAACTTCGATGCTGAATTTCAGTGAATTGAAATATACAATTGATTCGCTTGATAAAAATTATAAAAAAAATGTCAATTCCTTTGTAGAGAATATTTACCAACGCACAGGAATTGCGAGCAAGACAAGTGGAGTGAAAAAAATGCCTGAAAAAATAGCTGCAAAACACGATATATTGGCATCTTATACTAATTTGCAGAAAGCACAAATTTATCAAATAGCAAACAGTACTATTTCAAATATTGGTTATACGATTGATAGTTCTAGCGGAGAGTTAGAAAACAATCAGAAAAACCTAAACAGTCATTGGTTGGCATTATTTGACAAATTTGTCATTGCCTATGCGTGTTTGATGATGTTTTTTATAGGAGCTCCATTGGGCGCTATAATTCGAAAGGGCGGACTCGGACTACCGATTGTATTTGCGGTTTTAATATTTATTACTTTTCATATCCTGAATACTTTTGGTAAAAAGGTAGCCGAAGAAAATGAAATTGCTCCAGTTTTTGGTTCTTGGCTGTCATCTATTGTTTTGACACCACTGGCAATTTTGCTGACTTATCGCGCTACAAATGACATCGGATTAATCAATTTAGATATAATTACACAACCCTTTCAAAAGATATTCAAACGAATATTTTCGCAACAAAATTAGAACGTATGTCCATCGAAAAAATAAAGCTCAACACCATCGAGGAAGCCATTGAAGATATTCGACAAGGCAAAATTATTATAGTTGTTGATGATGAAGATCGAGAAAACGAAGGTGATTTTTTGGCTGCAGCCGAAAAAATAACACCCGAAATGATCAATTTTATGGCCACTCACGGTCGGGGGCTAATTTGTGCCCCATTGACGGAGAGTCGCTGTAAAGAATTAGGCCTTCATGTGATGGTTTCAAACAACACAGACCCAATGGAAACGGCGTTTACTGTTTCTGTTGACTTGAAGGGACAAGGAGTCACGACTGGAATATCGGCATCTGATCGAGCAAAAACCATATTATCATTAGTAAATCCTGACACGAAGCCATATGATTTGGCTCGACCAGGGCATATTTTTCCATTAATTGCAAAACAAGGAGGCGTTTTGAGGCGAACAGGTCACACAGAAGCTGCTATCGATTTTGCTAGACTTGCTGGTTTTAAAGCAGCTGGAGTGATTGTAGAAATCATGAACGAAGATGGCACGATGGCACGATTGCCCCAATTGGTCAAAGTGGCAAAGAAATTTGATTTGAAATTAGTTTCGATAGAGGATTTGGTGGCCTATAGAATGCAGCATGATAGTTTGATTGTAAAAAAGGAAGATTTTGAAATTGAGACACGTTTTGGCACATTCAGAATGCGAGCTTATGAGCAGAACACTAATAAACAAATTCATATTGCACTAACAAAAGGAACCTGGAATATAGGCGAATCTATACTGACTCGAATTCACTCCTCTCAAGTAAATAATGATTTGCTGGGAACATTAACCAATAATGCCGACCAACAATTGGACGATATGTTTCAGGTGATTAATGAAAATGGCAAAGGAGCTGTGATTTTTATCAACCAAGATATGCAAGCGGTAAATATGCTCAATCGTATTGCCGAATTGCGAAATTTGCAAGCACAAGGCGAACTAAAAGCACCAAAAATTATAATCGATAGTAAAGATTTTGGTATTGGAGCCCAAATATTACACGATTTAGATATATCAAAAATTAGGTTAGTAAGTAATTCAACCCAGACAAAAAGGGTTGGAATGATAGGATATGGATTGGAAATAGTCGAATATGTAAACTACTAGAACATCTAGAATATCTGTAACAACTAGTAAATGAAAAGATTATACTAATTCCGATTTTTTTTCTATTATTTTTGAAAGAAAATGTTTTGCAGTCAGAAAAGGTTTGCTATATTTGCAACCGCATTGAGAAATTGATGTTACTTATTGGAGAAATGGCAGAGCGGTCGAATGCGGCAGTCTT
>CAIJXW010000162.1 GCA_903824755.1 uncultured Bacteroidota bacterium | reverse complement strand
ATTACAAATGTATGTTTTTTTTTAGATTCAAATAGTCATTTATTCTTAAAACTTTCACAATTTCTGTTTTCCTTTATTCGCAAGAGAAAAGTTTGAAGAAAATTGATTTTAGAATTAAAGAAATCGAAAGCTATATAGGTTTAGATTTTTGTGATTTTATATTTTTTGTCATACGAAATTGCCTCTTCTAGCATTTGAATTGGTATTTCGGTTGCACTCACTACAAGAATTTCCAAAAAATCTGTACTCATACTCACATTTTGAACACCTTCAATTTTCATGAATAAATCAGAAACGGTTTTCATGCAACCCGAGCAAGTTATCCCCTGAAAAGTATATAAATTGACCAAAGAATTGCTTTTTTTAAATTCAAAAAACAACTCGGTTTTGGCTCTTTTTTCAGTTGAATTTTGACAAACATTTAGTTTTTCAATTGAAAATGCTGCTTTAAATAGTTTTTCATATTCTTCTTGGCTTCCGCCAAAAGGTGGGCTAACATCAAATTCTCTGTTAAACAATAGCCCCGAAATAATTCCGTTTTCTGCTAGAAGCTGGTGCATTTTCCAAACATATTTCTGACGCATTGTAGGTGGCAAAGCACAAAAAAAGGTTTGCTCGATAATGCAATCATAATTGCCCGTATGTTCAAAAAAATCACCTAAAATAATTTTGATATTTGGGTTGTTTCCAAACTTTATTTTCAAACTATCAACCAGTGTAGGTGCAATATCAATAACGGTAACATCTGTAAAGCCTTCACTTAATAGATATTCTGCTTCATAGGTGTTTCCGCAACCTGGAATTAGGATACGTGAATTTTTATTCTCGAGAGTGTCTATAAAGGTTTTAATGGGCGGAGAAACGTCACCTAAATCCCAATTTGTAC
Source organism: uncultured Bacteroidota bacterium (assembly GCA_903824755.1). Classification (GTDB taxonomy): domain Bacteria; phylum Bacteroidota; class Bacteroidia; order Flavobacteriales; family Flavobacteriaceae; genus Flavobacterium. Next base: position 4,966 of record CAIJXW010000162.1, on the reverse strand, counting down.
TATTTGCTTGATATTGTGCCTCCCAGTACTTTTGATCTAATGGGGTTTCGCACACCACTACACAACACTTTTCATCTTCCATAATTTTATTTCTTTGCATTTATAAAGCGTTACCTTAACTATTTTTAATTGCTTATTTCAAGGTTGATGGACATACGTAATTGGTTGTTTTTATACCTGTCTTTTTGATGGCATCAAAACCTCCTAGAACGTCAATAACAGTATGAAAGCCTCGAGCTTTCAATATAGACGCAGCAATCATAGACCGATAGCCACCTGCACAATGCAAATAGAAAGGGGTTTCATTTGGAAATTCTGCCAAATGATCATTCAGGAAATCCAATGGTACTGAAGGTACGTTCAATATATGCTCGGCAGCATATTCACCTGGCTTCCGAACATCAAAGACAACTGCATTTTCTTCAATTATTTTCTCTAATTCTTCGGCAGAAACAGATGAAATAGTATCATAATCAAACCCTTGATTTTTCCAAGCTTCGAACCCGCCTTTCAAAAAACCAATCGTATTGTCATAGCCTACCCTTGCCAAACGCATGATGGTTTCGTTTTCTCTACCTTCGGGGGCAATTAAAAGTATTGGTTGTTTATTATCCAAAATTAGAGAACCTACCCATGGGGCAAAACCGCCATCAATTCCGATAAAAATTGACTTCGGAATATGCCCTTTTGCAAAATCATTTTGATGACGAACGTCTAGCAAAAGAGCGTCTGTTTCATTTGCAATCACATCAAATGTTTTTGGGTCGAATCCTTTGGCTTCATTAATAATATTTTCAACATTGCCATAACCTTCTTTATTCATTTTCACATTCATAGGAAAATAGGCAGGCGGTGGCAACAAACCATCGGTGACTTCTTTAATAAATTCCTCACGAGTCATATTGGCACGAAGAGCATAGTTGGTTTCTTTTTGATTTCCAATAGACCCTATCGTTTCTTTACTTAGATTTTTTCCGCATGCACTCCCCGCTCCATGTGCTGGATATACGGTAACCTCATCAGGTAGCGGCATTATTTTGGATCTTAAACTATCAAATAATATTCCTGCTAAATCTTCTTGCGTCAGGTGAGATGCTTTTTGAGCCAAGTCTGGGCGACCTACATCTCCCAAAAACAAGGTGTCTCCACTGAAAAGTGCTTGCTCTTTTCCATTTTCATCTTTCAATAAATAGCAGGTGCTTTCCATAGTGTGTCCTGGTGTATGCAAGGCCGTTATGGTAATTTTTCCTAGTTGAAAAACCTCTCCATCAGTTGCAATATGTGCTTTAAATTTAGGATTAGCATTGGGTCCAAAAATAATCGGAGTATTTGTTTTTTCAGAAAGTGTTACGTGTCCGCTAACAAAGTCTGCATGAAAATGGGTTTCAAAAATATATTTAATTTTGGCATTATTCAAAATCGCTTTGTCGATATAAGGCTGTACTTCTCGCAATGGATCAATGATGGCAACTTCGCCCTCACTTTCAATAAAATAAGCTCCTTGGGCTAAACATCCTGTATAAATTTGTTCTATTTTCATTTTTCTATTAATTATTATTCTGTAAAATTATTTATTATTTTTGTATTAGTTGGTATCAAAAGTTACTCAACTATTTATTTTGAAAAGAAAATCTCTTTTATCAAAATATAACTTCCCATTATAAATACAAACCAACCAAAAGCTATTTTTAATTTATCACTATTCATTTTTTTGGCTAAATTATTTCCTATAAAAATTCCAATGACCGAAAAAATAGTAAATATTCCTAGCATCTCCCAATTCATTGTTTGATTAGCCTGAATATCGCCCAAAAACCCTATTAATGATTGAGCCGAGACAATCAGTAATGAAGTTCCGACAGCGATTTTCATTGGAATTCGAGCCATAAAAACAAGAGCTGGAATAATTAGAAACCCTCCTCCTGCTCCAACAAATCCAGAAATCAATCCGATGATTATTCCTTGAAATACAATTTGGAAATAGTTTGGTGTTGGCAAAATTATTCTGTCATCTACCTTCATTGGGCGAATCATTCGAATGGAGGAAACAATCATTACGATGGCAAAAAATACCATTATTAATGTCGCTTTTTGAACACTAATAGTATCCGAAATGATTATCGTTTCAGAAATGTTAGGTACAATAAATTTTCGGGTAACAAACACGCTGATAAGTGTTGGTATTCCAAATGATATAGCATTTTTATAATCGACAAGTTGCTGTTTTGCTTTTTGAATCCCGCCAATCAAAGCGGTTATTCCAACAACAAATAACGAATAGGCCGTTGCCAAAACAGGAGAAACATTCATTATATATACAAATATTGGAACAGAAAGAATAGAACCTCCACTACCCATTAACCCAAGGATTATTCCTACTAGAAGTGCCAAAAAATAACCTACAATAAATAGATCTTCCATAGTATTATTGTTTTTTGGCAAAGATGCCCAATTTCGATAATAGTAAAGGTAACAAAAGTTACTGTTATTACCCGATATATTCTATAAAAGCACGATGCAAATTAATTTTTCCTTCGTTTTCAAGAGCCTTTAATAGTCTAGAAATTACAACCCTAGAGGTATGCAAATCATAAGCAATTTCTTGATGTGTCGTATGAATTTCTTTAGAGTTATTTATTTTTACTTTTTCTTGAAGATACAAAAGTACCCGCTTGTCCATATTATTAAAGGCCAAATTATCGATTGCGGAAAGCATTTCCTTTAACCGATTATTATAGCTATTGAACACATAATTTCTCCAACTTTTATATTTGCCCAACCATTCTTCCATTTTCATAACGGGAATCATAATTACGTCCCCATCGGTTTCTGCAATTGCCCGAATTTCACTTTTTGAATTTCCAAAACAACAAACCATAGACATGGCACAGGTATCTCCTTTTTCTAAAAAATATAACAATAGTTCGCCTTCATCGTTGTCATCTCGCAAGATTTTTATAGCTCCATTAATAAGGAGCGGCATTTGTTTGATATAATCGCCCGAATCTATCAAGATATCTCCTTCCTTAAAATCCTGCAAATAAGAGACCGCTTCAATCTCGGCTATCAATGCTTCTTCAAATAGGTAGCCGTAGTTTTCTTTCAATAATTCTTTCATTATTTCTTTATTAAATTATTTTCATAGAAAGAAATCCACTCTGTCACACTAATTTTTGAAACCAATTCCTGAATTAATTCATACGGTATTGACTCCATTTTCTTGAACCGAACACACCCTTTTCCCATATCTATTTTTTGGTTTGTATGTTTTGGATATTCCGAAACAAACCAATTCAAAAGTTGTTCATTAGCATATAAACCAAGGTGATGCAATACGATAAAATTCTTTTGAGAGGCAATATTTATAAAAGGCAAAGCTTGTTTTGGATCACAATGATAGCCATTTGGATATATAGAATGCGGCACTACATAGCCCAACATTCCATAACACATTTTTTCCTCAAAACCATTTGGCAAATGCGATAATACACAATTTCTAAGTTTTTCGATTGGGAGTTTTCTTTCGTCAGGTAAAGATTGAATATACGCTAATGGAGTTGCAAATTCCGATTTCATAAATAAAAATTTTGCCCTAAAATTAAAAAAAATATAAGTAGGAATCAATTTTATTTATTGTGTGGTTTTATTTTAGATATTTGTAAAAACAAAAACAAAAAACAAAATGAAAAAATTTTTATTCCTCCTAATTACATTTATAGGATTTAATAGTTTTGCTCAAGAAGTAAAACAAACTGAAATTTTTGCTACAAAATACCTAAATACCATCACCGAAAGTGATTTGAAAACACTTTTATACATAGTTGCTTCTGATGAAATGGAAGGTCGTGAAACTGGCTCTCCTGGACAAAAAAAAGCAGGTGAGTATTTAATTAGCCAATACAAAAAAAATGGTGTCCCTTTCCCGAAAGGAGCTTCGAGTTATTATCAACCTATTCCCGCATCTTATCTCAACAAGCGAGAAAGAGATAATCTTTCCGATTCTGAAAATATCTGGGCATTTATCGAAGGTTCTGAAAAACCAGAAGAGATAATTGTTATTTCTGCCCATTATGATCATGTCGGAATGAAAAATGGCGAAGTCTATAATGGTGCCGATGATGATGGCTCTGGAACGGTAGCATTAGTCGAAATTGCTCAGGCATTTGCTCTAGCCAAAAAAGAAGGTCATAGCCCAAAACGTTCGCTTTTATTTATCCACATGACGGGCGAAGAACACGGTTTGCATGGCTCTCGCTATTATTCTGAAAATCCACTTTTTCCACTAAAAAATACAATTACGGATATCAATATTGATATGATAGGTCGCCGTGATGAAGCTCATTCTAGTTCAAATAATTATATTTATCTAATTGGTTCTGACTATCTTTCGAGTGATTTATATGCCATTTGCGAAAAAGCAAATAAAGAATACGTACAATTAAATTTGGATTATACTTTCAACGATAAAAAAGATCCTAACCGATTTTATTATCGTTCTGACCACTATAATTTTGCAAAAAACGGAATCCCATCTGTTTTTCTATTTAATGGTGTTCATGCCGATTATCACAAAGAAAGTGATGAGGTTTCAAAAATTGAATTTGATGCTCTAACAAAGCGAACTCAGCTCGCATTTTCTATCGCTTGGGAAATAGCAAATGGAGAAAATAGACCCGTTGTTGACAAATCTGACGAATAATAAAAGTATATAAAAACAAAAAAGCTCCGAATTTCTTCGGAGCTTTTGCGTTTTGGGTGGCTGACCGGGTTCGAACCGGCGACCCTCGGCACCACAAACCAATACTCTAACCAGCTGAGCTACAACCACCATTTTAACGAGTGCAAATATACATCAAATGTTTTCTTTTTACAAAATATATTTTCAAAAAAATTAATTTAAATCCGCTAAACTATTGACTGCCAAAAGCCTTTCTTCAGTAAATCCTTCGGCAAAGTCAACTCCGAT
>CAIJXW010000161.1 GCA_903824755.1 uncultured Bacteroidota bacterium | reverse complement strand
TTAAAGATAAAAACGGCAAGATTTTCTATAATATAGATCCAATTGGCCACTTGGCTAGAGAAGGAAATTGGTTTTCAACTTCGGAAAAAGACAATTTTGAAACATTAAATTTACTAACAAAAAATAGTACAAATTCAATAATTAGCGTTGATTCTGGTTTGTATCAAAATGCAGGTGCCAATATGGTGCAGCAAATTGCTTATTCTTTGGCTCATGCCAATGAGTATTTCAATAGGATTCAAACAAAAGGACAAGTAATTGTTTTTCAGGTTTCTGTGGGTTCAAATTATTTTTTTGAGATTGCAAAATTAAGAGCGTTACGTCTATTATTTGGATTGGTTGCAAAAGAATATGACTTAGATTTAGAATGTCATTTACTGGTAACGCCTACAAAACGCAATAAGACTATTTATGACTATAATGTAAATATGCTACGAACTACGACCGAATGTATGTCGGCTATTCTTGGTGGAGCAGACGCTATTTCGAACCTTCCTTATGACAGTTTGTATCACAAAGACAACGAATTTGGAGATAGAATATCTCGTAATCAATTATTGATTTTAAAAAACGAAAGCTATTTTGATAAAGTAAATAATCCTGCTGATGGATCCTATTATATAGAAAGTTTGACGCAACAATTAGCGGAAAAAAGTGTAACACTTTTCAAAGATATTGAGTTGAATGGAGGATTTTTAAAACAACTTAATGACGGTACAATCAAAAGAAAAATCCAGGAAAGTGCAGAAAAAGAACAAATGCTTTTTGACACAGGAAAAGAAGTGCTTCTTGGAACAAATAAATATCCGAACAAAAGTGACCTAATGAAAAATGAACTAGAGTTGTATCCGTTTGTTAAAACAAAACCTCGAAAAACGTTAATTGTTCCAATAATTGAAAAACGATTGGCTGAAAAAGTAGAGCAAGAACGACTTTCAAACGAAACATTATAAATGCCTTTAGAAAAATAAAATGAAAAGAAAAGATTTACAACATATTTCATTAGGCGAAAGCCAAAAACTGGAAGCCGATAGTTGCTTTTCAGGGGCGTCAACTTTCAGCACTGCAGAAGGTATTGAATTGAAACAAACCTATTCGGAAAAAGATGTTGTATCAATAAATCATCTTGGATTTGCAGCTGGTTTTGCACCAAATTTGCGTGGTCCATATTCGACAATGTATGTTCGTAAACCTTGGACAATTCGCCAATATGCAGGGTTTTCTACTGCCGAAGATAGCAATGCTTTTTATAGACGTAATCTAGCGGCTGGACAAAAAGGATTATCAATTGCGTTTGATTTGCCAACACATCGAGGCTATGATTCTGACCACGTGAGAGTTGTGGGTGATGTAGGAAAAGCGGGAGTGGCAATAGATTCGGTTGAAGATATGAAAGTGCTATTTGACCAAATTCCATTAGATGAAATGTCCGTTTCGATGACAATGAATGGAGCGGTTTTGCCAATAATGGCTTTTTATATTGTTGCTGCCCAAGAGCAAGGCGTTCAGCCAGAGCAATTATCTGGTACAATTCAGAACGATATTTTGAAAGAATTTATGGTTCGAAACACCTATATATACCCTCCTACTCCATCGATGAAAATTATTGCTGATATATTTGAATATACAAGCAAAAAAATGCCAAAATTCAATTCCATTTCAATATCAGGCTATCACATGCAAGAAGCGGGAGCAACAGCAGATATTGAATTAGCATATACACTAGCCGATGGGTTAGAATATATTCGGACGGGGCTATCAACTGGAATGAAGATTGATGAATTTGCACCAAGATTATCCTTTTTTTGGGCTATTGGAATGAATCATTTTATGGAAATTGCAAAATTGAGAGCGGGAAGAATGTTATGGGCAAAACTAGTCAAACAATTTAATCCAAAAGACGACAAATCATTAATATTGAGAACCCATTGTCAAACAAGCGGTTGGAGTTTGACCGAGCAAGACCCATTTAATAATGTAGCCAGAACTTGTGTTGAGGCAACAGCAGCGGTTTTTGGCGGTACACAATCACTTCACACAAATGCTTTGGACGAAGCAATTGCATTGCCTACGGATTTTTCGGCACGAATTGCAAGAAATACTCAAATATATCTTCAAGAAGAAACAAGAATTACAAAAACTGTTGATCCTTGGGGAGGAAGCTATTATGTAGAAAGTTTGACCAATGAAATTGCCGAAAAAGCGTGGAAATTGATTGAAGAAGTAGAGAAATTAGGCGGTATGACCAAAGCTATCGAAACTGGAATTCCAAAACTTAGAATTGAAGAAGCCTCTGCCAAGAAACAAGCAAGAATTGACAGCAATCAAGATATCATTGTAGGAGTAAATAAATTTCGATTAAAAAAAGAAGATCCTTTGCATATCTTAGATGTAGATAATCAAATGGTTCGAAAGCAGCAACTTTCTCAATTAGAAGCACTTAAAAGTAAAAGAAATCAAGAAAAAGTAATAAATTCGCTAAAAAAACTAACCCAATGTGCTCGAGATGGCGAAGGAAATCTACTTGAAATAGCAGTTGAAGCGGCTAAAAACAGAGCTACTTTAGGCGAAATTAGCGATGCGTTAGAGCTAGTTTATGGTAGATATAAAGCACAAATTAAATCTTTTAGTGGCGTGTATAGTAAAGAAATAAAAAACGACAAAAGTTTTGAAAAAGCAAAAATATTAGCGGATAAATTTGCTGAATTAGAAGGGCGAAGACCACGAATAATGATAGTAAAAATGGGTCAAGACGGTCATGATAGAGGTGCAAAAGTAGTTGCAACGGGCTATGCTGATTTAGGATTTGATGTAGATATAGGCCCTTTATTTCAAACGCCTGAGGAAGCTGCAAAACAAGCAGTTGAAAACGATGTACATATTTTGGGCGTTTCCTCATTGGCGGCGGGACATAAAACATTAGTTCCACAAGTGATTGAAGAATTAAAAAAATATGGTCGAGAAGATATAATGGTAATAGTTGGCGGGGTAATTCCTGCACAAGATTATAAATTTCTTTTTGACTCTGGGGCTGTTGCTGTTTTTGGCCCTGGTACAAAAATTAGCGATGCGGCTATATCAATATTAGACATTCTGATTTCGGGATTAGAATAATAAAAAAGATAGAAATATTATATTTACTATGCGTGCATAGTAAATATTTTCTATATTTACCTCATTAAAAAAAAACCTATGAATTTTTCAGCAAAAATGCTTCGGGATAATGCCTTAGAAGAAAAAATAATTGTAGTTACTGGTGGCGGAAGTGGATTGGGTAAAGCCATGACAAAATATTTTATGGAATTGGGAGCGAAAGTTGCCATCACTTCACGTGATATTGAAAAATTAAAAGCGACTGCAAAAGAGCTTGAGACCGAAACGGGGGGCATTTGCTTACCGATTCAGTGCGATGTTCGTCACTATGATCAAGTAGAATCGATGCTTGAAGAAGTTTTGAAAGTATTTGGGCGAGTTGATGTGTTGTTGAATAATGCGGCAGGAAATTTTATTTCGCCAACCGAACGCCTTTCGGCAAATGCTTTTGATACAGTTATTGATATCGTTTTGAAAGGTTCAAAAAACTGTACGTTAGCTTTTGGAAAGCATTGGATTGATTCAAAACAGGAAACTTCGACAATTTTGAACATTGTTACCACCTATGCGTTTACTGGATCGGCCTATGTAGTTCCGAGTGCCACGGCAAAAGCAGGCGTGTTGGCAATGACGAGAAGTTTGGCTGTGGAGTGGGCAAAATATGGGATTAGGAGTAATGCAATTGCACCAGGACCATTTCCAACAAAGGGTGCATGGGATCGATTATTACCAGGCGACTTGAAAGAGAAATTTGATTTATCAAAAAAAGTACCTTTAAAACGGGTTGGTGATCATCAAGAATTGGCCAATTTGGCAGCCTATTTAGTTTCGGATTTTTCGGCTTATATTAATGGTGAAGTGGTTGTTATTGATGGTGGTGAATGGTTGAAAGGGGCTGGACAATTTAATTTGTTAGATCAAGTCACTGATGAAATGTGGGACCTGCTTGAGATGATGATTAAGGCTAAGAAGAACAGTTAGAAATAAACTTATAAACAACTGAAAGTGCTTTTATTAGCACTTTTTTTAGCCCTGATGGAAGGGAAAATCCCGCGTTTTTTTTACGCGGATTTGGAATGACAGCAGGAAATAGCTCCAAAAAATAATAAAACCTTTAACAAATGTTAACAAAATAGATTTTTATGAACCATAATAAATTGTATTTTTACGTTTCAAATTTAAATAAATAAATGGGCAAAATCATTGCAATTGCTAATCAAAAAGGAGGGGTTGGAAAAACGACAACTTCCATTAATTTAGCAGCTTCGTTAGGTGTTTTAGAAAAAAAAGTGTTGCTGATAGATGCTGATCCTCAGGCTAATGCTAGCTCTGGTTTGGGTATTGATGTAGATGCGGTTGAGATTGGAACGTATCAAGTATTGGAACATAGCAACCTTCCTGAAGATGCAATTGTGAAATCTAGTGCACCAAATGTAGATGTTATTCCGGCACATATTGACCTTGTTGCTATCGAAATTGAATTGGTAGATAAGGAAAATAGAGAGTATATGTTGAAACAGGCGTTGCAAAATATCAAAGAAAAATATGATTATATTATTATTGATTGTGCACCATCATTGGGGTTATTGACCTTAAATGCTTTGACGGCTGCAGATTCGGTTGTAATTCCGATTCAGTGTGAATATTTTGCATTGGAGGGACTCGGAAAATTATTGAATACGATTAAAAGTGTTCAAAAAATTCACAATCAAAATTTGGATATTGAAGGCCTTTTGTTGACGATGTATGACACGCGTTTACGTTTATCTAATCAGGTTGTTGAGGAAGTTCAAAAGCATTTTAACGATATGGTTTTTTCGACAATTATTCAACGAACGGTTAAGTTGAGTGAGGCACCAAGTTTTGGAGAAAGTATAATTAATTATGATGCAACAAGTCGAGGAGCAACGAATTATTTGCAATTGGCACAAGAAATTATTAAGAAAAACAGTTAATTGTTTATGGCACAAGCAATAAAAAAACAAGCATTAGGGAGAGGATTATCGGCATTATTGAAAGACCCTGAAAACGATATTCAGTCGGTTCATGATAAAAATGCAGACAAAGTTGTAGGAAATATTGTTGAGCTGGAGATAGATTCAATAGAGATAAATCCGTTTCAACCGAGAAGTAATTTTAATGAAGATACGCTTCAAGAATTAGCGTCATCGATTAGAGAATTAGGTGTAATACAGCCGATTACGGTTAGGAAAACCGACTTCAATAAATATCAATTAATTTCTGGTGAGCGAAGATTGCGTGCATCAAAATTGGCTGGATTAGAAGTTATTCCTTCCTATATTAGGATTGCTAACGATAATGAATCGTTGACAATGGCATTGGTAGAAAATATTCAACGTCATGATTTAGACCCTATCGAAATTGCACTTTCCTATCAGCGTTTGATTGATGAAATTCAATTAACGCAAGAGCAAATGAGCGATCGTGTAGGTAAAAAAAGATCAACAATTGCAAATTATTTGCGTTTATTAAAGCTTGATCCAATTATTCAAACTGGTATTCGAGATGGTTTTATCAGTATGGGGCACGGTCGAGCTATAATTAATATTGAAAATCAAGATATTCAAACCGATATTTATCAAAAAATTGTAAGTCAGAATTTATCTGTTAGAGAAACAGAAAGTTTGGTAAAAAACTATCAAGAAAGTTTAAAGCCAAAATCAGTAACAAAAGCTAACAAAGTTGTTTTTAAAGTAAAAGAGGAAGAGCAAAAAGTGATGGCAGAATATTTTGGTGCAAAAATAGAGGTGAAAATTGCTGGAAACGGAAAAGGAAAAATATCAATTCCGTTTCATTCTGAAGAAGATTTTAATAGAATTGTTAAATTAATGAAAGGTTAGTGCAAAAAATACTTTCAATATCTATTTTTGTTATTCTTTTGGGGACATTTTCTTCATTTGGTCAAGAAAAAAAACCAGTTTTATTGACGGCAAAAGACACCATCAAAAGAGATATAATTAATCCTTTGGCACCCGCAAAAGCAGCTTTTTTTTCGGCAATACTTCCTGGACTGGGACAAGCATATAACAAAAAGTATTGGAAAATCCCGTTAGTTTATGGAGGAATTGGAGCTGGAGTATATTATTTTTCTTTAAACAATACAAAATATCAAAAATATAGAGATGCCTATAAGAGGCGTTTGGCAGGCTATAATGATGATGAATTTCAATATTTAGACAATTCGCGGCTTGTAACTGGACAACGTTTTTATCAACGAAATAGAGATTTATCGATGATGGTGATTATTGGTTTTTATGTATTGAATATTATTGATGCTAATATTGACGCCCATTTAATGCAGTTCAATGTTAATGATAATTTGACTTTTCGACCTGATGTATTTCAAAATGAAATTGACAACAAACACAATCTTGGATTAACACTAAACTATCAATTTTAATGAAAATCGCACTTTTAGGTTACGGAAAAATGGGGAAAGTTATTGAGAAAATAGCTTTGGAGCGAGGACATGAAATTGTTTTGAGAAAAAACATTACAGATACTTTTGAAGGACTAACAGCGGCTGATGTAGCAATAGATTTTAGCGCACCAGATGCAGCGGTTTCAAATATTTCAACTTGTTTTAACAACAATATTCCAGTTGTTTCTGGGACAACAGGTTGGCTTGACGAATATGAAAAAATGGTCACACTTTGTACCGAAAAAAATGGTGCTTTCATTTATGGCTCTAATTTTAGTTTGGGTGTAAATATTTTCTTTGAACTGAATAATTATTTGGCAAAAATAATGTCAAAATTTAGTCAGTACAGTGTTGAAATGGAAGAAATTCACCACCTTCAAAAGCTAGATGCACCAAGTGGGACAGCCATTTCGTTAGCAAAGGGTATCATTGAAAATAGCAATTATAAAAAATGGACCTTAGAAAAAGCAAATTCAGATGAAATTTTTATAGATGCAAAAAGAATTGATAATGTGCCAGGAACGCACACTGTTGTCTATAACTCCGAAGTTGATTTGATAGAAATAAAACACGTGGCACACAGTAGAGAAGGATTTGCTTTTGGAGCAGTTCTTGCGGCCGAATTTCTAATCGATAAAAAAGGAGTTTTTTCTATGAAAGACGTATTAAATAGTAATGATTAATAAAGTTTAGATAACTTTAAAATTTAAATGAAAAAATTATGACACTAATTCAATGGTTTTTATTTTTTATAGCAATTCAAATTATTCACTTCATCGGAACTTGGAAATTATATGAAGCCGCAGGAAGAAAGCGATGGGAAGCAGCCATTCCTGTATATAATGCAATAATTTTAATGAAGATTATCAATCGTTCGCCATGGTGGACAATTTTATTGTTTGTTCCTGTAATAAATCTAATTATGTTTCCCGTTGTTTGGGTAGAAACCTTGAGAAGTTTTGGCAAAAACAGCACATTAGATACTATTTTAGGAGTGCTAACCTTTGGTTTTTATATCTATTATATAAATTATACGCAGCAATTAAATTATATATCTGACCGAAGTTTAATTCCTACAAATAAAACGGCAGACACAATTAGTTCCTTACTTTATGCAATCGTTGTTGCCACTTTAGTTCACACCTATGTGATGCAACCCTATACAATTCCGACTTCATCACTAGAAAAATCGCTATTAGTAGGTGACTTTCTATTTGTGAGTAAATTTCATTATGGAGCAAGAACACCTATGACATCTGTTGCAGCACCAATGGTTCATGATACGTTGCCGCTAATAAAATCAAAATCTTATTTTAATAGTCCGCAATTGCCTTATTTTAGATTTCCAGCTTGGCAAGAAGTGAATCGTAACGATATTGTTGTATTTAATTGGCCAGCAGATACAGTACGTTATTTTGGCGATAGAAATTCGGTAAATATTAGAAAACCAATAGACAAAAAATCGAATTATGTAAAACGTTGCGTAGGAGTTCCAGGCGATAGTTTATCTATAAAAGATGGTTTGGTTTATATCAATAATAAATTATTAATTCTTCCAGAAAGAGCAAAACCGCAATTTTCATATACTGTTATTACTGATGGTTCAAGTTTTGATTATAACTATATTGTGAGAGATTTACACATTACAGATGGCGTTTATCAAACCGATCAAACTACATTTTTATTTCGTGCCATTAGCGATGAAACAGCCGAAAGATTGCGGCAAAATCCGATCGTGAAAAGTATTACAAGAAACATTTCTCACGAATCTGATCCTACGATTTTTCCGTCAAATACAAATTGGAATGTTGATAATTTTGGCCCTATTTATATACCCCAAAAAGGAAAAACAGTAGTCTTAAATTCAAAATCTTTACCTTTTTATAAAACCATTATTTCTGAATATGAAAAAAATGACCTAAAAATAACTGGTGACGAAATTAGAATTAATGGTCAAATCGCAACAACATATACCTTCAAACAAGACTATTATTGGATGATGGGAGATAACCGACACAACTCTGAAGATAGCCGTTTTTGGGGCTATGTTCCAGAAAATCACATCGTTGGAAAACCAGTATTTATTTGGATGAGTATTGACGGGATAAATGACGGAATAAAAAATTGGAAAATTCGTTGGGACAGATTATTTACGACTGTTAGTGGTGAAGGTCAACCACAATCCTATTTTCGTTATTTCTTGGCTGCGTTAATTTTATATTTCTCCATTTCTGCTTTTATAAAAAGAAGAAAAGAAAAGAAAAATTAGACAAATGTTGTCATGTTGAAAGTTATAAATTTTTATTTATAATAGCTTAAATGACTTTCAACTTGAAAACATTAAACTATGGGCAATTATGAACTTACTAATTCATCCTACATACTTTCCTTCCATTAGTCATTTTGTTGCTATAACACAAAGTGAACAAATTATTTTAGAAATGGAAGATAATTACCAAAAGCAAACCAATAGAAACCGAACTTTTATTTATAGTCCAAACGGGATTCAAATGCTTAATATTCCAATAAAACATACTAAAGAAAGTCATCAAAAAACCAAAGATGTTCGTTTGGAAACCGCTTTCGATTGGCAAAAACAACATTTCAAATCTTTGGAAGCTGCCTATCGTACTTCTCCGTTTTTTGAATATTTTGAAGATGCTCTACTGCCAATATTTACAAAGAAACATACGTTTTTAATGGATTTGAATTTGGAGACTATGGCGATAGTTTCTAAATGTTTAGGAATGAAAATCGAATTTCAGAAAACAGAAGAATATTTTCACGAAGTTTCCGGATTTTTTGATGGCAGAAAATTATCTAATGGAAAAAAAGATACCTCAACATTTGAAACCTATACACAAGTATTTGGTGACAAACATGGATTTATTAATAATTTAAGCATCTTGGATTTACTGTTTAACGAAGGTCGATTTGCGGTAGATTATTTAAAAAAACAATCGCTTAATCCATAGAGAGCCTTGTCATTACTGGATAATGATCAGAATTTATAAATTCGGGGAAATTAGTAAAACTTTTCACTTTCATCCTTTTGTCAGCAAAAATATAATCGATTCTAGCGGGATAATATTTGAACGTATAGGTTTGTCCTAAACCAGTTCCCGCTTCTTCAAAGCAATCATTCAAACTTCCTTTCACGCTTCTATACACATACGAATAGGCACTATTATTCATGTCCCCACAAATAATTATAGGATATTCACATTGCTCTTTATGTTTTTGAATAATTTCTGCTTGTTGCTGTTGTTTTCGAAATGCACGACTGATTCTATAAATCATCATTTGTGATTTTTCTTGGTTTATGCCTTCAATATTTTCTGAAATTTCATTAACATCGGGAGAAATTTTTATAGATTGCAAATGCATATTATATACTCTGATAATATCTTTTCCTTTCTTAATATCGGCAAAAACGACACTATTATTAGAATTTGGAAAAGGCAAATGCCCTTCGTCTAAAATTGGATATTTAGAAAAAATAGCCTGTCCCGTTTTGATTTTTTTCCCTTGCATATAGATATATTTATAGGGATACACTTTTATATCTATTTTTGCCGATGACGAAAACTCCTGAATACATAGAATATCAGGATTTTGATCATTAATAAAGGTTAGAATTTCTTGAGGCACATAATCATCGTTAATCCAATCAAACAAATTAAACAACCTCACATTATAACTCATCACAACAAAATCTTTTTCTTCGTGTGGCAAATCGGTGGTAGAAAACTTATAAAATTTATTTATAAATGTAATTCCAAGAAGTAAAACAAGCCCCGATAAAATGATTTGTCTTTTCAATTGAATACCCCAATATATAAAGAAAAGTCCATTAAGGATTAGAAATAATGGCAAAATTAAGGTCAAAACAGATAAAATCGGAAATAATTTTGGTGCTAGAAAAGGCAAAACATAGGCAAGAAATGTCAATATAGCCAATACTATATTTAGTACAAAAATTATTTTATTGAACCATGAAAGCTGCTTCATTGTTAAATTTTTACTTTGCTAAAGTAGGATTTATTTTCCTGATTTAAACAAAAAATCTTTTTCTTCTTTGGTCAAACTATCATAACCTGATTGGCTAATTTTATCTAAAATTTCGTCAATTTGTTGCTGGTGTTTGTCTTTTTGAATGATTCTTGATGTTCTATTTATTGGCGAAGGTTTATAATTTCTATGTACTTTCTTAAATGGGTTTTTATCTTTTTTAACAAATATCTGAATAAAAAAATCAATAATTTTTGTAACTATTTTACTTAAATCGAATCCGTTTTGGAGCAATTTTATATAAATAAAACCAAAAAAAGCACCCGCCAAATGGGCAATATGTCCGCCCATATTGGCATCTTGGATTTGCATTAAATCACTCACAATAATAATAACAGCCGTAATGTGCCAAAGTTTTACGTTTCCAATCAACAGCAACCGCACATTCATTAGAGGTTGATAGGTGGAAGTGGCAACTAAAACGGCCATAATTGCCGCAGATGCACCAACAATTGGGTGAATAATATTCAGATAATAGAAAATTCCAATGAATGAAATTCCTGCAAAAACTGCACTTAAGATATATAATCCTAGTAATTGTTTTTGATTAAAAAAAGTAAGAAATAATGTACATGCAAAATTCAGTACAATCATATTGAAAAATAGATGCCCAAAACCGTCATGAAAAAAAGCATACGTTAATAATGTCCAAGGTTTTTCTAATACAATTTCTGGATTTGACCAAAGTGCAATCCAATCGGGATATTCAAACTGCCCTATTTTAAATTGATAAAAAAAAACAATTGAGACTAGAAAAAATGCAACATTCCAGTAGATGAGCCTTTGAGGTAATCCACCAAATTTATATTGCATTTTTAGGTCATCAAGAATACTGCTCATTCTATATATATTTTATATTTTAA
>CAIJXW010000160.1 GCA_903824755.1 uncultured Bacteroidota bacterium | reverse complement strand
TTTACAAATTCATAAACAAAATTATATCTTTTATTTATAAAATGTAAATAAAACTGTTTAACAATTTTATTAAAACAATAAACAATTGTATTTTTGTAAAAAATATAATTTATGAAAATATATAGATTGCATACAAAACAAAATCTTCCAATATCAATAGAAGAGGCTTGGGAATTTCTTTCAAATCCAAAAAATTTAAAGACTATTACTCCTGATTATATGGGTTTTAAAACGCTTTCGGGTGATGACAGACCAATGTTTGCAGGTCAAATTATTCAATATATTGTTACCCCAATTTTAGGAATACCTACAAAATGGGTAACCGAAATAACACATGTAGAAACTTTAAAATATTTTGTAGATGAACAACGCTTTGGCCCTTATTCTCTGTGGCATCACAAACATTTTATAAAAGAGATCCCAGGTGGTGTTGAAATGGAGGATATCGTAGATTATAAAATTCCAATGGGTATTTTGGGACAGCTAGTACATCCTTTTTTGGTAAAACCAAAACTAAATGAGATATTTGAGTATCGAAAAAACAAACTAATTGCACTTTTTGGCGACTATAAATCGATTTCCTAATGAATATATTTTGGTTTCGGCGAGATTTACGAATTGATGATAACAAAGGATTCTTCGAAGCTTTAACAAGTGGAAAAGAAGTTTTGCCTATTTTTATATTTGATAAAGATATTCTAGAGCAATTGGAAAAAGAAGATGCACGAGTAAGTTTTATTCATGAGCTATTAGATAAAATTGATACCGAATTGCAAAAAAAAGGTAAAAACCTAGCCGTTTTTTTTGGAAATCCTTTAGCTATTTTCGAAAAAATAATAAAAGAAAATAAAATCGAAGCTGTATATACAAACCATGACTATGAGCCTTATGCTAGAAAGAGAGATGAGATAATTGCTTCCTTTTTAACTTCAAACAACATCGGATTTAACACCTTCAAAGATCAGGTTATTTTTGAAAAAAGTGAAGTCGTAAAAGAAGATCAAACGCCTTATTTTGTGTTCACTCCTTATTCGAAAAAATGGAAAGAAAACTTTAAGTCAAATCCATTAATTCATTATAATTCAGAAAATTATATTAACAATATCGTCTATCACTCTTACCCTTTTTTGAGTTTGAAAGACATCGGTTTTGAACAATCAAAAATTAAAGTAAGCCATTTTGATATTTCTGAAAAGCGAATCCAAAATTATGAAAACACTCGTAATATTCCTTCGCTGTCGGGCACATCAATGTTAGGAACACACTTGCGTTTTGGAGCAGTCAGTATCCGAAAAATGGTTAGCAAAGCAATCCAAGAAACGAATGAAACTTTTTGGAATGAACTCATTTGGCGTGAATTTTTTATGCAAATATTATGGCATTTTCCTTATTCAAAAGATAGCTCTTTTCGACCAAAATATGATGCCATAAAATGGAATAATAACGAGGATGATTTTCAAAAATGGTGTCAAGGAAAAACAGGTTATCCATTTGTAGATGCGGGAATGAGAGAGCTAAATGAAACGGGGCACATGCACAATAGAGTCCGAATGATTGTTGCTAGTTTTTTGTGCAAACATCTACTCATTGATTGGCGTTGGGGAGAGACTTATTTTGCCACAAAACTTTTAGATTATGAGCAATCGAGCAATGTTGGAAACTGGCAATGGGCAGCAGGTTGTGGTGTTGATGCAGCTCCCTATTTTAGAATTTTTAATCCAACGGAGCAAGTCAAAAAATTTGATAAAGATTTAATTTACATAAAAAAGTGGGTTCCAGAATTGCAAGAATTAACGTATCCACAACCTATTGTTGACCATAAATTTGCACGAGAACGATGCCTTAGAGTTTATAAAGAAGCGGTCGGATAAAAAATTAAAGTGTTGAAATAATATCGAAATTTAATTCGTCAAAATGATTAATCACAAAATTTGCTTCCGCTAAATCTTGCAATTTTGAATGCTCACTATTATAACCTACACAGTAAATTCCTGCTAGAACGGCTGCTTTCACTCCGTTTGTGCTATCCTCAATCACAATACAATTTTCTTTTGATGCATTTGATAATGAAGCAGCAAATTCAAATATGGCTGGATCTGGTTTTGACTTCGGAAAATCTTCACCACTAACGATATGCGAAAAATATTGATGCAATCCAAAACGTTTAAACACTCTATCTATAGTCACTTTTGAAGCCGATGAGGCCAAAATAAGTTGCATGCCTTTTTGATGTAATTCTTTAATTAAAACTTCTACTCCATCTAATAAATATAAATCTTCTTTGGAGTCAAAAGCATCATTAAAGAGCGTTCGTTTTCGTTGAATCAGATCTTCTACATCGTGAGATAAACCGAAAATATCTTTCACTTTTTGAAAAACATTTCGAGTAGAATTTCCTGTAAACGAAGTAAACATTTCTTCAGAAACCGTGATTTCTAACTCTTCAAAATGTTTAAAATAAGCATATCTATGAACTGGTTCTGTATCGACAATAACGCCGTCCATATCAAAAATTATAGTCTGTATCATTATTTTTGGAGGCCTATTTTTTTATTAAATATCGAATCACTGTTTCGGCACAATATAACCCGAATAATCCTGGCATATAGCTATTTGTTCCATAAAATGACTTTTTATAATTTTTGCCATCGGTAGTTTTTAGACTCGTTTGATCTTGAATTTCTGATGAATAAACAACTTTTATTCCTTTATCAATTTTTACTTCTTTTAATCTTTTCTTAATGGCTTTCGCCAAAAAACAATTTTCTGTGTTGCTAATATCGGCAACTTTCACTTTTGACGCTTCCATTTTTCCACCTGCTCCCATGCTCGATATAATTTTTACTTTCTTTCTTTTGGCAGAAATAATCAAATTCAATTTGGGTGTTACGCTATCAATACAATCTAAAACATAGTCGTATTGTTCAGAAACAATTTCAAAAGCACGCTCTGGTGATAAAAATTCTTGAATTCGTGTTAGCTTCAATTCTGGGTTAATATCCATCAATCTATCGCCAACAATGGTCACTTTTGGCGACCCGATTGTCGAGTGCAAAGCGGGCAATTGTCTATTAATATTAGTAATATCTACGACATCACCATCAATAATTGTCATTTTTCCTATACCAGCTCGAACCAAAAACTCTGCAGCAAATGAACCAACACCACCCAAACCAACTACCAAAACATTTGAATTAAATAATTTTTCTAATCCTTCGGGCTTCAATAATAATTCAGCTCTTTCTTTCCATTGGGCCATATTGTTTTTATTTTATTTCTTAAAAACTCTATTGAAGTTTTCTTCAATTATTTCTTTTAAAGTATTAATCTCTAGTTTTTTATACTTTGCTGCCAAAGCATATACTTCTTGGATTTCGTTTGAAGTTGTATCCGTTTCTAGAAATATTCTTTCATTAGGAATCGATTGAAAAACAGTTTCCAAATCAGGATTTTGAATTAATGCCTTTCCAAAAGAAAGATAAAATCCATTTTCAATTAATTGAGATGCGATAATACTGTTTTTAGAAAAACCATGAACAATCATTGGTACTGTAATTTTTTTGTTTTTCTTTATTGAAATCAATTCATGAAAAGCAGCAACACAATGAATTATGACTGGTTTTTTGTAATATTCTGCCAAAAGCAATTGATTTTCAAAAACTATTTGTTGCGAATCCATCGGAATTTCAATTCTTTTATCCAAACCACATTCGCCAACTGCCAGACATTTTTTATCCAATAATTTACTTTTCAAAATTTCCAAATTCGACAAAATTGTGTCTCCCTTAATATGCCAAGGGTGAATTCCTATTGAATAATTAGGAATCATGTCATCAAATTCATTTGGATATTGATTGACTAATTCCAAAACATTAGGAAGATCACTAAATTGATGGGTGTGTAGATTATAAAATTTCATGCTACAAAAATAGTCTAAAAATTGCAATGACGAAAGTCAAAAACCACAAAGTTTTATAACTTTGCAGAATCGAAATCTAATCATGCTAAAAACTGCTTTTTATCGCTATATAAATAATTTCAGAGGCTTTTCGAGAGAAATAAAAATTCTAGCAACGATAACATTTATCAACCGAGCTGGAACAATGGTTTTGCCCTTTTTATCAAAATATTTAAAAGAAAATCTAGACTTTTCCTATAGTCAAGTGGGCTGGATTATGGTTTCCTTTGGACTAGGCTCAATGTTAGGCTCATGGTTAGGCGGAAAACTAACCGACAAAATCGGGTTTTATAGAGTTATGATTTTTAGTTTATTTACGAGCGGAATTGGCTTTTTTATCATTCAATATATTACCAGTTTTTGGGGACTCTGTATTTCAATGTTTAGTATAATGGTTTTTGCAGATATGTTTCGTCCCGCTATGTTCGTTTCGCTCGGAGCGTATGCAAAACCCGAAAACCGTACCCGAGCATTAACATTAGTAAGGCTTGCAGTCAATTTAGGTTTTGCCGCAGGCCCCGCTTTGGGAGGTTTAATTATAATGAATATTGGTTATCATGGTCTTTTTTGGGTTGATGGGGCTACTTGTATTATTGCTATTGTTATTTTTGGTTTATTAGTAAAAGAAAAAAAGAAATTGCCTGTAATTCAAGATTCAAATGCGGTAAATTCAAAAATAAATTCTGTTTTTAAGGACAAGATTTTCTGGATTTTCTTGTTTGTTAGTTTTGTAACTGCGATGATATTTTTTCAATTATTTACAGCCTTACCATTATATCATCACGAGCAATTTGGCTTGACCGAACTACAAACGGGATTATTAATGACGCTAAATGGTTTGTTAATTTTTGCACTCGAAATGCCAATTGTTAGTTATTTTGAAAGAAAAAAAGTACAAAAAATAAAGATAATACTTTGGGGAACATTAATGATGGGGTTCAGTTTTTATGGCTTAATTTTCAATCTTTGGGCTGGCATACTCGTTATCAGCATGATTCTAGTTTCTTTTGGCGAAATGCTTGTGTTTCCTTTTTCGAATTCATTTGCATTAAGCCGAGCACCCGTTGGACATGAAGGGCGATATATGGCATTATATACGATGAGTTTTAGTTTAGCCCATATTGTCAGTTCAAAAATGGGAATGGAAATTATTTCCAACTTTAACTATCAAACGGATTGGTTCGTAATGGGGAGTTTTGGGATTTTGGCAGCACTTTGTTGTGTTTGGATAAAGAAATTATTAGCGTTAGAATCTACATTGGTGAACAAAAATCATTAATTTTGCACTTTAAATAAAAAACATGGCGAAAGGAATATATACCGGAATTATAGAAAAAGATGCCGATGGAAACTATTTTTCTGGACAGTATTTACTAGATTACCAGATGGTTTCGAGAGGATTTAATTTGGGTGACAAAATTACTATTAAAACCGTAATCACAAATCCAAGTGACAAATCGTTTGCAACCTACGAGCAGAAATCTCGAAATTTTGCTCTTGCAAATGACAAACCAGATTCAAAATATGACTAGAAAATTTTTTCAAATTCTAGCCAAAATCAACAAAATTATTTTGCCTAGTTTTTCTAAACAGCGATTATCAATTGGAGAAGCAAAAAAATGGCAATTAGCCATTTTGGCCTATCGCTATTATGTTACCAAACAAGCATTGAGCGAAACAAAGTAATTCAATCCTTTTTATTTTCGATTTCCCTTGCAAATTTGTTAAGTTTCCTTATATTTGCACCCACAAAAAGGCCTTGTGGCGCAACTGAATAGCGCACTTGATTACGGCTCAAGAGGTTACTGGTTTGAATCCAGTCAAGGTCACAAAAAACGCAATTATCACCAAACTAGATAATTGCGTTTTTGTATTTAATAGCAACCGAAGCCAACATTATGCAGGACTATTTTCTTGATATCGAATACAATAACCTCAACTATTTGGAAAACGAACTCAATTTGAAAGAATTTGAAAGCTGTGTTTTCAATAGTTGTGATTTCTCCTCTTGCAATTTTATTGGCGTGACTTTTATTGAATGTATTTTTAATAATTGTACTTTTAATGGTAGCAAAATTAACCATGTTGCACTGCGAACAGTAACGTTTTTTCGTTGCAAAATTAAAGATGTCAATTTTTCGATGTGCGATAAATTGATTTTTGATATTTCATTTGATACTTGCCAACTTGATTTTTCTAAATTTTATGCTCTCAAAATGAAGCAAACTAGCTTCATAAATTGTAGTTTGATTGCTGTTGATTTTATGGGAACCGATTTGACTGAATCAATTTTTGATAGATGCGACCTGTATAAATCTGAATTTGATAAAGCAATTGCCAATAAAGCTGATTTCCGATCCAGTTATAATTATACAATAGATCCCGAAAAAACAAAACTAAAAAAAGCGTTTTTTTCTTTAGAAGGACTGAAAGGTTTGCTCTATAAACACCAAATTATTGTGGAATAATTAACTATTGACTTCTTAAACTAGTTTAGGTCTTAGAATATTTGAAAATGATTTTGATTTAATCAAGAACTTTTTCCATGATGTAATCTTCCATCAAATAGCCAAAATCCAATTCTATATTTACCTCAGAAGTTATAATAAAGCCCATTTTTGTATAAAAAAAATGGGCTTTATTGAATCTATTTACATTTAAGTGAATGGTATTTGATTTTTTTGCTTTTGCCAAAAACATTATTTCTTCAATCAGAAATTTGCCAATGCCTTTGCCTTGTGATTCTGGGAGAATATATAATTTGTTCAAGCGCGTAATTTCTTTGCCTAAATAAAAATGTTCTATGGCTGCAAATCCCAAACATTTATTGTCGTCAAAAGCCAACAAAAAAGAATTATTCTTTTTTGAAATTGTTTCAATTAGCACCTTTTGATTATAAAATAATTCGAGCATATAATCCAATTGGGATTTTGAAACAATATTTTTATACGTTTCAGGCCAGGTTTTATAGGCTATATCCCGAATTAGAAGTGCGTCTTGAATTGTAGCTTTTCGGATTGAAATCATTTATATAAAATTAATCAACCGTGAACGGTCTGGCTTTTACCATATTTCGAAATTACTGAGGCTTCAAATTCTAACCATTCTTTCCAGCGTTTTTCGACATCAATTCCGATGCCATATTTTCTAGCATAAGTAATAAAAGTGGTATAATGTCCTGCCTCGCTTTCCATCAAATCTCGATAGAAATCTGACAATTCTTTATCTTTTATATTTTCTGAAAGCACCTTAAATCGTTCACAACTTCGGGCTTCAATCATAGCAGAAAAAAGCAATCGCTCCACGAGTCCTGAAACTCGACTTCCATTATTGCTTTTCTTCATATATTGAGCCAATTCGCCTACATATTCGTCTTTTCGTTCTCGACCTAAAACCAAACCTCGCTTCTGAATAATCTCGTTTACCATCTGAAAATGCTCGATTTCTTCTTTGGCTAAAGCCAACATATCAGTCACTAAATCCGGAAATTCAGAGTTGATAGTAATTATTGTAATGGCATTTGTAGCTGCTTTTTGTTCGCACCAAGCGTGATCCGTTAGGATTTCCTCAATGTTTTTTTCAACAATATTTACCCATCTTGGGTCTGTTGGTAATTTTAATCTTAAGATTGACATTTATTTATTTTTAAAAAACAAAAATGGCACGTTCGCCCATCATTTCATTAACGGCAATTGCTACTTCTTCGATAATTTCTTCGTTAGTGTGATTCATCAATACTTTATCAATCAAATCTACAATAATTTGCATATCCGATTCAACTAGTCCTCGAGTTGTTATTGCTGGAGTACCTATTCGAATTCCAGAAGTTATAAAAGGTGATTTGTCATCAAAGGGAACCATGTTTTTATTTACCGTAATTTCGGCTTTTACTAAAGCATTTTCGGCATCTTTTCCTGTTATATTTTTGTTGCGAAGGTCAATCAACATCATGTGATTATCTGTTCCTCCAGAAATTAAATCATATCCTTTACTCATGAAAGCGGCTGCCATTGCTTTAGCATTTTTTTGAACTTGCATCGAATAATGAAAAAATTCATCTGTCAACGCTTCGCCGAAGGCTACTGCTTTTGCAGCAATAATATGCATTAAAGGACCTCCTTGATTTCCAGGAAAAACAGCCAAATCTAATAGGCTTGACATCATTCTTATTTCGCCTTTTGGAGTGGTTAAACCAAATGGATTCTCAAAATCTTTACCCATTAAAATCATTCCGCCCCTTGGGCCACGAAGGGTTTTGTGAGTTGTAGTAGTCACAATATGGCAATGCGGAATTGGGTCATTCATCAATCCTTTGGCAATTAATCCAGCAGGATGAGAAATATCAGCAAGGAGAAGTGCTCCTACGCTATCGGCAATTTTTCTAAAACGCTCAAAATCCATATCACGACAATAGGCAGAGGCTCCAGCAATTATCAATTTTGGTTGTTCTTTTATAGCAATTTCTTGAATTTTATCATAATCAAAACGCCCAGTTTCTTTTTCTACTCCATAAAAAGAAGGAACATATAATCTTCCTGAAAAATTTACTGGCGAACCATGCGTTAAATGTCCTCCGTGAGAAAGATCAAAACCTAATATTTTATCACCAGGTTTTAGACAGGCATGATAAACAGCTGTGTTTGCTTGAGAACCAGAATGCGGTTGAACATTTGCATATTCAGCTCCAAAAAGTGCTTTGGCTCTGTCGATAGCAATTTGTTCTATAACATCTACCACTTCACAGCCACCATAATAACGCTTTCCAGGATATCCTTCGGCATATTTATTTGTCAATACTGATCCTGCTGCTTCCATTACTTGATCACTTACAAAGTTCTCAGAAGCAATCAATTCTAATCCGTGAATTTGTCGGTCTTGTTCCTCAAGAATAAGGTCAAAAATTTGTTCGTCTTGTTGCATTTGATAATTTTTCGTTAAATTGTGTACAAAAATACAAAAAACGTTTGGTAAAACGAATGTTGACACTATATTTGATAACTTAATTTTCAACAATTAAATAAACAATTATTATGCCCATTACAG
This sequence comes from uncultured Bacteroidota bacterium, assembly GCA_903824755.1. GTDB lineage: Bacteria > Bacteroidota > Bacteroidia > Flavobacteriales > Flavobacteriaceae > Flavobacterium. The sequence goes on along the minus strand of CAIJXW010000160.1, from coordinate 2,458 downwards.
CAAACAATCCTGAAAGAAAATCTTGGCTAGATGTAGCACAAGACAGCGATTTTCCTATACAGAATATTCCATTTGGAGTTTTCTTGACCAAAGAGAATGTAGTAACAGTTGGAACCCGAATTGGCGATTTCGCGATTGATTTAGGTGCACTTCAGCAATTGGATTACTTTAGAGGTATAGAATTGACTGATGATATGTTCATGCAAGACACTCTAAACGACTTTATTTCTGACGGAAAAAAGACATGGCGTTTAGTGCGAAACAGAATTGCAGATATTTTTGATGCCACAAATGGCGAATTGAGAGATAATGCCAAACATAAAAAAGTGGTTATTTTTAATATGAAAGATATTGAAATGCAACTTCCTGTTTTGATTGGAGATTATACCGATTTCTATTCTAGCAAAGAGCATGCAACAAATGTTGGCAAAATGTTTCGAGATCCAGAAAACGCCTTGTTGCCAAACTGGCTTCATATACCAGTAGGCTATCATGGAAGAAGTTCGACTATTATTCCTTCAGGAATTCCTGTTCATAGACCGATGGGGCAAACCTTGCCAAATGGTGAAACAACTCCAGTTTTCGGGCCTTCTCGTTTGGTTGATTTTGAATTAGAAACAGCCTTTATTACCACTGATGTAAATATAATGGGTGAAAATATTCCAATAAATGAAGCCGAAGATTATATTTTCGGTATGGTTTTATTGAATGACTGGAGTGCAAGAGATATTCAAAAATGGGAATATGTTCCGCTTGGACCATTTTTGGCCAAAAATTTTGCTTCTTCAATTTCGCCATGGATTGTCACTATGGATGCTTTGGAACCTTTCAGAACCAAAAGCCCAAAACAAGAGCCTACGCCACTTCCCTATCTTCAACAAAAGGGAAAACACACCTTCGATATTAATCTAGAAGTAGCTATTATGCCAGAAAATTCGGAACCAACAACGATTAGTCACTCTAATTTTAAATATCTATATTGGACAATGAGTCAGCAATTAACGCATCACACATCAAATGGATGTCGTGTAAATTCTGGTGACATGATGGGTTCTGGAACAATATCTGGACCAACAGAAGATAGTTTTGGTTCGATGCTAGAATTAACTTGGGGCGGAAAAAATCCTATCAAACTTAAAGATGGTTCTGAACGAAAATATATAAACGATTATGATACCGTTATCATGAAAGGATATTGCAAAAATGGTCATGTTCGGATAGGTTTCGGAGAAGTTTCGAGCAAATTATTACCCCCATTTGTGAGGTAAATAAATAAAATCATAGAGCAATCACAATGCAGGTTGCTCTTTTAAAATAAAAATTATCCCAATATAAATTATTAAACTACCCAAATTTCAATTAAAATGAAAAAAATTACTTTACTACTTGCGTTTATTATTCTAACTTTTTCTTGTGGTGTGAAACAAACGCAGACCATGTTGAGCGATGGAGACTATGACGGTGCAATAAATCGAGCTGTTGATGGTTTGAGAACAAATAAAAATGCAAAAGGAAAACAAGATTATATTTATTTGCTCGAAGAAGCTTTTGCAAAAGTAAAGGATAGAGATTTGCGTTCGATCGATTTGATGGTAAAAGAGAACAATCCAGCCTCTCTCGAAAGAATATACACTTTATATGTAGGACTCAATAATCGTCAGGAAAAAATTCGTCCTATTTTGCCACTTCAATTGCTAAAAGAAGGGCGTAATGCTATTTTCCCATTTGATGATTATTCCAACCAAATTATTAGCAGTAAAAATAATTTGTCAAAATATTTATATGAAATATCGAAGCAACAACTTTCGACAAGCAACAAACTGATTATTCGCAAAGTTTATGATGATTTAGTTTATTTGGAGAATCTAAATCCAGGGTATAAAGACGTGAAAAAGGTAATGGAAGAAGCCAGATTCAAAGGACTAGATTTTGTATCTGTAACTACTAAAAACGAGACAAATATGGCAATTCCTAATAGGCTACAAGATGATTTGCTAGATTTTAGCACCTTTGGATTAAATGATAAATGGACAGTCTATCATGTCAATAAGCAAAAAGGAATCAACTATGATTATGGTTTATTGATAAATTTCAGAGAGATTCTTATTTCCCCAGAGCAAGTAAAAGAGAAAGAATTTATCAAAGAAAAGCAAATTAAAGATGGGACAAAAATACTCTTGGACGCAAATGGAAATGCTGTAAAAGATAGTTTAGGACATGTTATTAAAGTTGATAATTTTAAAACGATTAGGATAAATATAAACGAATATAAACAATTCAAAAGTTGCCAAATAAAAGCGAAAGTGGATTATTTTGACAACAATAATAATCGACTAATTGAAACTTTTCCGCTGACAAGTGAGTTTGTATTTGAATCTATTTATGCTAATTATAATGGAGATAAAAAGGCTTGTGAAGACAACTATCTTATTTATTTTGATAGACGAGCAGTTCCATT
>CAIJXW010000159.1 GCA_903824755.1 uncultured Bacteroidota bacterium | reverse complement strand
TTATCAGCAACGAACTTAGCACCATCCGTTATTACTGTATCTGGTGTAATGCGATAGTAACGCTCAGTACCACTAAAGTTCTTTAATTCATTTGCCTAAAAAGAGGTCTCAGGAACTGTAAAGGACAACACTGGAGCAGGACTACCAGGTGTCAATGTTTCTGAAAAAGGAACTTCGAACGGAACGCCAACCGATTTTGACGGAAATTACAAAATCAAAGTTAAAGATGGTGCTACTTTAGTTTTTAGTTACGTTGGTTTTTCAACAACTGAAAAAGCAGCAGACCAGTCTATTATTAATGTAGTTTTGTCCGAAGGCAGCGGACAAGCCTTGGAAGAAATTGTTGTTGTAGGAACGAGAACTGCTCCACGAAGCAACACTACTTCAGCTTTGCCAATTGATGTTTTGTCTGCAAAAGATTTGACTTCTACGGGTCAATCGAGTTTTGACAAAGCATTGCAGTATCGAATTCCATCGTTTAATACGGTGCAAACTCCAGTGAATGATGCTACATCATTATTAGACCCTTATGAAATTAGAAATATGGGGCCAAGTAGAACACTTATCCTTATTAATGGAAAAAGAAAAAACATGAGTGCCTTGGTTTATACTCAAACGTCTCCGGGACGTGGTGAAACAGGTTCTGATATTTCTGCAATTCCTACTGATGCTATAGAAAGAGTTGAAATTCTTCGTGATGGAGCTTCTGCTCAATACGGTTCAGACGCTATTGCTGGGGTAATGAATATTATTCTTAAAAAGAATGCTACTGTTGGATCAACAACATTGAGAAGTGGTATTACTGGCGAAGGTGATGGAGAAATGTTTGGCATTAGCTTGAATAATGGCTCAACGGTTGGAGAGAAAGGATTTGTTAATTATACAATTGATTTTTCTAAAGTAGCTTTAGCAAATAGACCAGGCACGGTTAATGCAGATGGAGAAGCTGCTGATTTTGAAGCTAATTTAGCTGATGTGCAGGCTTTCTTGGCTAAAAAACCAGATGCAGGAAACGTAAATGGTTCTCCTGAAACAGCTGCTGCAAAATTCTTAGTAAATGGTGGAATAAATTATAATGAACAAACACAACTGTATTATAATGCTGCTTATGTCTATAAAAAAATAAACTCATTTGCAAATTATAGAACTCCTTACTGGAGATCAGTTACAGATATGCCCTATTTAGCTGACTTATTTGCAGGTGGAAATGCCGCAAATTATGTTGGATATGTTCCTACTTTTGAAGGAGATTTGAATGATTATAACGCAACTTTGGGTTATAAATCTGTAAAAAATGGTTGGAATACCGATGCCAGTATCACTACTGGGGGTAATTCACAAATCTATACTGTGTCTAATTCTCAAAATAGATCAAAAGACTCAAATGGTAATTTCATTTATGGTGCTTCAACTCCAATTACTTTTAAACCAGGAGGAACAACTTTTAATCACTATGTTGGTAATATTGATATTTCAAAAAACGTTAGTGAAAAATTGAGTCTAGGTTTTGGGTCGGAGTTTAGAACAGAAAATTTTGAAATATTAGCGGGTGACGAAGCTTCCTATGTTGGTTCTGGTGCAGATTCATTTCAAGGAAATACTCCAGAAAATTCAGGTAAATTTAATCGTTATAATTTAGGTGCTTATTTAGACTTGGCTTATGATTTTAACAAAGATTTCCTTGTTAATGGAACTGTTAGATATGAAAATTATAGTGATTTTGGAAGTGCAACAGTTTGGAAAGTAAGTTCAAGATATAAATTTGCCGATGATAAAGTAACCGTTAGAGCTTCTTTATCAACAGGTTTTAGAGCTCCTTCATTGCATCAAATTTATACTCAAAAATCTCAATCTTCTTTCACGCCAGGACAAGGTATTGTTGTTGAAGGGTTGATTAATAATGTTTCGTCTGCTGCAAGAGCAAATAAAATTCCTAAATTAGATGCTGAAAATTCTGTGAATTTTACTGCTGGTTTTGGATTTAAACCATCAAGAGATTTCAATTTAACTTTAGATTATTATAATATTAAAGTTACTGATAGAATTGTATTAGGAAATACAATTGAGTTTTCTACAACAAATAATTCTGCTTTCTTCGTAAACGGAATTGATTCTAGAACTTCAGGAATTGATTTAGTTGCTGGATACAGAAATATAATGTTGGGTAGTGGTAAAATGGCATTTAATCTTTCTGGTAATTATACTATTCAAAACGAAAGAGAAGGGGCTGTAAAAAACCCTGCTAGTGTTGCTGCTGTTGGACAATCAGTTATTGATGCAACTCAAGAAGCCTTATTATTTACATCAAGACCTAAATTTAAGTTCATTGGTGGTGTTGATTATGAAATTTCAAAATGGGGATTGTCTTTGAACAATACACTTTTTGGACCTACAAAATTCAAAAATGCAGGTATGTCTGATGATTTAAGAGTAGAATTTTTGACTAAAATGGTTACCGATTTAGGAATTAATTATTCTGCTTCAAAAAAATTGACAATTTCATTTAATGCAAACAACATTTTGAATGTGCTACCTGAATGGGAATTCAAAGCAGAAAATGCTACTGGAAGTACAATATTGGCTGATGCTGATGCAACAAGAAAACAATTTAATCTTGTTACTTTTAATGGTCGTTATTCTCAAATGGGATATGATGGCTATCATTTTAGCCAATTAGGAAGAATGTTCAGCTTATCGATGAACTATAAATTCTAATTATATATTTTTAAGGGCTGTTAATGCAGCCCTTTTTAAACAAAAAATCCTGAGCTAATAACTCAGGATTTTTTTATTAAATACTATTTTATATTTTATTCGTTGTGCAAAAACGCTTGTCTGTTCAATAACGTTTCTTCACTTTCTACATGATTATCATCAGGCACACAACAATCAACTGGGCAAACTGCGGCACATTGTGGTTCGTCATGAAACCCTTTGCACTCGGTACATTTTCCTGGAACGATATAATAAATATCGTCTGAAATTGGAGTTTGGGCAGCATCAGAATCTATTTCGGTTCCATCAGGCAAAATAACTTTTCCCCTCAATTTTGTTCCGTCTTTATACCGCCAATCATCTGCTCCTTCATAGATAGCTGTGTTTGGACACTCTGGCTCGCAAGCACCGCAATTGATACATTCGTCTGTGATTATTATCGCCATTTTGTTTTGTCTTTATTTGAATTTCTAGAAACCTAACGTTAAAAGAGAGTTTTGAATCTTTTGACATTCGGCTTTTGACATTCGACTTATTTATGCTTATTTTTGTGCAAAATTACAATCAAAAGTAATCATAAACAAATCAATATGACATTAGACCATAAAAAAAATGTTTTCATAGAATTAGGGAAATTCTTAAGTCAGTTTTCGGATAAAGAAATCCAGAAGAAAGAAGGCGTTTTATTTAATGATTTGTATTTTGATTCCTTTATTGAATTAATTGAATTATCACAGTCACACAACGGCTGGTTCACAAAAGAGAACGTTCTTTTTTCACTTGAATCTTGGAGCAAAGCCCTAACCAAAGAAAATTTAGATTTATGGCTTTCTTCTTATGATTTTTCGATAGTTTCTTCAAAAAATATTGGTCTTATCTTAGCTGGAAATATTCCATTGGTTGGGTTTCACGATTTTGTATCGGTGCTTATTTCAGGGCATAAAGCAGTTATAAAAACATCGTCAAACGATCAAAAACTTTTGCCTTTCTTAGCGAATTATATTATCTCTGTCGAGCCTGAATTTGAGAATTATATCAATTTCACAGAAGGGAAACTAGAAGGATTTGATGCTGTTATTGCTACGGGAAACGATAATACGGCACGATATTTTGAATTTTATTTTAAGAATACACCTTCAATCATTAGAAAAAACCGAAATTCGGTTGCCGTTTTAACGGGTCAAGAAACGAAGGAGCAAATGATTGCTTTGGGTGAAGATATATTTCGTTATTTCGGGTTGGGATGTAGAAATGTATCTAAATTATTTGTTCCAAAAGGATATAATTTTGATGCCTTTTTCGGAGGTATTTTTTCATATCAAGACGTAATTAAATATGAAAAATATGCTAATAATTATGATTATAACAAAGCGGTATTTTTGATGAGTAATTTTCAATTATTGGATAACGAATTTTTGACAATCAAGGAAGATTCGAGTTATGCCTCCCCTATTTCTAGTGTTTTTTATGAATATTATGATGATTTAGAAGATATAAAAGCCAAATTAGAATTAGAAAAAGACAAAATTCAGTGTGTAGTTTCTAATTCAAAAATTAAAGGCGAGCTGCCGTTTGGGCAAACACAAAAACCGAATTTATGGGATTATGCCGATAATGTTGATACCCTATCCTTTTTAATAAATTTATAACTTCCAATATATCAAAACTATAACTATATCGTTTTTGTTAATAAGATAGCGAAACTTTTCAAGAAAAGCATCAAAATTTTAAGTTCTATTACCGAAATTTGCTCTTCAATAATTATTAGTAAAAATATTCCATAAAAGAAAAATGAAAAAACACAATTATAGTGCAGGTCCTTGTATTCTTCCTCAAGAAGTTTTTGAGAAGTCGTCAGATGCGATTTTAAATTTTAATAATTCGGGTTTGTCGATATTAGAAATTTCGCATAGAAGCAAAGATTTTATAGCTGTTATGGACGAAGCTCGAGCCTTGGCATTGGAGCTTTTGGGTCTTGAAGGCAAAGGATATCAAGCGTTGTTTTTGCAAGGTGGTGCGAGTTTGGAATTTCTTATGGTTCCTTATAATTTGATGCGTGAAAACGGAAAAGCAGCCTATCTTGATACAGGAACTTGGGCAAGTGCTGCAATAAAAGAGGCTAAAATTTTTGGAAATACTGAGATTGTTGCTTCTTCAAAAGAAGAAAATTATAACTATATTCCGAAGAATTATAGTGTTCCAGCTGATGCTGATTATTTTCATTGCACGAGCAATAATACTATTTTCGGTACACAAATGAAAGAATTTCCTTCTACAAATGTGCCTGTGGTTTGTGATATGAGTTCGGATATTTTTTCTCGGCAATTGGATTTTTCAAAATTTGATATTATTTATGCTGGTGCTCAAAAAAACATGGGCCCTGCGGGAACTACATTAGTAGTTATAAAAGAGGAAATTTTAGGAAAAAATGGACGTACTATTCCGAGTATGTTGGATTATTTGAAACATATCAAAGCAGAAAGCATGTATAATACGCCTTCTGTTTTTGCTGTATATGCGTCTATGCTCACCTTGCAATGGTTGAAAAAAAGTGGTGGAATTGCGGCTATTGAAAAATTAAATACTGAAAAAGCAACATTATTATATTCGGAAATTGATAGAAATCCTTTGTTTAAGGGGACCGCAAATGTTGCTGATCGATCGATGATGAATGCGTGTTTCTTGTTAGAAAACGAGGATCATGCTCCTATTTTTGATGCATTGTGGAAAGCTGCTGGAATTATTGGATTGCCTGGTCATCGCTCTGTTGGTGGTTATAGAGCATCGATGTATAATGCATTATCGCTTGAAAGTGTTCAGGTTTTAGTAGATGTGATGCAGGATTTTGAGAGTAAAATATCGGATGTGAATTTCTAGTTTGAATTGAAATTTAATATTGAATTTAAAACTGAGGCCTAGCCCCGATGGAAGGGAAAATCCCGAGCTTTTTTTGCGAGGATTTGGAATGACAGCGGGAAACAGCTCCAAAAAATAAGATTTTTTTTATAATTTTTGAATAGATAATTAATTTGAGGACGGGGATTTTTCGTGACTCGCAATGACATAAATAATGAAGGTATTAGCTAATGATGGAATTTCTAAAAGCGGTGTTTTGGCTTTGGAAAAAGGTGGTTTTGAAGTAATTACGACCAAAGTTGCTCAAGAGCAGGTTGCAAATTATATAAACACGAATAATGTGAGTGTGGTTTTGGTTCGGAGTGCCACGAAAATTAGAAAGGACATTATTGACGCCTGTCCTGGGCTGAAAGTGATTGGTCGCGGGGGAGTTGGTATGGATAATATCGATGTTGATTATGCTCGTGCGAATGGGAAACACGTGATAAATACGCCTGCATCTTCGTCAGAATCGGTGGCAGAATTAGTGTTTGCACATTTATTTTCGGGCGTGAGATTTGTTCATGATGCCAACAGAAATATGCCGCTAGAGGGTGATACTAATTTTGAAGGATTGAAAAAAGCCTATGCAAATGGGATAGAATTGAGAGGTAAAACGATTGGTATTATTGGTTTTGGTCGTATTGGTCAAGCAGTTGCAAAAATGGCACTTGGATTGGGTATGCGTGTTATTGCTGCTGATAAATTTGTGGGAAAAGCAGAAATTAAAGTTGATTTTTATAATGGTCAGTTCATTAATGTTGACATCATTACCGAGCCACTGGAAGATGTTTTTAAACATTCTGATTTTATTACGCTTCATGTTCCTGCACAAGACGGATATGTTATTGGTAAAGAGGAGTTTAATGCTTTGAAAGATGGCGTTGGAATTATAAATTGTGCTCGTGGAGGTGTTCTTGATGAAGTGGCACTGATTGAAGCTTTGGATAGTGGGAAAGTGTTGTTTGCGGGTTTAGATGTTTTTGAAAATGAACCTACACCGGAAATTCAGATTTTGATGCACCCAAAAATTTCTTTGACTCCACATATTGGTGCTGCAACGCTAGAAGCTCAGGATAGAATTGGAACGGAACTGGCGGATCAAATTATTAGTATTTTGAAATTAGAAAAATAGAATTATTTTTATAAAATTGAAAAGCCATTTGCAAATTGTAAATGGCTTTTTTTGTTAATTAACTTCTTGTAAAGTGTTTGATTTTGTAAATTTGTGTTCCTACAAATACTTTTAATTATGAAAAACAGTATTTATATCTTGTTGACTTCGGTAACGTTGATAGCTTGTTCGACTTCCAAAAATATAATTTCGGATAGCAATAAGTCCGCTAATGCAAATGATACGATTCGAATTGTAAATAAAGACTTACAATTTGAAGTAATCATTTTTGACCCTGGTTTTTCGAATTGGTTAAACTCGAGAGCCTACCCTAGAGGGTTTCATTCAGAATCGTATTTAGAAACTAAAAACAATATTTATATCACCGAGTGGAATATTCGGGCGCTGCAACCCCAAAAATACAATACCAATTTATATGATATGACGATAAATTATAGCCCAAATATTAAATACGGATATGAAGTGAATTATCTGATTTATAACTACTTAGTCTATTTTCAAAATGTTTATAAACAGCGTCTAAATGGTTATGTTCCCATAAGATAATTTAATATATTTGTACTATATAAACTTTGCTATGGCTGGATTTAGAGAACGTTGGGGAATAAAGCACAATTATCAATTGATAATGATACTGCTTATTTTTGCTATAAATGGTTCTATATCAGCTAGAATTTCAGGATTTTTGATGGATTTTTTGGGAATTAATAATGAAAATACGCCTTGGGTTTTTTACTATTTGATTTTAATTTTACTTGTTCTCCCACTCTATCCGTTTCTATTGATGGGTTTTGGTTATTTGTTTGGGCAGTCAAAATTCTTTTTTCCTTTTGGCAAAAAGTTACTTAAATCCATTGGTTTAGGATTTATTTTTAGATAAAATAAACGCCTCAATCGAGACGTTTATATTTGTATTACTTTTTTAATTTATTTTTAAATAACTTCCTTACTTTATCTACTTTGGGCGTTATCACATAACTACAATATCCTTGAGATTTGTTTTGGTTATAATAATTTTGATGATACAGCTCCGCTTCATAAAATGTTGATGCAGGAGAAATCTTTGTGACAATTTTATCATCAAATGTATGCTGGTTTGTCATCAATTCGATATAGTCTTGAGAAATTTGTTTTTGTATTTCATTATGATAGAATATTTCACTTCTATATTGTGTTCCAAAATCGTTTCCTTGTTGGTTTAGAGTTGTTGGGTCATGAGTGGCAAAAAAGACTTCTAGTAATTCACCAAAGGAAATTAATTTTGGGTCGAATGTGATTTGAATGGCTTCGGCATGGCCTGTGTCACCAGTACAAATCTCACTATAAGTAGGATTTTTTGTATTGCCACCAATGTAGCCAGAAACTACCGATTTGACTCCTTCTAATTCAAGAAAAACAGCTTCGGTACACCAGAAACAACCTCCTGCAAATGTGGCTATTTCTATTTCATTTTGTGATTTCATGTGATCAATTTTGTTAAATATTGGCAAAACAACTTCTTTTTCTTTTGATTGGCAAGACCATGATAATGCTGCCATAATCAGAGCAAAAACTTTTTTCATATTAATGAATTTAGATTTCAAATTTATAGATAATTGAAATAGAAATACTGGTGTTAACGAAACTTTATTAGTTGTTTTATAAAGTTTCGTTCATTTCAATTTCATATTCGGGAAAAATCTTTGTTTCTTTGTGAAAATTGTTACTATGATTACTGCCAAAAACATACATAAATATTACGACCAACTTCATGTATTGAAAGGGGTAAATTTGCATATAAAAAAGGGCGAAATTGTTTCTATTGTCGGTGCTTCAGGTGCTGGAAAAACGACTTTGTTGCAAATATTAGGGACATTAGATCGCCCGAGTACAAATGTTGAGGGCGAAATCATTTTAAACCTAAATAATGAAAATATATTGACACTAAATGATAAATCTTTATCTAGTTTTAGAAATCTAAATTTGGGTTTTATTTTTCAGTTTCACCAATTATTGCCCGAATTTACTGCTCTCGAAAATGTATGTATTCCTGCTTTTATTGCCAACAAATCAAAGCAAGAAACAGAAATAGAAGCCAAAAAATTATTAGATTATCTTGGGCTTTCTCACCGAATCCATCACAAACCGAGTGAACTTTCGGGAGGAGAACAGCAGCGAGTGGCGGTTGCAAGAGCATTAATAAACAATCCTGCCATTATATTTGCAGACGAACCGTCTGGAAATCTTGATACTGCATCGGCAGAAAACCTGCATCAATTATTTTTTAAACTTCGTGATGAAATGGGACAAACCTTTGTTATTGTTACCCATAATGAGGAATTGGCAAATATGGCCGATAGGAAATTAGTTATGATTGATGGACAAATTAGTAATTAGGATTTTGTTTCTATTTTGAAATATCAAACACATTGATGACAGCAGCCGATTTAAAATCTTTTTTGGACCAAAAAGTTATTCAATACAATCAACCTTCGTTTATTGAAAGTGACCCTATCCAAATTCCACATTTATTTTCGCAGAAAGAAGACATCGAAATTGCAGGCTTTTTGAGTGCTACAATTGCCTGGGGAAATCGAAAAATGATTATCAAAAATGGCAATCGCATGATGGAATTAATGGGAAATGCTCCTTTCGATTTTGTGATGCAACACAAAGATAAAGATCTTGAAAGAGGTAATGATTTTGTGCATAGAACTTTCAATGGGACTGATTTTAAAACCTTTATCATTGGATTGAAACACATTTATACTCACCACAATGGGCTCGAAGCAGTTTTTGCCAAAAACCAATCACAAGATTCAATACAGCCGAGCATTAGTGCATTCAAGAAGGTTTTTTTTGAATCGCCACATTTGGCAAGAACTCAAAAACATATCTCAGATCCATTGAATAATTCGGCGGCAAAACGCATTAATATGTACCTCCGATGGATGTGTCGTCAGGACAATACTGGAGTTGATTTAGGAATTTGGAAAAACATTTCGCCCCACAAACTTTCATGTCCATTAGACGTTCACTCTGGAAATGTAGCTCGGAAATTAGGTCTTTTGTCTAGGACTCAAAACGATGCAAAAGCACTATCGGAACTTGATAATTCGTTGCGATTATTAGACCCAAAAGATCCCGTGAAATATGATTTTGCTTTATTTGGATTGGGAGTTTTTGAAGGGTTTTAGACTTACTTATAAAAAATATAGTGACACTATTTTATCAAATAAATTCCGTCTTCTTTAATTTCGATTAATTTCTCTCTATATAAAGCTCCAATGGCTTTTTTGAAGGTTTTTTTACTCATTTTCAATACCGTTTTAATATCTTCTGGGTGACTATTATCGTTCAGACGAAGGAAACCGCGACTGGCTTTTAGTTCCTTTAGAATAATTTCCGAATTGGGCTCAATGCTTTGATATCCTTGAATTTGAAGGGCTACATCAATTTTATTGTCGGGGCGAATTGTTTTTATATAACCTCGCATTCTATCGCCTGTTCGAATTGCATCATCATAGACCTCATCTTTATAGATGAGTCCTTTGTGTTGTTCGTTTATGATAACATTTATTCCGATTTCGGTAATGTGAGATACAATCAAATCGACTTCTTCGCCTTTTTCGACTGTTAAATTATCGTTGTTCAAAAACTGATTTGTTTTACTGGAGGCAACCAATCGATTTGTTTTTTCGTCCATATATAGATAGACCAAATAGCGTTTGCCTTTTTCCATTGGGCGAGCTTGTTCTTTGAACGGAACCAGAATATCTTTTTCCATTCCCCAATCCATGAAAGCTCCGATTTGGTTTACATAATTCACTCTCAAAAGTGCAAATTCATTCAACAGAATATAGGGTTCTAAAGTGGTCGCAACTGGACGTTCTTCATGGTCTAGATAGACAAAAACAACAAGTTCTTCTCCTATTTCAAATTCGTTTGGCACATATTTATTGGGCAATAATATATCATGAATTCCCTCTGCATCTTCGGTAGGGTTTCCTAAAAATAATCCCACTTTTGTGTCTCTAAGTATAGTGAGCGTATTGTATTTTCCTATTTCTATCATAGTTTGTATTTCTAAAGTGCAAATGTACGAAATAGGAATTGGAAGATTAAAAAAACAACACTTTCTTATACTAACTCCTCAAAAAACTGCAATAAAACGGAATTGTTATCTCGTGTTGGCGTAAAAATCTCTAGAATTGTTGGTTGGTTATTTTGTGAAAATAATTTAGAAACCGCCTCGTGAAGTGTGTCTTCTGTGCTGGCTGTTAAGTATTGAAATTGGTACATTTTGGCCAAATATTCGGCTGTCAAACAGTGTGATGTTTCAAAAAATGTATTAAAAACAGGTGTTTCTTCATGACCAGGCAATATTCTGAAGATGCCACCACCACCGTTATTTATCAAGATAATTTTAAAATTTTTAGGAATGTAGGTATTCCAAAGTGCGTTGCTATCATATAGAAAACTGATGTCACCAGTAATCAAAGTTGTTTGTTTGTTAGTAGCGTTTGCTGCACCGATTGCAGTAGAAGTACTTCCATCAATTCCGCTAGTGCCTCGATTGCAAAAAACCTCAACAGAGGGGTGAATGTCAACTAATTGGGCATATCGAATGGCAGAACTATTGCTTATTTGCAACTGTATATTTACTGGTAAATTCTTTAAAACAATTTCAAAAACTTTAAAATCAGTGAAATGTATTTTCTCTAAATAGGCTTTTCTTTTTTCTATTCGTAACAAATTTACTTGGTTGAAAGTAGCAAAATAATCGCTTGCTATTTTTTCTGATTTTGGTATTAAAGCATTAAAAAACAAATTTGGAGATGTTTTAAAATGTTGACTTAATGCTCCAAAAGTATCATAAGCACGCAAAGAATCAATGTGCCAATGGTGTTTTGGTTTGTATTTTCGGAGAAATGCTTTTATTCGTTTGGAAACTACCATACCACCAAATGTGATTAGGATATCTGGACGAAAAGCGTCAAAGTCTTCGTGGTTAAATGGGGTAATTAGTGTGTCGATTGTATTGATATAGGAAGGGTGATGAAAATTGGAGGTTGTTTCTGTTAGGACCACAACCGAATTATCATTGGCAAGAAAATCGGTACTAATTTTATCGATTTCGTTAGGATTAGTAACTCCAACAAGGACTAATTTTTTTTGTGCAGTATTCCAAATTTCAATTATTTCTTCTGAAATAGAAATGGGTTGAGGCTGCAGTTTTTTTGCGGAAGCAAAATTATTAGAAATAGAAAGTTGGTGAACAATATCGTATAAAGGTTCTTCAAATGGCACATTTATATGTACTGGACCTTTCTGTTGCAATGAGATGGTTAATGCTTCGATGATTTTACGATCATTTTCTGACGACTCTTTTTCGGCTAAATTTGCATTATATAGTGAATGATTTTGAAACACATTTTCTTGCCGAATTGTCTGTCCATCGCCAATATCGATTTTATCAAAAGGCCTATCGGCACTGATAACAACGAGTGGAATTTGGCTATAGAAAGCTTCGGCAAAAGCAGGATAATAATTTAATAATGCGGAACCTGACGTGCAAATTATTGCAACTGGTTTTTGAGTTTGCTGCGCGATACCGAGGGCAAAAAATGCAGCCGAGCGTTCATCGGCAATGCTGTAACAATTAAATTTTGGATTATTAACAAATCCAATAATTAATGGTGCGTTTCGAGAACCTGGAGAAATGACAATATTGGTAACACCATTTGCGAGGCAAATTTGGATAATGCTTTGTGCTAAAGGTATTTTTGGATGTATCATTTTTTTTATAGGTTCAAGAGTTGAGGGTTAAAGATTTTGAATCTTCTAGAGATTCAAAAGCCAATTGCAAAGGTACAAAGTTGGAAAGGTTTTTACTATTTTCTTTAAATAGTTTTATTACTTTTGAACTACAAATTATCAAAATGGAAATTCAAATCAGGGCTTATCAAAACCAGGACACACAGTCGATATTAGAAATAATAAATTATAATATTTTGCATTCGACTTCACTATATGATTATTCGGTGCGGAGTTTTGAGCAACAAAAAGCGATTCTTGACGAAAAAATAAAGAAGGGTTTTCCTGTTATTATTGCCGAGAATAATGGAAAAGTGCTAGGTTTTGCTATGTATTCAGAGTTTCGATTTCGGGAGGCCTATCAATTTACGGTCGAGCATTCGGTATATGTCTCAGAGCAATACCATGGGAAAGGTATAGGCAAATTGCTATTGTCGGAATTAATTGTTTTGGCGAAAGCCAAAAAACTTCATACGATGATAGGAGTTGTTGATTCTGAGAACCATAGTAGCATTAAATTTCATGAGCAATTTGGTTTCAAAACTGTGGGAATAATAAAGGAATCGGGGTATAAATTTGACCGTTGGTTGGATTCCGTTTTTTTGCAATTATTATTATAATTGATTATTTCTCAATCCAATTTATGATTTTCTCATCGGTTGGTGCTACGCCAGAAAGATACATTTGTTCCAACTGCCCTTTTTCGTTGATTAAATATTTTTGGAAGTTCCATTGCACTTTTGAGTCTAGAACGCCATTTAATTTCTTTTGGGTTAAGAATTTATAGACTTCGTTGATATCTTTTCCTTTTACTGATGTTTTTTCCATCATAGGAAAAGTGACTCCATAATTTTTTTGACAAAAAGTAGCAATTTCGGCATTAGTCCCTGGCTCTTGCCAAAGGAAATTATTGGCTGGAAAGCCTATAATAACAAAGTTTTTGTTTTTATATTTTTCATATATCGCTTCCAAATCTTTATATTGTGGTGTATAGCCACATTTTGAAGCTGTATTTACAATTAGAATTTTCTTGCCTTTTAGTGAAGCAAAATCAAAAGTTTTTCCGTTAAGGTCTTGTACTTTATATTGATAAATTGTTGGTTTTGTTTGTGCTTGCATTTGGAAAGAAAGAAAAATAAGAGTTAGGAGCAAAATGGCTTTTTTCATAATAATTTTTTTTTATAAAATTAGTCAGAAAAAATGGAATTTTAAGTTTCTAATTCTAAAAAAATTTAATTCATAATTACCCAATAGGCACTACCCGATGCTGGTGTAATTAAAAGTTTAAACATAATATCATTTCCGTTTAATTGGCCACCAAAACCATAGGCAAAACCATTAGAGTAGGTACTATTTGTCCCAAAACCTCCATTCATATAAAAATCATAGTTATAAGCATATACAGTAAAATCATAACTAATACCCGATTGTACTTCAATTGGGTTGTTTAAAGTGACCCCTATCCATTGTGGGGATTGTGTAACTACAAAATTTAAAATTCCGCTACTATTGGTAACTCCATTATATAGACCTGCATCGAATATGCAGTTAAAACCACTTGAATATGATTTTACATAAAACTGAATTTGCGTGACAAATCCAGAAGATGGTGCGATAAATGTTTGATTGATATAATCAACATTGCTAGAAAAAGTTCCAGAAAAAGAGTCATTATACAAATCGGTTGAACCTACGGAATACAATTGAAGTTTTCTTGTGGTACTATTATAAACTACCATACCTTCGGTTGGGGTTGGCAATGCATTGATATCAGATTGTGATAATACAGGGGGTAAAAAAGGTTTATTGGTTACTGTTAGTCCGTCTTGAAAAGTCTTTGTTCCAGCAATTGTTTGAGAAGTTGATACATCTACAAAATTAGATCCTGTTGCGTCCGAAGTAACAATTGTCCAGGCAGAACCAGTATAATAATAGAGTCCAATTGGGGCATCTGTTTGAAAAACCAATAAACCCGCAGCGGGACTTTGAATATTTCCCCTTTCGGTTGCTGTCATTCTTGGAGGTAAAAAACCTTTGGAAGTTGATGCAACTTCTAGTTGTGCCGAGGCGTCAATATTTGCTGTCGAAACGCCAATACCCACTTGGGCTTGGGTTAGAATTGCTGTTATAAGCAATAAGGTTGTAAATGTGTTTTTCATAGCAATATGATTTTAATAACACAACTATTTCAAATAGTTTACTAATAATTTTTTATTTTTTTTGGAGTAGGAATTCTACCATTTTTTTTAATTCATCGATCTGTGCCTGCTGTTCCTGAATTGCTTTTGTTAAAATTGGAATTATAGAAACATAATTCACGGAAAGTAATTTATCTTTATCGGTTCCTTCTTGAACTAAAGTTGGAAGGACTTTTTGAATTTCCTGAGCAATAAAACCATTTTCGGTAATTGAATAGTCGTTAGATTCTAGCGATCTCTTTTTGTTATAATGCACTGGGTTTAGTTGCATAATTGTTGATACGCCACTTTTCAATGGAGCTATATCTTTTTTCAAACGGATATCCGAAGGTGTTTGATATGCTGCAGCAAGAAAAGTACCATTCGAATTAACAAATTGAATATTCCCATTACCCAATTGGATAGTATTGCTTGAAGTAACAATTGCATCATAGCCAATAGCCGTAGCATTAAAAAGTGAACCGGAACCCACATCAGCAAATGTACCAATTGCAGTATTATATATGCCACTTGTAAATCGTCAGCAAAAAGTGTACTGATTTAGTCAAAAACTAAGAGAGTGTTTTCAAAAATTATTAAATTTGAATTATTATGAAAACACCAAGAAAACAAACAACAGAAAATTACAT
>CAIJXW010000158.1 GCA_903824755.1 uncultured Bacteroidota bacterium | reverse complement strand
TGGTTATTCATGGAATTATTTCAGAACAATTTTCAAAAGGAATAATTGACACCTTAAGAATTAAAAAGGAATATAAGATCCAGCAAAAACCAATTATAATTAATAATTATAACTATAAAGTGGTCCAAATTAATAAAAACATCGAAGACTATATAGTTGCCCCAGTGGTGGCTCCATCGCCAATAGTAAAAGCGCCAGAGCCAAAAACCGTAGAGCCCGCTAAGGAAATAAAAAAGGAAAATACAACAAACCCGTTAGATGCTCCAGACCAGAAAAACGAAGGGGCTCCCCCTCCAAATATGGACGGAGGAAACGCCATGCCGGTATTGAATAAAGGCACAATTGAAAAAGAAGAATTAACAAAGCCAAAATAAGTAACCCCATGTTTAATAAAAACCCAAAACCATATACCGATCTGTTAGGAAAAACCAACAGAATTGTGGAAGGAACTACTATAAATGGAAACATAATTTCACCTGCCGATTTTCGACTTGACGGGCATTTAATAGGCAATTTTGAATCTACGGGTAAAATTGTAATTGGACCTGCCGGAAGTGTAAAAGGAGATATTACTTGTATAAATGCCGACATTGAAGGGAATTTTGAAGGCAAAATTCAAGTGGCGGAATTATTAAATATAAAAGGTAACGCAAGTGTTTGCGGAGAAGTAGTTTGCGGCAAGCTTTCAATCGATCCAGGTGCCGATTTCAGCGCCACCTGCGTGATGAATCCAATTGAGTAATTTATGGCTTCCAACAAAGATTCAAAAAAGCAAAACAATCGAAAATGGCTTGCCTTAATTAATATCCCAATCCAAATGGGGGTTATCGTTTTTTTGTTTTCCTATCTCGGAAATTGGCTTGATGTAAAATATCCAAATCCAAACACTATCTATGTAAAAATCCTAACATTAGTAGGAGTTGCCATTGCTTTTTATAATATCAATCGGCAGTTGAAAGACATTAATAATTCCTGATTTTTATGAAATTAAAGAAATTCCAACCTTTATTAGAAGTTTTAATTGCCGCTATTTTGTGCTTCGGGATTCATAATTTATTTTTTTATTACAACCAAAACAATCCAAATTACCAGCATTTTCATTTTGATTTAACTACCATTTATAGCTTCTTTTTAACGTGTTCATTAATAATTATTTTGTTATTGCTATTTGTAAAACAAAGAAGTATTGACAACGTAGGATTTACCTTCTTGTTTACCACGTGTTTAAAAATCGGAATATCATTTGCGCTTTTGATGCCAATATTGAATTCTAAAATTGCCAATATTGGGTATGAAAAAATCAATTTTTTTATTGTTTTTGCCATATTCTTATCGATAGAAACCGTCGTAAGCGTTAGAATTTTAAACAATAATCAGTAAATCGACTTTCAATTCAGAAAGAGGTCAAAAAAAGTTACTTAAATTCTTGAATTATTAAGAAATAATGTACCTTTGCACCAAATTTCAGAAAGCAAATATTAAGATAATAATAAGATATGGTGATTTCAAACAAACCACTTAAATTTATAATCGCATTATTAATTGCGTTTCTTCCTGTATTAGGGTTTTCAAACGAACCTGTAGCTAGTACGCAAATTCAAACTGAAACAACTGCTCTTACAAAAGAAACAGCGTCAAAATCTACTGATGAAAAATCAGAAGTTAAAGCAAAAATACTCGAAGTGATAGGACATCACGTCTTGGACGGTCATGATTTTTCGCTTTTTGCTGATGAAGAAGCGGGAGTTCATTATGGTTTTTCTTTACCAATAATTCTTTGGGATAATGGGGTTCAATTTTTTTCTTCCTCTAAATTTAAACACGGAGAGTCGGTTGCAGAAAATAATGGAAATTACTACGTTTTACATCACGAAAAAATATACAAAACTGACGCTTCAGGGACTTTATTAGGAGACGAACATCACCCAACAAATGTTAAGCCAATTGATTTGTCAATTACAAAAGGGGTTTTGACTATTATGGTTGTTGCTTTATTAATGTTTTTATTATTTACAAGTTTGGCTAAATCGTATGCAAAAAACGGAGGAATATCTTCTGGTTTTGGTAGATTATTTGAACCAATCGTAATTTATATTAGAGATGAAATTGCAATTCCAAATATTGGCGAAAAACACTATAAAAGATATATGAGCTATTTATTGACTATCTTTTTCTTCGTATGGTTTTTAAATATCTTCGGATTAACACCACTTGGAATTAACGTTACAGGAAATATTGCAATCACATTTGGTTTAGCAGTTATCACTTTTGTAATCACAAATATAACAGCAAATAAAAATTATTGGGGACATATTTTTTGGATGCCAGGCGTTCCGTTGCCAATGAAAATAATATTAGCCCCGATTGAATTATTGGGAGTTTTTATCAAGCCTTTTTCATTAATGATTCGTTTATATGCTAATATTTTTGCTGGGCATATTGTCTTGATGAGTTTAATAGGATTGATGTTTATATTCAAAAACTGGCTGGGAAGTAGTTTATCATTTTTGTTGTCTTTTGCTATTTCTACAATCGAAATATTAGTAGCACTATTGCAAGCCTACATCTTTACGATGCTATCTGCTTTGTACTTCGGTTCAGCAGTAGAAGAACATCATCATGAAGAGGCACATTAAATTGTCATAAAGTCGAAAGTCTTAAAACCTCAATAGAGATAAGACATTAGACATTAAGACCAAACAAAGAATGTTTAATTTTTAATACATATTTTTATGGAAATTCCTAAAATCATTGGAGCAGGATTAGTAGTTATTGGAGCAGGAATCGGAATCGGAAGAATCGGTGGTTCTGCAATGGACGCAATTGCACGTCAACCAGAAGCTACTGGAAAAATTCAAACAGCAATGCTAATTGCAGCAGCGCTTATTGAAGGTATTGGTTTTGCAGCATTATTTGCAGTAAACTAGTAAAAAAAACAAAAAGCTGTAACGGTTGGTTGCAGCTTTTGTTTACATAATTTAAAGATTAAAACTTCAAAGTAAAAATAGTATTTCAACTTTGAATTATAAAAAGTACATTTTACACTATATATACTATGGAAAAGTTAATAAATGATTTTTCGTTTGGTTTGTTTATTTGGCAAACAATAATTTTTATAGGATTAATTCTATTATTAAAAAAATTCGCTTGGAAACCAATTCTTGACGCCGTTAACGAAAGAGAAGAAGGAATTAAAAACGCATTACTTTCTGCTGAAAATGCTAGAAAAGAAATGCAAAATCTTCAATCGGACAACCAACGTATTTTGCAAGAAGCAAGACTAGAACGTGATGCAATGTTGAAAGACGCTCGCGAAATGAAAGAAAAAATGGTTGCCGATGCCAAAAACGAAGCACAAGCACAAGGATTAAAAATGATTGAACAAGCGAAAGCAGCAATCGAAGGAGAAAAAAATGCTGCTTTGGCAGAATTGAAATCTCACGTGGCTACGTTATCATTAGAAATTGCTGAAAAATTATTAAAAGACGAACTATCTAACAAAGAATCCCAAGTGAAATTGGTCGAAAAAATGTTAGGCGATGCTAAACTAAACTAATATGTCAGGAATAAGAGCAGCAATTCGTTATGCAAAAGCCATTTTAGAAATAGCCAATTCAAAAGGCGTTGCTTCTGAAGTGAGTGCCGACATGACACTAATTGCAACAACAATTACAGGAAATTTAGAATTAACACATTTTATTCAAAACCCTTTGATTAAAACCGATACTAAAAAGAATGTAGTTTTAGAAGTTTTTGCTTCGGTTAATCCCGTGACGCAAAGCCTTTTTCATTTATTATTGGAAAATAAAAGATTTGAAATTTTGTCAGCAATTGCAGTCGAATACAACAATTTGTTTGACGTAATGAATGGTGTTGAAGTAGCAAAAGTAACCACGGCCTTCCCGATGGATGCAGCCTTGGAAACAAAAGTCTTGGCTAAAATAGCTACCTTTTCGGATAAAAAAGTAACAATAGAAAACACAATAGACCCCTCAATTATTGGAGGATTTATTTTAAGAATAGGCGACAAGCAATATAATGCTTCAGTAGCCAACAGATTACACGTATTAAAAAGAGAATTAAGTAACTAGTTATTTATATAATTATGGCGGAAATTAAACCTGCTGAAATATCAGCAATATTAAAAAAACAAGTAGAAGGTTTTGAAACTGGTGCTACATTAGAAGAAGTGGGTTCTGTGCTTCAAGTTGGAGATGGTATTGCTCGTGTTTATGGGTTATCAAATGTTCAATATGGAGAATTAGTAGAATTCGAAAACGGACTTGAAGGGATCGTTTTGAATCTTGAAGAAGATAATGTAGGGGTCGTTCTTTTAGGGCCATCAACAGGAATAAAAGAAGGGTCAACTGCAAAAAGAACGCAACGTATTGCTTCTTTGAAAACAGGAGAACAAATGGTAGGTCGTGTAGTTAATACTCTTGGTTTTCCAATAGATGGAAAAGGACCAATAGGTGGCGATTTATACGAAATGCCTTTGGAAAGAAAAGCACCTGGAGTTATCTTCCGTCAGCCAGTTACCGAACCATTACAAACAGGTATCAAAGCAGTTGATGCAATGATTCCAGTAGGTCGTGGACAACGTGAATTGGTTATTGGTGACCGTCAAACAGGAAAATCAACGGTTTGTATCGATACCATTTTGAACCAAAAAGAATTTTATGATGCAGGAAAACCTGTATTTTGTATCTATGTTGCTATTGGACAAAAAGCGTCAACAGTAGCAGGAATTGCAAAAATGTTAGAAGAAAAAGGAGCAATGGCCTATACGATTATCGTTGCTGCAAACGCTTCTGACCCAGCTCCGATGCAAGTTTATGCTCCTTTTGCAGGTGCAGCTATTGGAGAATATTTTAGAGATTCAGGGCGTCCAGCTCTTATCGTATATGATGATTTATCTAAACAAGCGGTAGCCTATCGTGAGGTTTCTCTTTTATTGAGAAGACCACCGGGACGTGAAGCCTATCCTGGAGATGTATTTTACTTACACAGTCGTTTATTAGAAAGAGCGTGTAAAGTAATTGCAAATGATGACATCGCAAAAAACATGAACGATTTGCCAGACACATTGAAATCAATTGTGAAAGGTGGTGGTTCATTGACGGCATTGCCAATTATCGAAACACAAGCGGGTGACGTTTCTGCCTATATCCCTACAAATGTAATCTCGATTACAGATGGTCAAATTTTCCTTGATGGAGACTTGTTTAATTCAGGAGTTCGTCCAGCAATTAACGTAGGTATTTCGGTATCTCGTGTGGGTGGAAATGCACAAATTAAATCCATGAAAAAAGTAGCAGGAACATTAAAATTAGACCAAGCACAATTCCGTGAATTGGAAGCGTTTGCTAAGTTTGGTTCTGATTTAGATGCCGTAACTTTGAACGTAATCGAAAAAGGAAAGAGAAACGTTGAAATCTTGAAACAAGGTTTAAATTCTCCTTATACAGTAGAAGATCAAGTTGCAATTATCTATGCAGGTTCAAAAAACCTGTTGAGAAACGTGCCTGTAAATAAAGTAAAAGAATTCGAAAAAGACTTCTTAGAATACTTGAATAACAAACACCGAGATACGCTAGATGCTCTAAAAGCAGGAAAACTAGATGACAACATTACAGCTGTTATCGAAAATGTAGCTAAAGATCTTTCGGCAAAATATAACTAAAATTAGTCAAAGGCCTTAAAGCCGAAAGTCTAAATTCTAATCTAACGATTCGATATTTTTAAAGGCTTTTCTCTTTATGACTTTCTGACATTAGACTATTATAAAATGGCAAATTTAAAGGAAATCCGTAATAGAATTACTTCCGTATCATCAACGATGCAAATCACATCGGCGATGAAAATGGTTTCTGCAGCAAAGCTAAAAAAGGCTCAAGACGCCATTACGGCAATGCGACCTTATGCCGAAAAATTAACGGAATTATTACAAAATCTAGCTGCAACATTAGATGGTGATGCTGGAGGAACTTTCACAACTCAAAGAGAAGTAAAGAAAGTATTAGTAGTTGCAATCACTTCTAACAGAGGATTGTGTGGTGCTTTTAATTCTAATGTAATAAAAGAAGTAAAAAACCGTGCTGATTTTTATAAAGGAATTCAGGTTGATGTTTTTGCTATCGGAAAAAAAGGAAATGACGCCCTTCATAAAACACTTTCGATAATCGATAATCAAAGTCCAATTTTTGATAATTTGACTTTTGAAAATGTAGCTAAAATTGCTGAAGTGTTGACAGAGAAATTCACATCTGGAGACTATGACAAAATAGAATTGGTTTATAATCAGTTTAAAAATGCAGCTACTCAAATTGTCCAAACCGAACAGTTTTTGCCATTAGCTCCAATAAAATCGGATAAACCAGTTTCTACAGGAGATTATATTTTTGAACCTTCAAAAGAAGAAATCGTTTTGACATTGATTCCAAAATCTTTGAAAACACAATTATACAAAGGAATTAGAGATTCATTTGCTTCTGAACACGGCGCCCGTATGACGGCAATGCATAAAGCTACTGATAACGCAACCGAGTTGAGAGACCAATTGAAACTGACGTATAACAAAGCACGTCAAGCCGCAATCACAAACGAAATCTTGGAAATTGTTGGTGGAGCTGAGGCTTTGAAAGGATAAGAAAGTAAAATATTTTATATAAAGAGCCAGCACTATTGTTGGCTTTTTTTGTTTTTAAGTCATAACACAAATTTAACATTAGAACCTTTTTTGACAAAATTGGTAATACTGATTTAACATATATAAAACAGGGAGATTATACTTTTGTATAAATATTTTGGCTCAGCCAAAAAATCCAATTTTATGAACAAATTAGCTTTATTTATTTCGTTTGTTGTTATTGTTTCAACAACTGCATTTTCTCAAAACACCCCTCAATTATCTATTATTAAAGGAACCGTAATAGAAGATGCAAATGGAAAATCTTTACCAGGAGCAACCGTGTTAATTATCGGGACAAAAATGGCCACACAGTCTGATGCAGAAGGGAATTTTATTTTTAGAAATGTACCTGTTGGCCGGTATAATCTTCAGTTTTCGGCATTTACATTTTCAACAAAAATCATTTCGGAAGTAGAGACAACAAAAGACGAAACCACCAATTTGACCGTATCATTATTAGAAGAAAATAATACACTAAAAGAAGTAGTAATTACCACTACAAAAATGAAGGCGGAATCGTTAAAATCATTATTAACGGTACAGAAAAATAGTCCAAGAGTTTCCGATGGAATTTCAGCCGAAACTATTAAAAGAACCCCAGATAAAACTACTTCAGACGTATTAAAAAGAATTAGCGGCGCCAGTGTTCAAGACAATAAATTCGTAATTATTCGAGGACTAAACGACCGATATAATACCACTTACCTTAACGGAGCTCCATTGCCAAGTACTGAGCCTGATAGAAAAGCATTTTCATTTGATATTTTCCCAGCCAATATGATAGATAATTTGGTAATTTATAAAACCGCAACGCCTGATTTGCCTGGAGAGTTTGCAGGAGGAATCATTGAAATAAATACCAAAGCTACACCTGACAAAAACTTTGAAACACTTTCGATAGGATCTGGATATAATACCATTACAACAGGAAAAAAACAATTGTATTCTCGTGGAGGAAAAACCGCTTGGCTAGGATTAGATGACGGAACTAGAGCGTTGCCTTCAAATTTTCCAAGCACACAGGAGTTTAAAGAGCTTCAAAATTCAGGCAATGCTTCTCAAATTGCTTCATTGGCCAAATCCTATCAATCGGATTGGAATTTGTATGAAAAAGCGTTTAGCCCCAACACGAGTTTTCAATATACTTTAGGGAGATTTTACAAATTAAAAGATGATAAAAGCATAGGATTATTAGTTTCGGTTACGCATAATAAAACAAATAATTATACTGAAACAAACAGAAGAACTTTTGATGATTCACCAGGTGTATTAGTAACAAATCAATTAGATCAAAATTATAGCGTCCAAACGCTATTTTCTGCTCTTGGAAATTTATCTTATAAATTTAATTCGAACAACTCTCTTAGTTTTAAAAACCTATTTAGCATTAATTCTGATAGTAGAGTTATGGACAGAAATGGTAGTTTGAGCCAAGAAAGTGACCCTTTGTATATAAGTACAACTTCACGATTATTTACAAACAATAAAATCTATTCTGGGCAAATTGTAGGGGATCATTTTTTATCAGAAAGCAAAATAAAAATAAATTGGATTGGTTCGTATAGTAACGTTAATAAAGAAACTCCTACAGAAAGAAGAAATAGTTATTTATATATAAAATTTGATGACGGAACGGCTTCAACCCCATCAGCATATTTTTCTACTAATTCTGTTGGAGCAGACTATCCAGGTTCTATATTTTCGTCATTGAATAAAGAGAATATATTTAGTACAAAATTAGACATTAATAAGAAAATCAAATTTTCTGATTATTTGTCAACCGATATAAAAGTTGGAGGAATTTTACAATCACGGACAAGAGATTTTAATGCAAGACAAATAGGTTATGTAATTTTCAACGGAATTGTAGAAGGAGTTAGTTACGGCAACAACACTTTTTTGAATAGCATTTCTTCACAACCAAATGCAACTATTTTCAATTCTTCTAATATGGGTGTTTTAGGGCCAAATTCTAGTGGATTAACTTTGTTTGATGGCTCAAAAGGGAACGATATCTATACTGCAAATTCAAAACTAAATGCGGGATATGTCATGTTTGATAGTGCTTATAAAAAACTTAGAATGGTATTTGGTGCCAGAGTTGAAAATTACTCTCAACATTTGGATTCCAAGTCAGACGCTGGATTGCCTATTACGGTTGATGATAGTCAAATAGACTTTTTACCATCGATTAATTTTATTTATAGCTTAACCAAAACGCAAAACGTAAGAATAAGCGGTTCTAAAACAGTGAATCGTCCCGAATTTAGAGAATTAGCTCCCTTTCTTTTCTATGATGCCGCAACCAAGTTTAATACATCTGGCGACCCAGCATTAAAAATTGCAGAAATTCTAAGTGCAGATTTTCGATATGAAATATACCCAGGAAAAGGGCAATTTTTCTCGGTTTCGGCATTCTATAAAGATTTTCAAAACCCAATTGAATTGCAAGCCCAAGCTAACAATTCAAACCAATATAAAAATGCCAAAACAGGAACCAATCTTGGATTTGAATTAGAATACAGAACGTTATTAAGTTCTGTTTTTGGGACAGAAAACAATAAATTATTTGATGATTTGACGATTTTTACCAATCTAGCAATAATTCGATCTAAAGTAAACATTTCTAACTTGGTGACATCTGCCACTTTAAAAGACATTCCTTTGCAAGGGCAATCTCCCTATGTTTTTAATGGTGGAATTCAGTATATGAACAAAGAAAAAGCGTGGTCTGCTTCCGCAAATATAAACCGAATTGGCAATAGAATTGCAATTCACGGAAACCAAACACCAGGCGGTGCAACTCCAGCATATTGGGAAAAAGCAAGAACGTTTTTAGATTTTCAAGTTGCCAAAACCTTTTTTAGCAACAAATTTGAAGTGAAAGTCAATGTTCAAAACGCACTAGCACAAGACTTAATTTTTTATCAAAACAATGATCTTGGAACAGCCCCAAGAATAAGCGGGTTTAAAGGAATTGTCAATTCCATTTTTACAGGGGATTCACAAAACATAAATGGTTATGACCATAAAGCAGACGACCTTGTTTGGAGAACAAAGTTTGGCCCTACAATGTCGATGTCTATCAATTATAATTTTTAAGATTTTCAAAAAAACCAGAATCAGTTCTGGTTTTTTTTGCAAAATTTCAAAACAAATCCTTAACAATTTCAAAACAGAATAATAGCTGTATGATAATATTATAACAATGTTATGTTTACATAGCCATTATAAATTTGATAAAAATTAAAAATCAAAAAAAATGAAAAAAACTTACTTTTTAACAATGTTATTTTTTGCATTTATAACTTCAAATGCACAATTGGTATCTACCACTTATCGTGGTGCTTTTGCCCCAGCTCCAGAAGCTATGTGGACAGATGGTTGGGCGAACTTCAACCCTCAAAATGAGGTTTATCCAACGCCAAATATTGATGTTACAGCAAACATTGAAGCAAACACTACCTGGACAACAGGGAACACCTATCATCTAAAAGCACAAATTTATGTAAAAAACAATGCGGTTTTAACAATTGAACCAGGGGTTATTATTCGTGGAGATTATACCGCTGCAGGGGCTGGTTTATTTATAACCAAGGGAGCAAAATTAAACGCTATTGGAACAGCAACAAGTCCAATTGTATTTACATCAGACAAAGCACCTGGTTCAAGACTTAAAGGAGATTGGGGAGGTGTAATTTTGTTAGGAAAAGCCTCTTATAATTCAAGTAACGGAATCAACTTTATTGAAGGAATCGCCTCAAGTGCAGATACTGAATACGGCGGGGGAACAAATCCTGACGACAACGATAATTCAGGAACATTAAAATATGTTCGAATCGAATTTGCAGGGTATGTATATGCTAATAATCAAGAAATTAACGGATTGACATTTGGTGCAGTAGGAAGAGGAACTACAATTGACTATGTTCAGGTTTCTCACGTAAATGATGATTCATTCGAATGGTTTGGTGGTTCAGTAAATTGCAAACACTTAATCTCTTTTAGAGGGCTAGATGATGATTTTGATACCGATTTTGGATATAGTGGAACCGTGCAATTCTGTTTAGCAGTTAGAGACCCTGCGATTGCCGATAACCCATCAGTATCTACCTCTGAAGGATTTGAATCAGATAATAATGCAGCAGGAGATAATTCATCACCGTTTACAAGTGCCATTTTTTCAAACTGCACCTTGATTGGGCCAGCCCTTAGAGCTACTCTAGCAAACGGAGGCACTATGCCAACAGGAGCTCACAAAAGAGCGGCACGAATTAGAAAAAATTCAAAATTAAAAATCTTTAATTCGATTTTTATGGATTTTGTAGAAGGCTTGCATGTTGATAATTCTGGATCTGCACCAAATGGGGCAGCCGAGTTAAATGCGCTAAACAATGAGTTGAAATTCAAAAATAATATTTTGGCCGGCATAACAACATCAGCAAAAATTGTTCAGATTAGCACAAATGGAACACACGCAGCTGGTTTCGACATCGCTACATGGTTCAACAATTCAAACAACACAGGATTAGCAACGCCAATTTCAAGTTCAGGCCTTCTTGCTTCGCCTTATAATACAGCTGACGGAAGTGTTTATTCAGGATTAGATTATAGACCAGGCAGTGCTTCAATAGCTGCAACAGGAGCTGATTTTTCAGATGCTTCTATAGTTCTAAGCACTACTAATTTAAATGAAGAAAAAGCGACATTAAAAGTGTATCCAAATCCTTTCTCAGAAAGCTTCAAACTACAGTTTTCTTCTTCTAGTTCAGAAGATGTAAAAGTAGTAGCTTATGATGTTACAGGAAGAACAATAGAAACAAGAGATGTTAATTTTGCGGACATAAACAATCAAGAATTGGGGAGTAATTACCAATCAGGAATGTATATCGTTGTTATCAAACAAGGAGAAATCTCTAAATCGTTCCGAGTGATTAAAAGATAAAGTGCAAAAAAATATACTTAAAGCCCTGCAATTGCGGGGCTTTTTTTATTACTTTTACGTTTTTAACAATCAACCCAAAAAAATTGGAAATTAAAGAACTTACCACTCTAAGCGAAATGCTTTCACAAATAGAAATCATTAAATTTCTTTACCCAAAAATGACTCCCCAACGCTATCAGTCATTTCTCCTAGAGATGCTCCCGCACAATTATAAACAAGTCGCTATTTTTGAAAACGAAAAATGTATTGCCCTAACAGGATTTTGGGTTGGGACAAAATTATGGACAGGGAAATACATCGAAATTGATAATTTTATCGTTCACCCAGAATATCGCCAAAAAGGAATTGGACAACAATTAACCGATTTTATCGCAAAAAAAGCAACCCAATTGCAATGCACCTGCGTAGTTTTAGACGCATTTACTGGAAATTTTTCGGCCCATCGGTTTTATTATAACCAAGGATATCAACCTCGGGGTTTTCATTTCATAAAAACAATTGACGAAAACGGATTTTCCTAATCAAAGAATTCCTTATTTTTGTCAATACAAATCATTATTATTAAGGAATTATTTTGAGTTTATATAAAAATCTTTTCAAACAAACAGCCATTTACGGACTTGCAACAGTGCTGCCAAGAATGCTCAGCTTTTTGTTAGTGCCACTTTATACCGATTTGCTCCCAAAAGAAGAATATGGAAAAGTATCCATCATTTTTGCCTATATGATTTTCTTTAATGTTATTTTGGCCTACGGAATGGAAACCGCCTTCTTCCGATTTTATAACAACGAAACCAACAAAAAAGCCGTCATAGAAACCACATCAGTATCTGTTTTTTGGTCCACAATACTATTGCTTTTACCAGCCGTTTTTCTAAGAAATAAATTAGCCGCATTCTCAGGAATAGATGTCCAGTATGTTTTGTTTGCTATTTGGATTTTAGCCCTAGATGCCCTAGTTATTGTGCCGTTTTCAAAACTTCGAGCACAACAAAAACCGATGCGATATGCCCTAATCAAAATAGCAAACGTATTGATAAACCTCACGTTGAGTATTTTTTCCCTATTGATTTTGCCAAAGATTGCCACATCAAACCCAGACGGAATAATCAGCATACTATATTTCGATAATTTCCAAATAGGCTATATTTTTGTAGCCAATATCATAGCCAGTTTTTTCACTTTTATCGTGCTTTCGCCCGATTATTTTCAACTTCACTGGCATTTTGATTTCTCGCTTTGGAAACGAATGATGCGATATGGATTGCCCATATTAGTAGCTGGAATCGCATTTGCAATCAACGAACAATTTGACAAAATCCTTCTCGGAAAACTCCTCCCAGACAACATTGCCGATGCCCAAGTGGGCGTATATTCCGCCTGCTATAAACTCGGATTATTCATGGTTTTATTCCGAACGGCCTACACCCTAGGAATCGAGCCTTTCTTTTTTAGCCATGCTTCAAACGAAGATGCACCAAAAACATACGCCACAATAACAAAATATTTTGTCATTTTTGGCTCACTAATACTACTCTCCGTTATCGTCTTTGCCGATGTTTTGAAACAACTAATGATACGAGACGAATCCTACTGGGAAGCCATGAAAGTCGTTCCGCTAATCATTATAGCCAACTTTTTTCTCGGGATCTACACCAATCTTTCCGTGTGGTATAAACTCATCGACAAAACCCATATTGGGGCCTATATTTCCATAATTGGAGCCATTATCACACTTGTTCTAAACTATTTTCTAATCCCCATCATGGGCTATTATGGATCCGCAATTGCAACCATAGCCGCCTACGGAAGCATGATGATCATCTCTTATTTCATGGGAAAAAAACAATATCCAATTCCCTACGAAATCAACAAAATCAGCACCTATCTCATAATATCCATAGGCTTTTCGGCACTATCATTCTACGGTTTTAGAGAAAATTATTTCGTTGGAATTTCGTTATTGCTCCTTTTCACATACTATATTTATCACAACGAAAAAGGACTAATAAAGAAAATTTTAAATCCTAAAAATAATTAGGAGCTATTTCCCGCTATTCGCTATATCTCTTGTGGCTAAAAAACGCCACAAGAGGATACCGCTTCTATCGGGGCTAAAAAACACTAAATACAAACACTATTAATTTGCATGACAATATGGAAATAAAAATCATCAACAAATCACAACACGATTTGCCAAATTATGAAACCATCGCATCGGCAGGAATGGATTTGAGAGCAAATCTAGAAACCCCCATAACCCTAAATCCACTAGAAAGAGCCATAATAAAAACAGGCCTTTTTATAGAATTACCAATAGGCTACGAAGCACAAGTTCGACCAAGAAGCGGATTGGCTGCCAAAAAAGGAATCACCGTTCTCAACTCACCAGGAACAGTTGATGCTGATTATAGAGGAGAAATTGGAGTAATTTTAGTAAATTTATCAAACCAAACGTTCCTAGTCGAAAATGGAGAAAGAATAGCACAACTAGTCATCGCAAAACACGAACGTGCAACCTGGGTTGAAGTATCCGAATTGTCCGAAACATCAAGAGGAGAAGGCGGTTTCGGTAGTACAGGAAACAAATAAATAACGAATTAATAACGAGACGAGATTGCTTTGCCTAGTGCCTAGCAACTCCTCGAAATGACAAAAAACATGAAAATAATAGTTCCAATGGCCGGAAGAGGCTCAAGATTAAGACCACACACACTAACAGTACCAAAACCACTAATTCCAATCGCCGGAAAACCAATCGTGCATCGATTAGTAGAAGATATTGCAAGCGTCATCAATCAAAAAATAGATGAAATAGCCTTCATCATTCACAAAGATTTTGGTACACAAGTCGAAAAAGATCTAATTGCAATCGCCGAAAAACTAGGCTCAAAAGGAACAATCTATTATCAAAATGAAGCACTAGGAACAGCCCACGCCATTATGTGTGCCAAAGAATCCATGCAAGGCCCAATTGTTGTTGCCTATGCAGATACACTTTTTAGAGCCGACTTCACATTAGACACTTCCGCCGATAGCGTAATTTGGGTAAAACAAGTAGAAGACCCAAGCGCGTTTGGGGTGGTGCAATTGAACGAAAATAATCAAATAGTTGATTTTGTTGAAAAACCAAAAGAATTTATTTCTGATTTGGCCATTATCGGAATATATTATTTCAAGTCAGGCGAAACTCTCAGAAAAGAACTACACTATTTGCTCGACAACAACATTGTTAAGGGCGGAGAATATCAATTAACAGATGCTCTAGAAAATATGAAGCAAAAAGGGCTGAAATTTGTACCAGGAAAAGTGGACGAATGGATGGATTGTGGCAATAAAAACGTAACAGTCGAAACAAATTCCCGATTATTAGGATTTTTGCACAATGACGGCATACATCTCGTTGATTATGATGTGAAAATGGAAAATGCAACCATCATTCCGCCGTGTTATATTGGCGAAGATGTAGTGCTAATAAACGCAACAGTAGGACCTAATGTTTCTTTAGGGAAAGGGTGTCACGTTTCAAATAGCACTATAAAAAATAGTTTGGTGCAAACACATTCACATATAAAAAACGCCAATTTAGATAATGCGATGATAGGGAGTCATGCCATTTTTGACGGAAAATTTACAAGTATTAGTATTGGAGATTATTCCGTTTTAGAATAAAACAAAAAACTACTCTATAAAAAAAAGAGGTAGAAAACACAATGAAAAACTTAATTATAATAAGTGCTTTTTTAATATTGCTTTGCACTCCAGCGCTGCTTTTTGCACAGCCTGAGCCAAATCAAAAGCCAACACCAGAAATGGAGTTTCAAGACGCATTCTATGAATCGTTGCTTCAAAAAGGGATAGAAAACAACGACAAAGCAATTGTTGCTCTAGAAAAATGCTTGGAGCTTCAGCCAGAAAACGCAACAGTTTATTCGGAATTAGGGAGAAATTATTTAGCCCAAAAAGACTATAAAAATGCGTTTATTTCTTTTGAAAAAGCAGCAAAAATTGACCCTACAAACAAATGGTTTTTGGTCGGAATGTATGATGTTTGCTATGAAACAAAAGAATATTTAAAAGCAATTGACATTGTCACGAAACTAATCGAATTTAAAAAAGAATATAAAGAAGATTTGGTTTCGCTCTATATGAACACGCAACAATTTGACAAAGCCCTAGATTTGATAAACGAACTGAATGAAAAAGTAGGCAAATCAGAATTAAGAGATAACTATAAATATCAAATACTTCAGGAGCCAGAATACCAAAGTATGGAGAGAATAAATTTGATAAATCAAATAAAAAAATATCCAAAAGAAGAGTCAAATTATATCGCCCTAATCGCCCTTTATTATAAAAATAATCTGGACGAAAAAGCACTAGAATTATCAAAACTACTTTCGCAAGAAATTCCAACATCAGATTGGGCTCAGGTGAATTTGTTTCAATTGTATTTAATTTCAAATGATGATGCAAATGTGGTGAAATCTATGAACTTTGTGTTAGCCAGCAGCAAGATAGACTCAAAAATCAAACACCGAATGCTAAATGAGTTTTTAATTTATAGCAACAACAAACCCCAACTAGACCTCGATTTGGACAAGGCAATATCGTTTTTTGACAATGACAAAGAAGTAGCCGTTGCCAAAGAAGTAGGAAAATTTTATCATTCAAAGGGCAACACACAAAAAGCGATTCGTTTCTATGAGTTATATCTTTCAAAAAACAACGAAGATATTGAAGCGGCATTACTTTTGCTCGAAGCCTATACGGAAACAGCACAATTTGACGTTATTATAAAAAAAGCGAATGAATGGATTCAAATTTTTCCCTCGCAACCGCAATTTTATTATTTTGCAGGGCTAGGAAATAACCAGCTTTTGGCATTTAAAAAAGCAAAAGAATTATTAGAAACAGGATTGGATTTTGTGGTTGATAATCCCGCATTAGAAATTAATTTTTATATCCAATTAGGAGAAGCTTTTAGCGGATTGGGCGATAATAACAAAAAAGAAATGTATTTTTCTAAAGCTGAAAACGCTTTAAAACAAACAAGAAAATGAAATATTTATTGACAATAGTAATTCTAGCCACGACTCTTTTTTCTTGCAAACCTGCAAAGGTTTTTGTAGAAGAACAGAAGCCAACAAATGAATTATCTGCTTCAAAAATCATACAGAAACATTATAGCAACAAGCCAAATTTCAAGACGATTTATATAAAATCAACAGCCAATTATCAGGACGCAAGTCAGTCGCAAAAAGTATCTGCCGAAATTAAAATAAAAAAAGACGAGAAAATACTAATCAGTATTCGTGTTCTCGGAATTACGATGGCAAAAGCATTAATTACGCCAACAAAAGTTCAGTATTACGACAAAATAAACACTAAATATTTTGACGGTGATTACTCTTTGTTAAGTCGGTGGCTCGGAATGAATTTGAATTTTACCAAGGTACAAAATATGCTTATAGGACAAAGTTTAGAGAATTTAAACGAAGGAAAATATGAAACCGTCAAGCAAGAAAGTGGCTATAAAATTTTCTCCAATTTGGGAGCAAACACAAACATTTCCTGCTATTTTGACGCCGATAGATTTTTGATTAACAAAGAAGAAATTGCCCAACCTTCGCAAGGGAGATTGCTGCAATTGAGCTATCCAAAGCATCAAAATTTTGCCGAAGTAATAATGCCAATGAACCTAATTATTGATGCAATTCAAAACGAAAACAAAACCAATATAAACATCAATTATAACTCGATAACATTCAACGAAGAACTTTCTTTTCCATATAGTGTGCCAGAATCGTATGAGAGAATTATAATTAATTAAATTTGTATAAATATTTAAAGTATGCCTAAATTTATCCTAAGCTTGATTTTTTTGTTTTTGACACTTCAAATGTGGGGTCAGGACGATCAACAACAAAAACTAGAACAACGAAAAGCCCAAATTCAGCAAGAAATTCATGAAAACGAATTACTATTGCAGGCTACGAAAAAAAAGGAAAAATCGGTTTCTAATCTAATTGTCATTCAAGGCACAAAAATCAAACTGAAAGAAAAGCTGATTAACACCACCGAAAAGCAAACAAAATTGCTTAGTAACGACATGTATATTAATCAGATAGAAATTAACAAACTAAAAAAAGATTTAAAAATCCTTCGAGAAGATTATGCAAAAATGATTCTTAAGTCCTACAAAAGTCGCTCTGAGCAAAGTCGTGCGATGTTTCTATTGTCTTCCGAGAATTTTCTTCAAGCTTATAAACGCTTTCAATATATGAAGCAATATACCAATTATAGAAAACTGCAAGGCGAAGAAATTAAAGTTAAATCAAAAGAGTTATTAGTTTATAATGAAAAATTAGGCGTTCAAAAAACAGCCAAACAAAAACTCCTCGAAGAAAACGAAAAAGAACGATTGGCTTTGCAACAAGAAAAGGAAGAACAAGTAAAATTGATTAATTCAATCAAAAAAGACAAGAAAAAAATCCTTGCCGAAATCAAGAAAAAACAAAAAGAAACTCGAGATATCGATCGAAAAATAGATAGATTAATTCGTGAAGCCATTGCCGAAGCCAATAAAAAAGCCGCCGAAGCCAACCGAAAAGCCATTACCGAAGCCAATCGAAAAGCCACCGCCGATGCTGTCAAAAAAGGACCAACAAGTGCACCCGCAAAAACAGTCGCAAAAGCTACAATTGAAGCCGAATCGAAAGCCATTGAAGCCTCCGCCAAAATCGTACTTACGCCAGAAGGCAAATTGCTAGCCGATAATTTCAGGTCCAATAAAGGAAGATTGCCATGGCCAGTCGAAAAAGGAATACTTACGTTGCGTTATGGCGACCAGCCGCACCCTGTTTATAAAACATTAACGATTCATAATAGCGGTGTAGAAATCACCACCGATGAAGGTGCCAGTGCAAGATCTGTTTTTTCGGGAGTGGTAACGAGCGTAATGGTTTTTTCGCCTGTCAACAAAGCCATAATGATTCAGCACGGAGACTTTTTTACGGTCTATCAAAATTTGAGCAGCGTTTCTGTTAGCAAAGGAGATAAAGTTTCGACAAAACAAACCATCGGAAAGATTCGAACAAATGGCGATTCTGGGAAAACCGTTTTAAAATTCACTATTTCTCAAAATACAATTTATACCAATCCAAGCAGTTGGCTTTATAATATGTAAAAAAGGGAGCTAATTAGCTCCCTTTTTTATATTAATAAATTTCACAAACTGAAATTTTAGGATATTATTTGTTCTTTTTTCTACAAAAACAACGCCTTTAATTCTGTTGCATCTTCGGGTTTCATTTTTCCCGCCAAGACCAAACTGAGTTGCTTTCTTCTCAAAGCGGCATCAAACCGTTGATGTTCTAGTTCGGTTTCAGGAATAATAGGAGGAACTTCTACGGGACGACCAGTTTCGTCAACAGCAACAAAGGTATATATTGCTTCGTTTGCTTTGGCTTTTATACCAGATTCTCGATCTTCTAGCCACACATCTATAAAAATTTCCATAGAACTTTTGAAACTCCTTGAGACTTTTGCCTCTACCGTAACTACGCTCCCCAAAGGGATAGCGCGATTAAAAGCGACATGATTCACAGATGCTGTTACCGTAATTCTTCTTGAATGTCTTCTCGCAGCAATACTTGCAGCACGATCCATTCTGGCTAGTAACTCGCCTCCAAATAAATTATTTAATGGGTTGGTTTCGCCAGGCAAAACCATATCGGTCAAAATTGTCAAGGATTCGGAAGGGTGTTTTGGTTGCATTTTTTTTAACAAAGATAATTACAGTTTATAAAAAATCCCGAAAAATTCGGGATAAATAGTTATTAAAGCTCTTCAATTAAAAGCCATGCTTCTGGATTTTCAGATTTTTTAATTTCAGTTCTAGCCTTTTGAGCTTCTGTATAGGTAGGGAAACTTCCGTAAAAAACAGGAAATAATCCGTGTTTGTTAGGAGCAATTCTTCGTGCTTTATATCCTTTTTCTATCAAATCTTGATAGGCTCTTTCGGCATTTTCTTCAATTCGGAACGCCCCCGCAACAACATGATAAGGCATTGTTTCCTCTTTTACCGTAAGGGTAACAGCTGGCAATGGATTTTGAATAAAGAAAGTAGCTTCTTGAATGTTGTTTTCAACTTGTTTCTGAACTGCTTTTTCTACTAATATGGTGTCGGTTTCAATTTTGTCCGAATACAATTTTAGCCCAAGACTTCCCGATGCAGTTAAAGCAACTACCAAAATAGCAGCATATTTCAAATAAGGGCGACTCTTTCTAGTAACAAGCAAAATAGGTTCGCTTTCATTTAGTTGAGCCAATTCTTCCTTATAAATTTCTCTTTTTATGAAAGGGGTTACAAACGAACTCAAACCAAAAGAATCGGTCAGATAGTTCAGTTGCTCTGAAGGAGTAAAAACTAAACTTCCCTCAGAATTTAACAAAAACAAACCAATGTTTTTCAACTCGATTCTTCCTTCGTTTTGAAGGCTATTTTTCCAGTTGATTACCTCTTTTTCGATGGCAGAAACCGCTACTTCATAAGTTGTTTTTTCTGCTTTTGCAATATGATTTGCTAATAATCCATCATTGTTTTTTAAATGCGAATTAAAAGAGATTAATTTTTTAGGTGGAAAAAAAGTATTCGAAACTTCATGCCACTGCGCCGACTTGGTTTCGGTCAAAAAAGCACCGAACCCAGGAACAGTAACGCATTGATAGCGATAAAGGAGTTGCGAAATATGTTTTTGTGTATTCATAATAACAAAGATATAAATTCATAATAGTTTTCAAAATTTTATTCACAATTTTTATTCACAAATCCATATTTTTTTAATACTTTTATTATAAATACTTGCCATGAACGAAACCGAATTATTTTATTTATTAGCCTTACAAAAAGTAGAAGGCGTTGGCGATATTGTTGCTAAAAAACTCCTGACATTTTGCGGTAACGCCGAAGCTGTTTTCAAATCAAAATCCTCACAACTTTCTGCAATAGATGGAGTTGGGTCAGTTTTGACAAGAAAATTAAAAGACAAATCTGTTTTTGAAAGAGCCACCGCCGAAATGAAATTTATCTCTGACAACAATATTCAGCCACTATTTTTTTTAGATGAAAAATACCCCGACAAACTAAAACACTGTATCGATGGGCCGATTTTGTTATTCTCTTCTGGGACATTCGATTTGCAAAACCAAAAAATAATCAGCATTGTCGGAACAAGGCAAGTCACCTCTTATGGCGTTGAATTTTGCAAAAAATTAATTTCAGATTTAGCCCCATTAAACCCAATAATTGTTAGTGGCTTTGCCTATGGGGTTGACATTATTGCTCATCAAGCGGCTATGGAGGAAAACCTTCAAACAATCGGTGTTGTTGCCCATGGTTTGAACCAAATTTATCCAGGAACACATAAAAAATATGTTGCAAAAATGGAAAAAAATGGAGGATTTATGACCGAATTTTGGAGTTCTTCAAATCCCGATAAAGAAAACTTCGTTCGCCGAAACCGAATCGTAGCTGGAATGTCTGAAGCCACAATTGTAATTGAATCTGCCGAAAAAGGAGGTTCGCTAATCACCGCAAATTGTGCAATTGATTATAATCGAGATGTTTTTGCTGTGCCGGGCAGGGTTTCGGACAAATATAGTCAAGGGTGTAATAATCTTATTAAAACCCAAAAAGCAAACGTGTTGACGAGTGCCGCCGATTTAATTTATATGTTAAATTGGGATATTGAAAAAAAATCAAAAGCAGTTCAAAAGCAACTTTTTGTAGAGCTAAATCAAGACGAACAAAAGGTCTATGATTATCTTCAAAAATCAGGAAAGGAAGTCATGGATTTGATTGCTATTAAATGCGGTTTCCCGATTTTTAAGATTTCGGGAATTTTACTAAATATGGAACTGAAGGGAGTTATTCGACCTTTGCCAGGAAAATTATTTGAAGCAATTTAGTCTTTATAAAGGGCTAAAACCAAGCTTTATTCTTACTTTTTCTAATACCGAATCAGCCACTTTGCTCGCTTTTTTAGCTCCGCCCTTCAACAAACTTTCCATTTCAGAAATGTTGTTCATATAATAGTTATAGGTTTCTCTTTCGGTTTTATATTTTGTAATTATCAATTCAAATAAAGCCATTTTGGCATGGCCATAACCATAATTTCCGCCAAGATAATTGGCTTTCATAGCCTCAATTTGATCTTCGGTTGCTAGTAATTTATAAATTGCAAAAACATTACAAGTAGCTGGATTTTTTGGCAATTCTAGAGGCGTACTATCGCTTTCAATGCCCATGATTTGTTTTTTTAAAGCGGCATCATCAAGAAAAATATTGATAATATTATTGGCCGATTTACTCATTTTTCCACCATTAGTTCCAGGCACATACATGGTATTTTCTTGAATATATGGTTCGGGCAAAACAAACACTTCTCCCATTTGATGATTGAACCTTGCGGCAACATCACGCGTAATTTCAATGTGTTGCAATTGGTCTTTTCCAACAGGGACAAATTCTGCATTATATAAAAGAATATCGGCCGCCATCAACATCGGATAGGAAAACAAACCCGCATTTACGTCTTCCAAACGATCTGATTTGTCTTTGAAAGAATGTGCTAATGTCAATCGTTGAAACGGAAAAAAACAACTCAAATACCAAGATAATTCTGCCGTTTGTGGCACATCTGATTGGCGATAAAAAACAACTTTATCAACATTCAAACCACAAGCTAACCAAGCAGCAGCTGTACTATATGTGTTTTCTTTCAAGACAGCTCCGTTTTTTATTTGCGTAATCGAATGTAAATCGGCAATAAAAAGAAACGACTCGTTTTCGGGTTTATTTGACAACGCAATGGCTGGCAAAATGGCACCTAATAGGTTTCCGAGATGAGGAGTTCCTGTGCTTTGAATACCAGTTAGTATTTTTGACATGATTATTTTTGTAAATATTGAGTTTTTTCTTCTACAAAGATTATAAAGATTTTATTAAAAACCGCACCTCACAGGCGTTTTTTATTCAAAGTTAATTCAATGTGATCAAAACAACGAGGAAATGTGTATTTTTGGCTTTATGAAATTCATCAAAAACATATTTTGGGTGCTTTGGCGTGTGTGGTTTTATATCATGCTCGGGCTTCCTATATTGATAATGTCGCCACTTTTATTGCTTTCAATTTTGAAAGAAAAATGGTATCCTCATTTTTTTGTTTTAGCAAGAGTTTGGGCAAAATGTGTACTAATAGGAACTGGATTTTATTATAAAATCGAAAAAGAGCAAGAGCTGGATCAAAAATCAAGTTATATGCTGGTTGCAAATCACACGTCTATGACCGATATTATGCTGATGCTTGCCGTGGTCAAAAATCCTTTTGTTTTTGTTGGCAAAAAAGAATTATCAAAAATTCCGCTTTTTGGATTTTTCTATAAAAGAACCTG
Source organism: uncultured Bacteroidota bacterium (assembly GCA_903824755.1). Lineage (GTDB taxonomy): Bacteria > Bacteroidota > Bacteroidia > Flavobacteriales > Flavobacteriaceae > Flavobacterium. Next base: position 27,527 of record CAIJXW010000158.1, on the reverse strand, counting down.
TATTCTGGTGGACAGAAATAGTTCTAGAAGCAGAATGGAGGTTTTTAATCGGGCACAAAAACGGCTGAATCAAGGGTTGAGTATTTGTATTTTTCCCGAAGGGGGCGTTCCTGCAGACGAATCAATAATGCTAGACGAATTTAAAGATGGGGCGTTTCGATTGGCAATCGAGCAGCAAATACCAATTGTTCCAATAACTTTTGGCGATAATAAAGAGCGAATGTCCTATACATTCTTGAGCGGAAGTCCTGGAATTATGCGAGTTAAGATTCATCGGTTTGTTTATACAACAGGAAAAACAATAGAAAACAAAAAGGAGATCAAAGAAATAAAAGATGAAGCGAGAGCTATTATTTTAAAACAATTGGAGATTTATCAGAAATAAAAAACGCCCAAAGTAATTTGGGCGTTTTTAGTATTATGCGTTAGTCTCTTTTATGTGAGCCTTAATTTTTTGTTCTAATTCTTCGGCCATTTCAGGATTGTCTTTTATTAAAGATTTCACCGCATCGCGACCTTGCCCCAATTTTGTTTCGCCATAGCTAAACCAAGACCCTGCTTTTTTGATAATTTCAAATTCAACGGCCAAATCTAGTATTTCTCCTGTTTTTGAAACTCCTTCGCCATACATAATGTCAAATTCGGCTACTTTGAAAGGCGGGGCTACTTTATTTTTTACAACTTTTACTTTAGTTCTATTTCCAATAACGTTGTCACCATCTTTTATTTGAGACGAACGCCGAATATCCAAACGAATTGAAGCATAGAATTTCAGTGCATTTCCACCCGTTGTTGTTTCTGGATTTCCAAACATAACACCAATTTTCTCTCTCAACTGATTGATAAAGAACACCGTACAATGTGTTTTGCTAATTGTCCCAGTTAATTTTCTTAGGGCTTGCGACATTAATCTAGCGTGTAATCCCATTTTAGAATCACCCATTTCGCCTTCAATTTCGCTTTTTGGCGTTAAAGCCGCCACCGAGTCAATCACAACAATGTCAATTGCTCCTGACCGAATTAAGTTTTCGGCAATTTCTAGAGCTTGCTCCCCATTATCGGGTTGCGAAATGATCAAATTTTCTATGTCAACGCCTAATTTTTCGGCATAATTTCTATCAAAAGCGTGTTCAGCATCAATAAACGCAGCAATTCCACCTGCTTTTTGAGCTTCGGCAATAGCATGAAGCGTTAAAGTAGTTTTTCCAGAAGATTCTGGGCCATAAATTTCAATAACACGACCTCTTGGATACCCATTTACTCCTAAGGCCAAATCTAAACCTAGCGAACCAGAAGAGATTACTTCTACCTCTTCAACGGCTTTGTCGCCCATTTTCATTACGGTGCCTTTTCCGTAGGTTTTGTCTAATTTGTCAAGTGTAAGTTGGAGGGCTTTTAATTTTGCTTCTTTTTCTGAACTCATCTTTTCTTTCATTTATGTTGCACTTATTTTTCGTAAAAATACTTTTTTTTTTGATGTAAATGAAATTAAAAAACACTAGTTTTTAACAAATTCCTTAAAATTCAGGAGGGGAGTTGAAAATAGGGGGAGGGATTGATAAAGGAGGAGATAATTAATAATTTTCCGCTCACATTATAATTCAAATACATTAATAATCTGGAAAAAGAAACCCAACAATTTCCTCTTTGCTAAAAATCTCAAAAGCTTTAGATGTTGATATAATTGACTTATTTAAATTTTAATATCCTTCCAACTCAATTTATTTATTTATTTTTGTTTTTTAATAATCAAAATGCAAAAGCTCATTTCCTATCCAATTTCGTTGGTTTGCTACTTATTGTTTGTTTTAAATTTGGTTATTTTTCACCCGATTCAATGGGTTTGTTTCAATGTTTTTGGCTACCAAGCCCATAAAAAAAGTGTTGATTATCTAAATTTTCTTCTTCTGAAAGTCGCTCAACCATTAGGGACAACCTATAAATTTGAAAATAGAGATGCCATTCCGAAAGGAATACCGATTATTTTTGTTGCCAATCATCAAAGCATGTATGATATCATCGGAATTATTTGGTTTTTAAGAAAATTTCACCCCAAATTTGTAAGCAAAAAAGAATTAGGAAAAGGCGTTCCGAGTGTTTCCTTTAATTTGCGTCATGGCGGGTCGGTTCTCATCGATAGAAAAGATCCAAAACAAGCCATCACAATCATAAAAGAATTATCAGAATATATTGAAAAACATAACCGTTCGGCAGTAATTTTCCCTGAAGGAACAAGAAGTAAAAATGGAACGCCAAAGGAATTTGCACAAAGTGGATTGAAAATATTATGCAAATATGCTCCTTCGGCCCATGTTGTTCCGATTAGTATTAATAATTCATGGAAAATATTTAGATATGGATTTTTGCCGCTTGGTTTAGGAAATCGCCTTATATTTACCGCACATAAATCAATCCCTGTTTGCGATTTTGCTTTTGAAGAAATTATGCAAAAAACAGAAACCGCAATAAAACAAGGAGTTAATAATTAAAAATATCAAACTTAAAATTTATACCCTATTTGGATTTTAAGTTTTAAACCTAAAAATATAACAAAATGTCAATAAAAAACGTGCGTTTGGAAGTAATGCAATTTCTAGAAAAAAAAGTCGATGGCTTTGTCGACCAATATCTAATACCCGTAGAAAAAATATGGCAACCTTCCGATTTTTTGCCAGATTCTGAAAGCGATACTTTTCTAGAAGATGTAAAAGAACTTCGCGAAATTGCAAAAGATTTACCCTATGATTTTTGGGTGGCTATGGTGGGCGACACTATCACAGAAGAGGCTTTGCCAACCTACGAATCCTGGCTTATGGATGTTGAAGGTGTTGATAATGTAGAAAGAAACGGTTGGTCAAAATGGGTGCGTCAATGGACGGGCGAAGAAAATAGACACGGCGATGTTTTGAATAAATACCTGTATTTATCAGGACGTGTCAATATGCGTGAGGTAGAAATCACAACCCAACATTTAATCAATGATGGTTTTGATATTGGAACTGGAAGAGACCCTTATAAAAACTTTGTTTATACTAGTTTCCAAGAACTTGCCACTTATGTTTCTCACAATAGAGTATCTCAATTGGCAAAAAACTATGGCGACAATAAACTCTCAAAAATGTGCAAAATGATTGCAGGAGACGAAATGCGTCACCATCATGCATATAGCGAGTTTATCAACCAAATTTTCAAAGTGGATCCAAGCGAAATGATGTTGGCTTTTCAATATATGATGAAACAAAAAATTGTTATGCCCGCTCACTTTTTAAGAGAATCTGGTAATAAAATCAGCTCTGCATTTGAACATTTTTCTGATTCGGCACAAAGAATTGGAGTTTATACCGCCAATGACTATGTCGAAATTATGCAAAAGCTAATCGACAAATGGGAAATCGACAAAATTTCTGGGTTGACAGAAGATGCCGAAAAAGCAAGAGATTATTTAATGAAATTGCCTTCAAGAATGGCACGAATTTCGGAAAGATTAATTATTCCAGAAAATTCTTTTACCTTCAAATGGGTTGAGCCAGCAGCAATTTAAAACAATAATTTATTATTTGAAGGTTGGATTTTGAGTAATTTTACTTTAAATCCAGCCTTTTTTAATTACAAGGATATGAATCATTTTGAAATTATAAACAACACAATTGCTTTTGTAAAAAAACAATTAGAAAATGCGGAAGGCGGTCACGACTGGTTTCATATTGAGCGTGTATATAAAAATGCGGTTTCGATCTCCGAAATTGAAAAATGCAACACTTTTGTAGTTCGATTAGGAGCTTTGCTTCACGATATTGCCGACAGTAAATTTCACGGAGGGGACGAAAAAATAGGGCCGAAAACAGCCAAAACTTTTCTAGAATCCGAAAATGTGGATAGCGATACAATTCAACACGTTGTAGCTATTATTGAAAATATTTCGTTCAAAGGCGGAAATTTTGAAACAAAACCAAGCTCTATCGAACTCAAAATTGTTCAAGATGCGGATCGTTTGGACGCAATTGGAGCCATCGGAATTGCTCGAACTTTCAATTATGGAGGGTTCAAAAATAGACCAATTTATAATCCAGAAATTCAGCCAAATCTAAGGATGACAAAAGAGGAGTATAAAAACTCTGAGGCACCAACAATCAATCATTTTTATGAAAAATTATTGCTCTTGAAAGACAAAATGAATACCGAAACTGGAAAGAAAATCGCACAACAACGTCATGATTTTATGGAAAAATTTCTCTCTCAGTTTTATGCAGAGTGGGACGGAGAGGTTTAATTATTCGCCTATAAAATTTGCTTTCCGTTTTTCTAAAAATGCGGAAGTTCCTTCTTTGAAATCCTTTGTCCCAAAGCATTTTCCGAACGCCTCAATTTCTGTTTTATAGCCATTTTCGCCTTCTTTATAATTGGAGTTTATCGCACAAATGGCTTCGCTAATTGCAATTGGAGAATTTCTACAAATACGAGATGCAATCCCATTACAAAATGATAAAAGCTCAACTTGTGGCACAACATGATTCACTAATCCAGTTCGATAAGCATCCTCTGCCGGAATCATTCCAGCGGTCATAATGAGTTCCATAGCACGCCCTTTCCCTATGAGTTGAGGCAAACGCTGCGTTCCGCCATAACCTGGAATTACTCCAAGCGAAACTTCTGGCAAACCCATTTTTGCAGTATCCGATGCCACTCTAAAATGACACGCCATCGCTAATTCTAGACCTCCGCCAAGTGCAAAACCATTGATGGCCGCAATCACAGGCGTTTTTAGATTTTCGACAAAATCAAACAAAAGAGATTGCCCACGTGCCGCTAATTCGGCTCCTTCTGTCATAGAAAAATCGGCAAATTCAGAGATATCAGCTCCTGCTACAAATGCTTTTTCGCCAGACCCTGTTAGAATAATTGCCCGAATTTCTTTATTTTTTTCTAACGATTTAAAAGCTTCGTGCAGCTCCAGGATAGTAGCTTTGTTTAAAGCATTTAATTTCTCAGGACGATTTATCGTAAGTGTTGCAACCGCATTTTCTATGCTAATAATAATATTTTCGAATGTCATTTTCTTTTTTTTAAGTATTAATAATAGGAAGCGATACCGTAAAAGTGGTTCCTTTTCCAAGTTCGGTTTCAAAGGAAATAGTTCCTTTATAATTTTCAATTATGTTTTTTATAATTCCTAAACCTAATCCCATACCGCTATTTTTTGTGGTGAATTTTGGTTCAAAAATATGATCTACATTTTCTGGTGCTATTCCGTTTCCGTTGTCTTTGACCACAATCAATACATTTTCGTTGTCTTTTCTAACCGATACAATTACGGATTTTTCGGGTTGCTCTTCGGGAATGGATTGAATGGCATTTTTCACTAAATTAGTAATCACCCTAATGAGTTGCGTTCGATCCATTTTGGAAACTATCGCCTTGTTTTCACTCTCAAAAACAATATACTCTTCGTTAAAAATATCTAAGGCCAATTCTACCACTTGAACCACATTTAGTGTTTCATTTTGTTGGGCAGGCATAGATGCAAAGTTAGAAAATGCCGATGCCACAGAGCTCATTGTGTCGATTTGCTGAATCAAAGTTTTTGAATAATCATTGAGTTTTTGTTTCAATTCGGGGTCGTTTGCATCAAATTTCCGTTGAAAACTTTGAACCGTTAATCGCATTGGGGTTAATGGATTTTTAATTTCATGTGCCACCTGTTTTGCCATTTCTCGCCACGCTTCCTCTCGTTCACTTTGAGCCAATTTCATAGCACTTTCTTCGAGTTCGTCCACCATTCCGTTATAGGCTTTTATGAGCAAATTAATTTCTTTGCTGTTGGCTTCCAAAACAATTTTTTCGTTTTTTTGTCCCAAACTCGTGTCTCTCAATTTGTCCGAAATGGTCTTTAATGATTTCGTAATATAACTTGAAAGAAAATAGGCCAATCCAAAAGCAATTAGTAACATCAAGGAATAAACCTGCCCTAATTTTAAAAGGAAATTCTTCAACTCCGTTTCATAAAAACCATCATCTTCTACATATGGAATATTCAAAATACCTAGCGGCTTGAATTTTTCGTCTTTAATTTGACTATAGGAGGAGCGGTTTTTTATTCCGTCAATATTTTGAATATCCACATATCGTTTTTCAATAGACGACTCTACAAGTTTCAATATATATTTTGGAACGGGAGGCTTTATAGTATCAACTGAAAACGAAGCTTTTGACGATTTTAGTAATTTTCCGTTAAGGCCATAAATGTTAATTTCCAGCCCATGAATTTGAGCCAATTCATGAATTTTTACTTTAAAAATTAAAGCCAAATTCCGAGTGTTTAATGGGTATTTTGTGTTGGAAAGCACATAGTTTATATGTTCTTTTATGGCGCTTTCTTTGCGTTCTAGTCGTTCTTGATGGTATTCTTTTGCTTCGTTTTTGAATTGTATAATAGAAATTGATGCCATTAATATGGAGGCAATTAACACCAATACAATCATCGAAAGGAAAATCCTTATTCGGAGAGAAAGCATCGACATTTTATACTCTTTTAGCATCAAAAACAATTATTTATTTTCTCTTATTTTTTTATAAAATTTGAATCCAAGCATTAAAAGTAATGAAAAAACAACAATTCCGATTACGCCATAAATCCAGTTGACAGCATTTTTTAGAATAACCAAAAACACCACCGAAAATAAAATCAATGTAGCTCCTTCGTTCCATAATCGCATAAAGTTTGAAGAATAATTCACCTCATTTCGTTGCAATTGATTAAAAATTTGATGACATTTTATTTGGTATATATACAGCAAAAAAACAAATCCCAATTTCACATGCATCCATGGCATTTTTAACCATGCCGCTCCCAAATCTGTAAAAAACAACATCCAAAAAGCAAAAATACTTGCCAAAACTGCACTTGGCCAAGTGATGATATACCACAATCGATAGGTCATGATTTTGTACTGGTTTTGCAAAATTTCCTTTTCGGGCGATGGCTTATCGTTGGCTTCAATCTGGTAAACAAATAGACGAACAATATAAAAAAGGCCAGCAAACCAAGTGATTACAAAGATGAGGTGAAGGGATTTCAGGGAGTTGTAAAATTCCATTTTTTATATATTAAACTCTAATTAATATTATTTATTTATCCAATCATTTATCCAATTTGCAACAGTTTGACACCATTCATCGCCATCGTTCATGCACGGAATGGCCAAAAATTCTTCGCCTCCATGAGCCTTAAATTCATGATTTGCTTCCATTGCAATTTCCTCTAATGTTTCCAAACAATCAGACACAAAGGCGGGAGTGACAACGGCTAATTTCTTAATCCCTTTTTCGGGCATCTTGTTCACTTCCTCATCGGTATAGGGCGTTAGCCATTTATCGCCTGCCAATCTTGATTGAAATGTTTGACTGTATTTTCCCTCTGGAATCCCTAAATATTTTACAACCTGTTTTGTTGTTTCATAACATTGATGGCGGTAGCAAAATTCGTGTGCTGGCGAAGGAGTGTTGCAGCAAGAGCCATCAATTTTGCAATGTGATTTTGTGATGTCTGTCTTGCGAATATGTCGCTCTGGAATTCCGTGATAGGAAAACAGTAAATGATCATAATCATATCCTTCCAAATGTTTTTTGATTGAGTGTGCCAAACTCGAAATATAATCGGGTTTGTTATAAAATGCAGGAACAATCGTGAATTTCATTTCGGGAAAATATTTTTTTCTATGCTCTTCTGCTAATTCTAATATTGTGGTCGTTGAGGCCATTGCATGTTGAGGATAAAGCGGAAAAAGCATCACTTCATCAACTCCTTTGTCTTTCAATTCTTGAAGTCCCTTAAGGATTGACATCGTTCCGTATCGCATGGCAAGTGCAACGGGAATATCAGTATGCGTTTGCACTTTTTTCTGCATTCTTTTGGAAATCACTACTAATGGCGAACCTTCGTCCCACCAAATTTTAGCATAAGCAGCAGCCGATTTTTTTGGTCTGGTTTGCAAAATTATTCCGCGAACTAATAAAGCTCGAAGCAAAAAAGGTACGTCAATAACGTATTTATCCATTAAAAATTCATCTAAATAAGGCTTAACATCTTTTGGTGTTGGACTTTCTGGCGAACCAAGATTGACTAATAATACTCCTTTCATACTAATTTATATTTTTGTTTTCTATGTTTGAATTAATTGACATTAAATATTTTTTTGGGGTGGTAGCAAATTTCTTTTTGAAAGCAGCAATAAAATGACTTCCAGTGCTATATCCAATTTTCAAACCGACTTCATTGACATTATAGGAGCCAGAATCTAATAGTTTTCTTGCAAAATTCATTTTATAATCAAACAAAAAGCCATAAACAGTATCGCCATAAATTTGTTTGAAACCCATTTTTAATTTTTTTAAATTTAAACCGATTTCATCGGCAAGTTCTTGAAGGCCTGGCGGTTCGACCATGTTTGCAATAATAATGGCTTTTGCTTTTTTAATTTTTAATACATTCTCTTCGTCTATCAAAAACGGACATTGCTCTGCATTTGAATCTTCAGAACGATTGAAATATAAACTCAACAATTCGTATCCTTTTCCTTTATAATAAAGATTTTTTATGGAAGGATTCAAATTATAGTGAAACATTTGGCTCAAAACGATTGCCATCGAAGGGCTAATATTGTTTTCTTTATAGTATTTTTTATCTTTATTTTCTTCGCTCAAAAAGCTAATATAATTGGCTTCGGTCGAAAATAGAGCATGAAATTTTTTGATTGAAATAATTACCGAAAGCACCCAAGAATTTGGGGCTAATTCTAAATGCAGAGGGAGTTCTTTTTGTGGATTATATAAAAGAAGTGATTTTTCTTCCCTCATTTCTAGGGCATAATTCCCTTGGTTAAAAATAAATTTAGCACTTCCTTTTAGTCCAAAATGAAACTGAATTAGCCCGCTAGTAACTTCGCGTTGAGCCAAAAAAGGTTCGTCTCCATCATTTTGAAAGCGAAGAAGTGTAAAATCATCTTCAATAATGATTTCATCGTGTGAACCCATAGCGATATATTTTTAAACGATTTTTGAATAATTGTATTGGTTTTATTTAGAATAACTCTAAATAAAACAATACGAAAACCTTGTATTTATTACAAAATTACTATTTTTTTTATAAAAATAACGAAATAAATCCAAAATCACACATAGCGTTATAAATAGTACTTTGAGCGTTACTTTTATATAAACCTTAATAATAAATTTGTACTGCTTTAAAGCAAGCCTAACTATGGAAAATCATAATTTATCAAAACATCAAACTTTTTACGCAATCGGATTGAGTTATAAGAAAGCAGATGCCGCCGTTCGAGGAATATTTAGTTTGAATGACAAAGCCAAAATAGCGTTATTAAGCCAAGCAAAAACCGAAGGAATTGATAGTCTAATTGTTACTTCTACCTGCAATCGTACTGAAATTTATGGTTTTGCACAACACCCATTTCAATTAATAAAATTGCTTTGCGAAAACAGTCAAGGAACCGTTGAGGAATTTCAAAAAGTGGCTTACGTATATAAAAATCAAGAAGCAATTTCCCATTTATTTAAAGTTGGAACGGGATTAGACAGTCAAATTTTAGGCGATTTTGAAATTATTTCCCAAATAAAAACCAGTTTTGTTCAATCTAAATCCTTTGGGTTGGCAAATGCGTTTATGGAACGATTAGTAAATGCCGTGATTCAGGCAAGTAAGAAAATAAAAACAGATACCGAAATTAGTTCTGGCGCCACTTCAGTTTCATTTGCATCGGTTCAATATATTATGAAAAACGTAATTGATATTGGAAACAAAAACATTTTGTTATTTGGAACGGGAAAAATAGGAAGAAATACCTGCGAAAATTTGGTAAAACACACAAAGAATGAACACATTACTTTAATAAATAGAACAAAAGATAAAGCCGAAAAACTGGCTGGAAAATTAAATTTAATTGTAAAAGATTATGCCGATTTGCATTTAGAATTACAAAAAGCAGACGTTTTGGTCGTTGCCACAGGAGCACAAAATCCAACAGTTGATGCCGCTATTTTAAATCTAAAAAAACCCTTGTTGATTTTGGATTTATCCATTCCGAAAAATGTTCATGATAACGTGAACGATATTCCAGGAGTAACATTAATCCACCTTGATCATTTGTCGCAAATCACAGATGAAACCCTTGAAAATCGACAAAAACATATTCCTGCCGCCGAATTGATTATTGAAGAAATCAAGAAAGAGTTTATTTCTTGGACACGAAATCGAAAATTTGCCCCAACAATTCATGCTTTAAAGGCAAAATTAAATTCAATCAAAGAAGGCGAACTTACCTATCAGCGAAAAAATTTATCGAATTTTGACGAAGAACAAGCCGAAATTATCACCAACCGAATTATTCAGAAAATTACAAATCAATTTGCAAACCATCTAAAAGACGATCAAACCGCAGTTGATGAAAGCATCGAGTGGATCAAAAAAGTTTTTCAAATTGAATCAGTATCAAAATGAGTAAAACCATAAAAATAGGAACTCGAGATAGCGAACTAGCACTTTGGCAAGCCAATGCCGTTCAAACGAAACTCAATGATTTGGGTTATAAAACTCAAATAGTAGCGGTAAAATCTCAAGGTGACCTCCTACTTAACAAACCATTATATGAATTAGGAATTACGGGAATTTTCACGAAAACACTCGATATTGCAATGATTAATGGGCAAGTTGATATAGCCGTTCATTCAATGAAAGATGTGCCAACGGCTTTGCCAGTTGGGATTGTTCAAGGAGCAGTTTTGGAACGTGCTAACGAAAGAGATATTTTAGTTTATAAAAACAATCTTGATTTTTTGGAAAACAATGGCACAATTGCAACAGGGAGTTTGCGGCGTCAAGCACAATGGCTGCACCAATATCCCAATCATAAAGTAGTTGATTTGCGTGGAAATGTAAATTTGAGAATGCAAAAACTCAACGAAAGCAATTGGAACGGAGCCATATTTGCGGCAGCAGGACTCGAAAGAATTGGACTCATCCCTACAAAATCTGCAAAAGCAGGAGAAGGAAAAGACCTAGAATATATTAATCTTGACTGGATGATTCCGGCCCCTGCACAAGGAGCAATGGTTATTGTTGCTATGGCAAATGATGAATTTTCTAAAGAAGCGGTTGCCCAACTCAATCATCTAGAAACCGACATTTGTACCTATATAGAAAGGCAATTTCTTAAAACTCTCGAAGGAGGCTGCACCGCGCCAATAGGGGCAATTGCAAAATTCAGTGAGGACACAATCGAATTTAAAGGGGCACTTTTTTCATTAGATGGAAAACAAAAATTAGAAGTCGAAAAAGTAGTACCTATCGAACAATGGAAAAAATTAGGGTACGAACTAGCCAAAGAAATTTTGAACAATGGCGGAACAGAGCTAATGAAAAACATCAAAAATTCCTTAAATAAATAATGGATAGTTCTATACAATTACTTTCAACAAAAGTGCTTTCTGACAATCAGAAACAAGCGTTGGTTGATGCTAATTTTTCAGTGATTGATGTTGATTTTATTCAAACAAAAAAGCAAGAATTTAAGTTAGAAGAAATTAATGACAATCTTATTTTTACAAGTCAAAATGCCGCACAAAGCGTCTTGTTTCACCCAAAAGTAGAGGAGTTAAGGTCAAAAAATGTATATTGTGTAGGATTAAAAACGAAAGCATTATTAGAAGAAAATAATTTTAATGTAATTGTTTATGTTGATTATGCTTCCGATTTAGCCGAAATTATTACTTTGATTTATGCCAATGAAAGCTTCACTTTTTTTAGTGGAAATTTGCGAAAAGAAACGTTGCCATTAGCATTAAAAGGGGCAAAAATAAAATTTAATGAGATTCAGGTTTATGAAACTTTATTAACGCCCCAAAAAATAAAAGTTGCTGTCGAAGCAATTTTGTTTTTTAGTCCCTCAGGAGTAGAAAGTTATTTGAAAGACAATACCTTAAAAAAAGAACTGTGTTTTTGCATTGGAGAAACAACTGCCGAGGCTTTAGAAAAAACAACAAAAAACATAATAGTCGCTTCTTATCCTTCGGTTGAAAACGTGATTCAAGAATGTATAGAAGAGTATAAATAAACTAGAAATATGCTTTTGGCATGAAGTCAAAAGTAAAATAAAGCATAAAAAATGATAAAGAACGACCTATTTTTAAAAGCATTACGAGGAGAAACAGTGGAGCGACCACCAGTTTGGATGATGCGTCAAGCGGGAAGATATTTGCCAGAATTCATCGCATTGCGAGACAAATATGATTTTTTCACTCGATGTCAAACACCAGAATTGGCAGCAGAAATTACCGTTCAGCCCATTCGTAGAATTGGTCCTGATGCAGCAATTTTGTTTTCGGATATTTTGGTTGTTCCTCAAGCAATGGGAATAGAAGTTTTGATGAAAGAAAATTTTGGGCCGTTTTTGCCCAATCCAATTCGGACGATTCAAGATGTCGAAAAAGTAATTGTTCCCGATGTAAACGAAACATTAGGTTATGTTTTTGACGCCATAAAATTAACCAAAGAAATGTTGAATGATGAGGTGCCACTTATTGGTTTTGCAGGTTCGCCATGGACTATTTTTTGCTATGCCGTAGAAGGAAAAGGCTCAAAAAGTTTTGACACTGCCAAAGGATTTTGTTTTTCAAATCCAGTTGCGGCTCATGTTTTATTGCAAAAAATTACCGATACGACTATTTTATATTTGAAAGGAAAAGTAAAATCGGGGGTTGATGCCGTTCAGATTTTTGACTCTTGGGGCGGAATGCTTTCGCCAGTAGATTATCAAGAATTCTCTTGGAAATACATCAACCAAATCATAGAAGCTTTGGCAGATGATGCTCCAGTGATTGTTTTTGGGAAAGGGTGTTGGTTTGCATTGCACGAGATGGGTAAAAGCAGGGCTTCGGCACTTGGAGTAGACTGGACATGTTCGCCAAGAAACGCCCGTTATTTATCAGGTGGAAACATCACATTGCAAGGAAATTTTGACCCAAGTCGTTTGCTTTCTCCAATTCCAGTTATCAAGAAAATGGTTCACGAAATGATTGACGAATTCGGGAAAGACAAATATATTGCCAATTTAGGTCACGGAATTTTACCAAATATCCCTGTAGATCACGCCAAAGCATTTGTAGATGCGGTGAAGGAGTATAAAAAATAAGCGGTTATTTAGCTGAATAATGAAAAATAAATTCTATAAATACATACAAAATCTCCAAGACCAAATCTGTAAAGGCCTGGAAACTGTCGATGGGGCAACTCAATTTCGTGAGGACATTTGGGAGCGACCTGAAGGCGGTGGCGGACGAACACGTGTGATAGAAAATGGAGCGGTTTTTGAAAAAGCGGGAGTTAATATTTCGGCGGTGTACGGAAAATTACCTGAAGCCATGCAAAAAATGTTCCACGTTAGTGAAGCCGATTTCTTTGCCTGCGGATTGAGTTTGGTCATACACCCAAAAAATCCAATGGTGCCAACGGTTCATGCTAATTGGCGTTATTTTGAAATGTATGACGATAATGGAAATGTGATTCAGCAATGGTTTGGCGGTGGTCAAGATTTAACGCCCTACTATTTGTTTGAAGAAGATGCAAAACACTTTCATCAAACCTGTAAAACGGCTTGCGACAAGCATAATACAGCATTTTATCCAAAATATAAAAAGCAATGTGATGACTATTTTTGGAATGCACATCGAAATGAGGCTCGCGGAATAGGAGGATTATTTTTTGATTACTGCAAAGAAAATAAGGAAATGTCAATGCAAAATTGGTTTGACTTTGTATCCGAAGTTGGCAACAGTTTTCTGGAAGCCTATATTCCAATTGTCGAAAAAAGAAAAAATTTATCCTATTCAGATGCCAATAAAACCTGGCAAGAAATTCGCCGTGGACGTTATGTCGAATTCAATTTGGTTCATGACAAAGGCACGCTTTTTGGTTTGAAAACCAATGGTCGAATTGAAAGTATTTTGATGAGTTTGCCGCCACACGTTCAGTGGGTCTATGACCATCACCCTGAAAAAGGAAGCGAAGAAGAAAAATTAATAGAAGTTTTAGAGAACCCAATAGACTGGATTTAATAATTATTTTAATGTTGAATTATAAATTTTAAATGGTTTAAACATAATTTAAACCGTAAACTTAAAAATAAAAAGATGTTCCCATTACAAAGAGGTCGAAGATTACGAATCAACGAATCCATTAGAAGTTTGGTTCGCGAAACAACATTAAGTTCATCTGATTTTATGTTTCCAATGTTTATTGCAGAAGGCGAAAATTATAAAGTCGAAATCCCATCAATGCCAGGTATTTTTCGGCGTTCGATAGATTTAACAGTCCTAGAAGTTAAAGAATTGTTCGCTCTAGGAATTCGTGCTGTAAATATTTATGTGAAAGTGGACGAATCGCTAAAAGACAATACAGGAAAAGAAGCTTGGAATCCTAACGGATTGATGCAACGTGCCATAAAATCAATCAAAGCGGCTTGTCCAGAAATGATAGTCATGCCCGATGTGGCACTCGATCCATATTCCATATTTGGCCATGACGGAATTATTGAAAATGGCGATATTGCCAACGATTCTACAAATGAAGCCTTAGTGAAAATGGCCGTTTCTCATGCACAAGCGGGAGCCGATTTTGTAGCCCCTAGCGATATGATGGACGGACGTGTCTTGCGATTGCGACAAGGATTGGACGCCGCAGGATTTCAAAACGTAGGGATAATGAGTTATTCGGCCAAATATGCCTCCGCATTTTATGGCCCTTTTAGAGATGCTTTAGATAGTGCACCAGTTGATAATGCCGCTATTCCAAAAGATAAAAAGACCTATCAAATGGACTATGCCAATCGAATCGAAGCCATCAAAGAAGCCCTAATGGATGTCGAAGAAGGAGCAGATATGGTAATGGTAAAACCTGGAATTGCCTATTTAGACATTGTTCGCGAGGTCAAAAACGCCGTGAATGTTCCTGTAACTGTTTTCCATGTTTCGGGCGAATATGCCATGATAAAAGCCGCTGCCGAAAGAGGCTGGCTCGATCATGACAAAATTATGATGGAACAATTAATGTGCATCAAAAGGGCAGGAGCAAGTTTGATTTCTACTTATTTTGCCAAAGAAGCAGCCATTATTCTAAACAAATAAAAATGAAAAAATTAGCGTTATTTGCGTGTCTGATTTTGTTTATTTCTTGCAAAAAAGAAAGCGAAGAACCCTTTGGAAAACAAGAAGAAACAGTCAAAATTTCTCAAACTCCAGAACAACTCGGAAAAGAACTTTTTGAAGGAAAAGGCAATTGTGTCTCATGTCACCAACCCAACCAAAAAATTATTGGCCCTAGCATTCACGAAATTGCAACCATTTATAAAGCACAAAACGGCAGCATCATTTCGTTCCTGAAAGACGATGCAAAACCACTAGTCGACCCATCGCAATATGAAGTGATGAAAACGAATTTTGCCATCACAAAAACTATGAATCACACCGAACTATCGGCTTTAGAGACCTATATTTATAGTTATTTGAAATAATTAGGAGCTATTCCCGCTAACCGCTATATCTCTTGTGGCGAACACCGCCACAAGAGGATGTCGCTATTATCGGGGCTAAAACACGACTCGAGAGTATAATTATTTATATTTTTCCAATTTATATTTACGCTATATTTTGTTTTTCTGATTATTATCGGTGACTTCTTTTCTATATTTGAATAGAATTAGTAAATTTCAATTAATCTTTCAGGACCATGATAGAAAAAATTAGGTTAGAAAACATCTTATTTCTCGATATAGAAACTGTTCCAGAAGCAGCCAATTATACCGAATTAGATCAGGAAATGAAATCGCTTTGGGAGCAAAAAACACAATACCAAAGAAAAGAAGAATTTTCGCCAGATGCCTTTTATGACCGTGCAGGAATTTGGGCCGAATTTGGCAAAATTGTTTGTATATCCGCAGGTTATTTCATTATCAAAGGCGATATTCGAAACTTTAGAGTCACCTCTTTTTTTGGTGAAGAAAAAAAAATACTTTCCGATTTTAACAACCTGATTAGTAACCACTTCAATCAATCTCAGCATGTGTTGTGTGGTCACAATGCAAAAGAATTTGATATTCCGTTTCTTGCAAGAAGAATGATTATCAACCAAATTGCAATTCCAAGTAAGCTAAATTTATTTGGAAAAAAACCATGGGAAATCCCCCATTTAGACACTTTAGAATTATGGAAATTCGGTGATTATAAACACTATACGTCCCTGAAATTATTAACAAAAATTCTCGGAATTCCATCTCCAAAAGGCGATATCGATGGGAGCCAAGTAGGCCATGTTTATTATGTCGAAAAAGACATAGATAGAATCGTTACCTACTGCGAAAAAGATACGATTGCAGTAGCACAAATTTTTCTACGATTTCGGCGAGAAGATTTATTGATCGATGAGGAGATTATTCATGTGTAATTTATAATTACCCTCGTCCTAACAAACGCTATTAATTTTTGACATTCCAATTGATTTATTACATTTACAAAAAATAAAAAGTTATGGTTTTAAGTAGATTTTGGTTAGTAATTTTTATTTCTTCAATTTCATTTGTGATTTTTAGCTTGTTTACTGGCAATAGCTATACAATTGACCACGTTTTGAACGGAAAAAAAGACGACCCAATTTTGATTTCCGAAAAATATATAGATCAGATTCCAGTATTTATTAAGGACAGCATCAACAAATCCGAAGATAAAACCTATACAATAAATAGAGAGGAACTAAATGCGGACACCACATATATCTTTAAAAACAAAACCGTAAAAATATATAGTGGCGTTCAAAAATCAGATGGATTACTGCCAACATGCAAAAACACATTATTGGATTTAATCTTGCCGCTCATGGCATATTTGGCCTTTTTCTGTGGTTTGATGGAGCTATTAATTATCTCTGGAGTGTCCGAAAAACTAGCAAAAGGATTGAGCCCTGTTTTTGTAAAAGTATTCCCAAGTATCCCAAAAAATCACCCATCAATTTCCTATATGACATTAAATTTTGCCGCAAATTTCTTGGGATTAGATTCGGCAGCAACCCCATTTGGACTTAAAGCAATGGAAAGTTTACAGGAAATAAATCCCGACAAAGAGAAGGCCAGCGACGCCCAAATTATGTTCATGTGCTTGCATGCTTCGGGGCTAACATTAATAGCAACTTCCATAATTGGCTATCGTGCTGCGGCCAATGCCAGCAACCCCGCCGATGTAATGTTGCCTTGCATTATCACTTCTTTTATAGGAACAATTGCTGCTTTTCTTATCGTTGGAATGAAACAAAAAATTAATTTCAAAAGTGCCTCTTTAGTACTAGGATTGATGGTCTTGATTGCTGCAATTGTTGGATTATTGATGTATGTAAATCATTTGGATTTAATCGGTAAAAACTATTTTACATCTAATCTTTCTGCATTAATATTGGTAGGAATTATTGTTTGTACCCTTATTTTTTCTTTCCTTAAAGAGAAGAAATTTACTGCAGCAAACACAACTGTTTATGAAGCTTTTGTGGCGGGTGCCAATAATGGAGTCAAAACGGGTGTTACCATTTTTCCTTATGTTTTAGGAATGTTAGTGGCAATTTCGTTATTCAGAAATAGCGGTCTTTTTGAAATTATCAGTAATTGGATTGCATTTGCATTTTCTAATATGGGCGTTAGCAAAGAAATCACCGATGCACTGCCTGTGGCTTTGCTAAGACCATTTAGCTCTGCTGGATCAAGAGGGTTTTTGATAGATTCTATGAATACTTTCGGAGCCGATTCACTCACTGGGCGATTAAGTAGTATTTTTCAATGCAGCGCCGAAAGCACTTTCTATGTTATAGCGGTTTATTTTGGATCGGTTAACATAAAAAACACCCGATACGCATTAGGCACCATGCTAATAGTTGATGTGATTTGTGTGATTACAGCAATTTTAGTTGCAGGATGGTTTTTTTAGAAATTAATCAATTAGCATTTCAGGAATTTCTCCTTCAATAATCAAATCAGCTTCTGTTGATGCTATAATATGTTCTACCGAAACGCCTGGAGCTCGTTCTATAAGCTTGAACCCTTTTGGGGTTATTTCAAGAACGGCTAACTCGGTAACTACTTTTTTCACACAACCCACCCCCGTCAAAGGCAAGGTACATTTCTTTAATATTTTTGATTCACCCGCTTTATTCACGTGCATCATTGCCACAATAATATTATCTGCAGAAGCTACTAAATCCATAGCGCCGCCCATTCCCTTAACCATTTTTCCTGGAATTTTCCAATTGGCAATATCTCCATTTTCGGCTACTTCCATAGCTCCAAGAATAGTTAAATCGACATGCTGTCCACGAATCATTCCGAAACTCAATGCCGAATCAAAGAAACTCGCTCCCGCCAAAGTGGTTATGGTTTGTTTGCCAGCATTTATTATATCGGCATCTTCTTCTCCTTCAAAAGGAAATGGCCCCATTCCAAGAACGCCATTTTCGCTTTGAAATTCTACAGAAATATCTTTTCGAACATAGTTTGCTACCAATGTCGGAATTCCAATTCCTAGGTTAACGAAGTAGTTGTTTTTTACTTCTTTGGCAATTCTTTTTGCGATTTCTGTTTTATCTAACGCCATATTTAGTCTCTTTTTCTGGTTGTTCGTTGTTCAATTCTTTTTTCAAATTTTTCACCTTGGAAAATCCGCTGTACAAAAATCCCTGGAATATGAATTTGGTTTGGATCTAATGTTCCTGCCTCTACTAATTCTTCAACTTCGGCAATTGTTATTTTGGCAGCTCCAGCCATACAAGGATTAAAATTTCTAGCCGTTCCCTTGAAGATGAGGTTGCCTGCGGTATCTCCTTTCCAGGCTTTTACAATCGAAAAATCGGCTTTGAAAGCATGTTCTAAAACGTGCATTTTCCCATTAAATTCTCGAGCTTCTTTTCCAATAGCGACTTCTGTTCCAAATCCTGCTGGTGTGAAAAAAGCCGGGATTCCTGCCTGTGCGGCACGACATCGTTCGGCTAATGTTCCTTGCGGAATAAGCTCTACTTCGAGTTCTCCGGAAAGCATTTGACGTTCAAATTCTGCATTTTCTCCTACATAGGAAGAAACCATTTTCTTTATTTGTTTTTTTTGCAATAGCAAACCTAATCCAAAGTCATCAACTCCTGCATTATTAGAAATACAGGTCAGGTTTGTCACGCCCATATTTACAAGTTCGGAAATGGAATTTTCAGGAATACCACACAATCCAAAACCGCCGAGCATAAGTGTCATTTCGTTTTGAATACCTTGCAATGCTTCTCGAACAGAATCTACTTTTTTGTTAATCATAATTGCTGTTATTTGGTAAATTTATTTGCTGATAAATGATAATATACATTCAAAAGAAAGGACTAAATTTCATTTCGAAATTTATTTTATAATCCAAATTCTTCCGTACTTTGTTCTGAATTAGTAGTGTCTTTTGTTGTGCTTGGTGGCGACCAACAATCCACTTTTATAGACAAATTATCTGGTCTTTCAAATTCTTCTTTAGAAACAGTCAGGGTAATATCGGCATAATTTTTCTTCATAAAAAGCCCCCAAATTGGCAAAGCCGCAACAGCTCCTTGTCCGTATGTAATGCTTTTGAATCGTGCAGATCGGTCTTCGCAACCCACCCAAACTCCTGTTACAAGATTTGGAACCATTCCCATAAACCAACCATCGGATTGATTTTGAGTTGTCCCTGTCTTGCCCGCAATTGGATTTGTAAACACGTATGGATAACCTGTAACGCGCTCATATCCATAGCCTCCGCCCTGAGTTCTTAATCTTGAACCCGAGCCATCTTCGGTAACACCTTCTAATAATTTTATTACCGCAAAGGCAATATCTTTATTCAAAACATCATGAGATTCGGGAATAGGTTCATAAATCACAACGCCATTTTTGTCTTCAATTCTAGAGATAAACTGCGGTTTTATATATACGCCTTGATTCGCAAATGTGCTATAAGCAGCCACCATATTTTGAACAGTAATTTCGACAGCCCCTAATGCAATTGATGGCTGGACAGGAATTTCAGAATCTATTCCTAGTTTGTGTGCCAATGCCACTACCGCCTCTGGACCTACTTTGTCCATCAGTTTTGCCGAAACGGTATTTATAGAATTTGCCAAGGCTTTTTTCAAGGTGACCATTCCTCGATATTTTTGATCAGAATTTTTTGGTTCCCAATCCTCCGTAACGTGATGACGGCCTTTGTGAATCATGAATGGCGAATCGATTATCGAGTCGCAAGGTGACATATTGAGCTGCTCTATGGCAGTTGCATAAACAAATGGTTTGAATGTCGAGCCCACTTGTCTTGCCCCTTGACCCACGTGATCATATTGAAAATATTTGTAATTTATTCCGCCCACCCAAGCTTTTACATGCCCAGTTTGTGGTTCCATAGCCATTAATCCAGCTTGAAGAAAATGTTTATAATAACGAATAGAATCCATCGGAGTCATGATTGTATCTCTTTCGCCTTTCCAAGTAAAAACAGTCATTTCTGTTTTAATATTAAACGATTTTATAATTTCTTCATCGCTTTTATCTTGCTCTTTTAATTGTCTCCATCTTTCAGAAGATTTCATTGCCTGCATCAAAATTCGTTGTGTTTCAACTTCTGAAATATTGATAAAAGGAGCGTTTTTATTTGTTTTTGCCTGCGAAAAAAATTCTTTTTGCAAATTTGTTAAATGTTCAGAAACCGCTAATTCTGCATTAGCCTGCATTCTAGAATCAATGGTAGTATAAATTTTTAGTCCATCACGATAAATATCATATTCTGAGCCATCGGCTTTTTTATTTTCTTTCAGCCAATTTTTCATAAACTCCCTAAGATATTCTCTGAAATAGGTAGCAATTCCATCTTTATGACTTTCAGGTTGAAAATGAAGAATGATAGGTTGGCTTTCTAAAGATTCTTTTGTGGCCTCCGCCAAAAAATTATTTTTCACCATTTGTTTCATGACCACATTTCGTCTTATCCGCACTTTCTCTAATCTTCTTATAGGATTAAATAAAGAAGGATTTTTTAGCATTCCAACTAGCATTGCACCTTCAGGAATTGTCAAATCACGAGGTTCTTTTCCAAAATAAACTTTGGCGGCAGATCGAATTCCAACAGCTGTATTGACAAAATCTGCTTTATTGAAATACATCGCAATAATCTCGTTTTTTGTATATTGACGCTCTAGTTTTATTGCAATAATCCATTCTTTTACTTTCTGAACGATTCTAAAAGGAAGAAATTTTGATCCTTCTCCATGAAATAATTGCTTTGCTAATTGCTGGGTTAAAGTACTAGCTCCACCACTCGTGCCTAGGCTCAAAACCGCTCTCAAGGTGCCTCTTCCGTCTATACCAGAATGCTCATAAAATCGCTCGTCCTCTGTGGCAACAAGTGCGTCCACCAAGTGTTTCGGAAGGTCTTTATATTTGATAGAAGTTCGGTTTTCATTATAGAATTTTCCGATAGTTGCCCCATCAGCGGATAATACTTCGGTGGCCAAATTTGAATCTGGATTTTCTAAATCTTCAAAGGAAGGCATCGAGCCAAAAAAGCCCCATGAAGCAAATAGAAAAAATAGAAATAGCCCGACAAGGCCATAGAAAAAAACTTTCCAAAATTTCTTTTTATAGTAATTTATATCTTTCTCTTGATTCAATTTTTTTTGTGCTGCCATATTATTTTTCTGTTGATTCTATCCTGAAACCAATGTCTGTTATCCCTTCTAATATTTCATCGCCCGATACTTTTCCAGATTGTCTTATGGCATGTCTTATACGAACTTTATTGTTTTCTGGATATTTGAACTTAAATCGTTCTTTATAAACTAATTTACTTTCTTTAATATCCGAAAAACCATCACCCAGCATGGTGCCATCGTCTTGAGCCATTTGATATTCTAAAGTATCTGTTTTTGTTAACCCATCAGGCTGCTCTAAAGAAACAATTAGAAACAAATTGTTATATTTATAGTCGTCATTTGCTCTAATATTAACGAATAAATTATAGTCCTTTTTTGGGTCTAATTTTTCAATTAAAAACGTTGCGGGACTATTCTTTTTCCAACCACTATTTACAGATTGATAATCATCAAAAACCCTCTTCTTATCGCAAGAAACGGCAAGAATTATCAAAAAAATAAACAGAAAACTATGCTTTAGGTTCATTTCTATTATTCGGAATTATTTTGTTTGACGCAGGTCTAGGTTCAGAAGCTGGACGATTTGCACCCGCTACAACTTGCTCTCCCGAAGGCCTTCTTTTTTTGTTCGGTTTTTTCTTTTTCTTGGGTTGGTCAAAACGAGTTAAACTCTCTTGTCCCATAGCATTATTGAAATCTTTTTCGGGAGTTTGTGTAATTTCTAAAGCAAAGTCTTCTAATGAAGAAACCTTCTTTTTTTGTTTGTTTTCGGCAATTATTTCATTTACTTGTTCAATCTTTAATATATGCCAATTCGCAAAATTATTGGTATATGCAAACCACATTAAACCTTTGAAAATATCTTGTTTTTGACAAATCGCATCTCCTTTTTCTGTTACTAATTTAGTCTCAAAACTAGGAAATCCTTGAAGTGCGTCCATATAGGTGTCAAGTTCATAGTTCAAACAGCATTTCAATTTTCCGCATTGCCCCGCAAGTTTTTGTGGGTTCAAAGACAACTGTTGGTATCGTGCCGCAGAGGTGTTTACGCTTCGAAAATCTGTTAGCCAGGTAGAGCAACACAATTCTCTTCCGCACGAACCGATGCCCCCTAAACGTGATGCTTCTTGACGAAAACCAACCTGCTTCATTTCTATTCGAGTGCTGAATTCTTTGGCAAAATCTTTTATTAGCAAACGAAAATCTATTCGGTCTTCGGCAGTATAATAAAAAGTTGCTTTTGATCCATCGCCTTGAAATTCAATATCCGATATCTTCATTTCTAGTTTATGAGCAATTGCCAATTCACGGGCTTTCACCTTCATTGGCTCTTCTTTATCTCTAGCATTAGACCATATATCGATGTCTTTTTGCGATGCTTTTCGGTAAATTTTTAGAATTTCGGTACTGGTGTGATTTACCCCTTTTTTCTTCATCTGAATTTTTACCAATTCACCCGTTAAGGTTACAATTCCGATGTCATGTCCTGGTGATGCTTCGGTTGCAATAATGTCACCAATACTCAAGGTTAGTTTTTCGGTATTTCGATAAAATTCTTTTCTTCCATTTTTAAAACGAACTTCAACACAATCAAAAGGAGTTTCTCCATTAGGCAAACTCATGTTTGAAAGCCAATCAAAGACCGTTAATTTATTGCAGCTATCGGTGCCGCATGTCCCATTATTTTTACAACCCTTTGGCGCTCCGCCATCTGAAGTTGAACAACTTGTACATGCCATAATTTTATATGTAGTGTTGCTACTGGCGCAACTTAAGTTCTTAAAAACGTTTAATTGGTAAAGATAGTATTTTTAGAAATTATATTACAAAAAAAATCCAATTCCCATCAACTATTATGTTTACAGAAATTGGAGTGGATTTGTTTTTATAAACTATTTTAATCTATTATTTTATATAATTTATCAGATAATCTAATTCGGAATGGTGCTTCAAAAGTTATTTTGTCTCCAGGTTTTGCCGTAGAATTTTCTTTTCCATTGACTAACATTTTATCAAGAATTAAAACTTGATCTCCCGTTGTTGGTCCAGAAATCATTATTTTATCACCAATATTTAATTCGTTTTTTTCAATTAAAAAAAGCCCTACTTGTGCTTTCACATAATAATGTTCGGCTTTGCCAATACTAACTTTTTTAATTTTGATTTTTGGTCGAAAAGTCACTGCGTTGCTAGAGGTTGCTAACGAGACATCTGATAATTCTCCAGAATGTTTAAATGTCAGTTTTTCTGATTTCCCTTTTCGGAAGACTTTGTTTCCAACTTGTTTTCCGCTTCTGAGTTTTACTTGTTCTGCCAGTGGCAAATGGGTTATTTCTTGACATTCGGTAGAGCAGCAATTTTCTAATTTTGACTGGCATTCTTCACATTGAATAAACAATAAATGGCATCCATCATTGAGACAATTAGTGTGATTATCACACGGTTTCCCACATTGATGGCATTGAGAAACAATATCTTCGGTAATTCGTTCGCCCAATCGATGATCAAAAACAAAGTTTTTTCCGATGAATTTGCTTTGAAT
Source organism: uncultured Bacteroidota bacterium (assembly GCA_903824755.1). Lineage (GTDB taxonomy): Bacteria > Bacteroidota > Bacteroidia > Flavobacteriales > Flavobacteriaceae > Flavobacterium. The sequence continues at coordinate 3,237 of CAIJXW010000158.1, read as the reverse complement.
GTTTTCTTCTTTTATTTGTTTGGCATAATTTATAATTCCGCCTTCTAATTGAAATACATTTTTAAACCCTTGATGTTTAAAATAGGCCGAAGCTTTTTCACACCGAATTCCTCCCGTGCAATACATCACCAAGTTTTTGTCTTCTTTAAAATCTTTTAATTGCTCATTTATGATAGGTAAAGATTCCCGAAAAGTTTCGACATCTGGGGTTATAGCTCCTTTAAAGTGTCCAATTTCACTCTCATAATGATTTCGAAAATCGACTACGATTGTATTTGGGTCTTCCAAAATTTCATTGAATTCGGCTGCTTTTAAATGAACCCCAATATTGGTTACATCAAAGGTTTCGTCATTTAATCCGTCTGCTACAATTTTGTCACGAACCTTTATCGTTAGCTTTAAAAACGAATGGTCATCATGTTCTACAGCCACATTCAAGCGAATATTTTTCATGAAATCATACCTTTCTAAAGTTTCTCGAAAGGACTCCATGTTTTCTGCGGGAATGCTCATTTGGGCATTAATTCCTTCTTTGGCAACATAGGTTCGTCCAAGAGCATCTAGTTTGTTCCAGGCAATAAATAAATCGTCACGAAATTTTTTAGGATCTTCAATTTTGGAATACGCATAAAAAGACAACGTTAATCGTTGTTTGCCCGCTTGATCAATTAATTCGGCTCTTTCTTCTGCGCTTAATGTGTTATACAGTTGCATGCTATTAACGTTTTAAGTGAGAAATATTTTGAATTCTAAATGGAAGAATTCGGCACAAAGGTAATAAAAATCATTAAAAAACCCTGTTAGAGTAACTGCCTCTAACAGGGTTAAATTATAAAAGGAAATTCTTAACAGAATTCTGAATAAGCATCTTTTAGGTTTTCAGCAATCATTTCGGCTGGTCGGCCTTCAATGTGATGACGCTCAAGCATGTGAACTAATTCTCCGTTTTTGAATAATGCCATACTTGGTGATGACGGAGGAAAAGGAAACATGTGTTGGCGAGCTGCATCGACTGCGTCTTTGTCAACTCCTGCAAAAACCGTAATCAAGTGGTCTGGTTTTTTACCTCCTTCTAAACTCATTTTTACTCCTGGACGTGCGTTTCTAGCGGCACAACCACAAACAGAATTAACAACAACCAAAGTTGTCCCTTCTTGTTTTAGAGCAGCCTCTACATCGTGTGCGCTATGTAAATCTTCAAACCCAGCAGCAGTTAATTCTGCTTGCATTGGGATTACCATTTCTTCTGGATACATATTTTATTTTTTTAAATGTTTATTTCAAGTTGCAAAGTTACAAAGTTTCGAGGCAACTAATAAATTTGTTTATTAAAGTTTTGTTATAGTTTTTTGTTATTTTTAATAGAAAAAAGAACTCTAAATAATGCTTTTATAAAAAGTCTTTTTGGGCATTTCATAATCACCTGAATGTCTTCAAAAAGAGAAGTTTCTTCATCTAAAAACTTTAACACTAATGCGGGGTTTCCTTTTTTGAAAAGTGCCGAAAAAATAATGGATCCCAACTCGTTATTGCGATCTAGAATATTCAAAAGCAACAAGTCATAATACCAGAATTTATTCTTTGAGTGAAATTTTCTAAAATCAGATTCGTTAGATAGAAATTGAATCAGCTTGCCCGATTTTTTATCTGCATTTTTAAAGGTATATCCTGTACTTGCTTTTGTCCAGCCTCCAATTGACCCAATGTTTAATATGTTTTTTGTGTTTTTTTTCCAAAACGGAAAACACGTCATCGGAATACTTCCTTGCTCTTTTTCAACGATTTCGAATTTTATAACCCCTAATTTCTGAATATACTTTTGAATTTCTTCTTCATATTCTGATTTGTCCAAATGGCGATGAGAAAAGAGCGTATATTCTATCAAAGCTTCTGTTTCTGACGTTGGCAAAACATACATAAATCGGGTATTTCCCTTTTGATTCACAGAAAAATCCATGAAAGTTGCTGTTTTTGAATCAAAAATTGGGGTTTCGGCTTTTATAAACCAACCTATAAAATGCTGTTTTATCAAAGGATATTTCGTTTGATTTTCAACCTCGTCAAGGCGAATAATACTATTGAATAATTTTGAACAAGAATAGGTTTCTGTTTCTGTATTTACCGAAATTATGCCTTTAGTTTCTTGAAAATCAATAACATTTTGTTGAACAAATGTGATGTTTTTGTGTTTTGAAAGGACTTCAAAAATTAGATTATAAAAATCCAAACCACGAATTGTATTATAACGAAATGGGCTTAAATCTAAATTTCTTCGAAAGTCTTCATTTGCAAAAATTGCCGAATCCCATTTTTTATGAATTATTTTCTCCCAATTTTTTGATTTTGTTTCCCAAAAACACCAAGTTCTGTCGTTTGTTTTTTTGATATCTTTATCTATCAGCAAAATGGATTTATCACTGAATTGTTCGGAAAGTGCCATTTTATAAACCGTCATCAAGGCCGACAATCCTGAGCCAGTAAATATGTAATGATAGTGTTTCATGTTATATTCGAAATGAAAATCCTAAAGCAAAATAATGTTTTGGGGCATTATTCGTAATTCCAAATCCCGCAGACAAATCTAACATAAAATTATTGTTAATCAAATACGTTATCCCGCCATCAAAATTATGATTTGCTTTATTGTTTTGAGGGGCAAAACCAAATAATTCAATATACGAACCCCACTTTTGTGTAATTGAATATCCACTTGCAATTGTGTAAATAAATGTTGGTTCGGCCGAAAAACCATCCCACTCAGCACCTAAATTATAGCTAAAAGACATTTTTTCAGAAAGGGTGTGCTGCATTACAAAACGAAATTCTGGAGCGTAGAAATCCGTTTTGTATTTTTTTGAAGCGGCATTTGGCAATGACATATGTGCGATGAATGATGTTTTTGGGAAAATCCCTTTTTCTTCTGTTAACTTTACTTTGAAACCAAAATAGATAGGGGCTAATCCATCAATTTTAGCATCGGCCTGTTTTTCAGATATATATTCAGTGATTAATCGTAATTCAAAATTATCGTTCACACCATATTTCCACAATGTTGAAGGAAGAATATTAGTTTTATTTACCGCGTTATCTTTTTGAAAACTAAAACCTGTTTCTGCCTGAAACATTCCTTTTGGTACTAATGATGGGGTTTCGGTTTGATCGGGTCTATCGGTTTGAATAGGTTCTGTATTTTGTGCAGAAACAGAGGCGACACAAAACAATGCAAATAGAAGATCG